>CAZGKE010000057.1:0-19650 GCA_964526035.1 uncultured Gammaproteobacteria bacterium | reverse complement strand
GCCTCGCGCGTCGCCTGCCAGGTGAAGGCGCGCCACTCCCCGTCCTTCTTGCGGAACACGCCGGTGTTGAAGAAGGTGTCGCGGCTGTCTTCGTCGACGGTTGCCACCAGACGGAAGGTGACGACGGCGATGTCGCCTTCGATGCGCACGTTCACGTCTTCGGCCCCATAGCGGGCCGGACCGGGCGTGGGCTCGGGCGGGAGGCCGTCGAGGATGGCGGCCTTGCCGAAACGAAGACCGGCGGAGCTGGTGTAGACCAGGTCCTCGGCCCAGAAGCGCGCGTGGGTGGCACGGTCGCTGCGCGACGCGCCGTCCAGAAAGCTGCCGAGCAATGCGCGCAGCTCGGCCTCGTCGGCTTCCGCGGTGAACGCCGGTGCAGGCCAGCCCAGGCACAGCGCGAGCAGGAGTACGCCAAAGGCACGCATGTTCAACCGCCTCCCCGAGCCTGCGGCCCGACCCACTCGCGGATGGTGGCGACGCCGCGGATGGCTTCCATTTCGCCGCTGATGCGGTTGAGCTGACGGCGCTTGCTGCCCTGCTCCTCTTCCGGCAGCGATTCGATCTCGCGGCGCAGGGATTCGGCCTCGCGTTCGAATGCGCGATGCTCGCGCGCCAGGCGCTGCGCCTGCACATAGTCGGGAAAGGTCTCTTCGGCGCAGAGGTCGGGCTCGCCATCGCCGACCAGGCCGTCATTCCAGCCCTGCGGGCCGCGACAGTAGGCGATCAGGCCTTCGCTGCGTCCGTCCAGGTAGGCCGCAAGATGCGCAGACGTCGGCGTGCAGGTTTCGCTGGGCAGCGCGGCCGGCAGCCCGAGGCTGGCGTGCTCGCGACCGAGCGCGACGTAGTCGCCGCCCGGGCAATCGCCGCTGTCGCCGGCGCAGCCGGTCAGCAGCAGCAAGGTGAGAATCAGTGCAGGGATGCGATGCGCCATGGTCAGGGATTTCCGCGTTTGCGCCAGCTGGTGAAGACCTCGCCGATGGCAAGGTCGGGGATGGACCGGTCGCGCGTCTGCGCGCTGTATTCGATGCTGCTTCGGCAGCGCATGGCCACCCGTGACGGTTCGAAGCCGAGCGCGCGCAGCGTGCGCTCCAGCGCGCTGATCGGTGCATGTTCGGCGCGGGTGTGCAGGCACAGAATGCCACCATCGGCCAGCAGACGATGCGCGTCGCGCAGCGTGTCGGCGCCAGCGTCGTCGAGCGCGCCAAGGGGACCCCAGCAGACCACGGCATCGAAGCTGCCATCGGCAAATGGCAGCGGACCTTGGTCGACGCGCTGGAAGCTGAGGCTGTCGGGCATCGCATCTGCCGGAACATGCTCGGCGGCGAGTATGGACGGAAGCTGCTGCCAGTCTTCGCCGAAATCGACGCCGACCAGCGCCAAGGGACGGCAGCGCAGCGCCAGGCCAAGCGCCAGCACGCCGTCGCCGCAGCCGATCTCCAGTACGCGTCCCTGCAGTTCAGAGGCGTCGACAAGCAGCTGTCCGACAATCTTTTCCGGCGCGGCGTCAAAGCGCCGCGCGAAGTCATCGTCGCCGTGTCGACGCCAGGAGAGCCCCTCCAGCGCCGGGCTGTCCTCGGCCGCTTCCACCTGCCAGGCGCCGGAAAGCGTGCCACCGTCGACACCCCCGCCAAGTTCGAATTCGGTGGCGGACTCGGCGCGCTCGCCGTGGGCGCCGATGGCGACCGCATGCGCCCGGTAGCGGCCCGCAGCCAGCGCCAACGCCGGAGTCAGCCAGCGCACGAACCAGGTGCCGCGCGGCAGCCACGGGATGCGCACCTCGTCGCCGAGCCGCCCGATCCAGGCGATCGCGCCGGACGCCGCTTCCTCCAGCACGAACTGCAGGTCGGGCGCGAACAACATCGGCTCATGCACCGTCAGCGGCAGCGAGATCACGAAGGGTTCGCCGGCGTTCGGTGCCTCGCCGAGCAGCGGGGTATGCAATTCCAGGCTCATCGAATCTCCGCGTTCGTTCGAGCGGCTATGCTAGCGACACCCTGCCACGGGCGCACCCGTCATGATCGATTCCCGCTGGACACTGAATGGACAGACCGTGCTGGTGACCGGCGCCAGTCGCGGCATCGGACTTGCCTGCGCCCACGAGCTGGCGGCGCTTGGCGCGGACCTGCGACTGGTGGCCCGCGAAGAGGCTCCGCTGGAGGCGGCGCGGGTGGAGATCGCCGAGCTGTATCCCGAACGCGAGGTGCTGGCGTTTGCCGCCGACATCGCCGACGCCGAGCAGCGACTCGACGTGTTCGACTGGCTGCGCGACATCGGCGGTGAGCTGCACGTGCTGGTCAACAACGTCGGCACCAACATCCGCAAGCGCACTCTGGAATACGTTGAAGCAGAGTATCGCGAGCTGATCGAAATCAACCTGGTGTCGGCTTTCGAGATGTGCCGTCTGGCGCATCCGTTGCTGACGCGCCATCCGGCTTCGTGCATCGTCAACCTGGGCTCGGTGTCGGGCATGAACCACGTGCGCACCGGTTCACCGTACGGCATGACCAAGGCCGCGCTGCACCAGCTCTCCCGCAACCTGGCCTGCGAGTGGGCCAGCGACGGGGTGCGGGTGAACACGGTGGCGCCGTGGTACATCCGCACGCAGCGCTCGGAGCCGGTGCTGGCCGATCCGGATTATCTGGAAGAGGTGCTGGAGCGCACGCCGCTGAAACGCATTGGCGAGCCCGAAGAGGTGGCCGCGGTGGTGGCCTTCCTGTGCCTGCCGGCGTCGAGCTATGTCAGCGGTCAGTGCCTGGCGGTGGACGGCGGATTCCAGTTCAACGGGTTCTGAACGACGAGCGCCATTATTGGTCGTAGCCTGGATGGAACGCAGTGGAATCCGGGAAGCGCGCCGCCACCACACCGGCGACTCCCGGATTCCGCTGCGCTGCATCCGGGCTACGGTTGAGCCCTCAGCCCCCGCGCTCCGCCTTGCGCAGCCAGCGCAGCAGGCTGGTCCAGTCGCCCTGGCGCTCCTTGACCGCCTGCGCCTCGTAGTCGAACAGGCTCTTGCCCATGCTCGCCGCCAGCGGATACCCGGTGGTGTCGCGGATCTTCGCCACCAGCGGGGGTTTGAGGGCCGCGAGTCGGTCCAGCGCCATCTGTCCGGCACGGGTCAACTCCTTGATGCGGTTGGCGACCAGCGCCACCGGCGCCTTGCCCGACTTCAAGGGGCCGCGCGCCATGAGTTCGTCGAGATAGGCTGCTACGGCATCGAGATCGAACAGCGAGGGCATCACCGGCACCACCACGGCGTCGCCGCGCTGCACCACCTCGGCGAGTTCGTCGCCACCGAGTGCGGCGGCGGTGTCGACGATGCGGATCTCGGTGCCGTCCGGTGCGCCGAGCTCCTCCAGTCTGCCGAGCTTCTTGAGGGGCAGCAGCGCGACCGGCACCGCCGACTCCGGGCGCAGCGCCGCCCAGGCGCTGGCCGAACCCTGGCGATCGGCGTCGACGATCAGCACCCGTCGCCCCTTGCGCGCCAGCGCGGTGGCCAGATTGACCGTGAGCGTGCTCTTGCCGCAGCCGCCCTTGGAGCTGGCGATGAAGACCGTGTGCATGGCTTTCCCCTTCCCCGTGCGTCGGTGGGGACGTTATACGGTGCGGGGATGCCCGGGTAAAGTCGCGGTGCAGCTGGGGGCGTTGGATAGCAGCCATCAGCTGTCAGCGATCAGCTGTCAGCAAGCGCTTGCGAGACGTGGGGTTTCAGTGCGCCGGGAGCGGCGAATGGGATGCCGCCCTACGGGCTGCAGTAGGTCGGCACCCCTGTGCCGGCGTTGACCTCAACGCAGCAGTTCGGCTGCGCCCTGGGCGACCAAATCGGCGGCTACGCGTTCCCCCAGCGCCTCGGGCTGATCAAGTCCGGCTGCGGCGCTGCTGCGCAGCACGCGCGCGCTATCGAGATGTCCGACCAGGCCGGACAGGTGAAGGCGTGCGTCCTCGACCCAGGCGAATCCGGCGACCGGCACTTCGCAGCTGCCGCCCAGCGCGCGGTTCATGGCGCGTTCGGCGGCGACCAGACGCGCGGTGTCCGCATGATGCAGCGGCGCCAGCAGTTCGCGAACGCACCCATCTTCGCTGCGACATTCGATGCCGATGGCGCCCTGTGCCACCGCCGGCAGCCACGCTGGCGGATCGAGACGCTGGCGGATGCGCGCCGACAGTCCAAGTCGATCCAGGCCTGCAGCCGCAAGCAGGATGGCGTCGAAGTCGCCGCGATCGAGCTTGTCGAGACGCGTCCCGACGTTGCCGCGCAGGTCGTGCAGCTCGAGATCCGGTCGCACGGCGCGCAGCTGCACCTGGCGGCGCAGGGAGCTGGTGCCGACGCGGGCGCCGTGCGGAAGCGCTTCCAGGCTGGCGAAATGCACGCTGACCACGGCGTCGCGGGGATCGGCCCGTTCCAGCAGCACCGGCACCTCCAGTCCATCATCGAGCGCGGCCGGCACGTCCTTCATCGAGTGCACCGCGATGTCGGCGCGGCCATCGAGCAGCGCGTGCTCCAGCTCCTTGAGGAACAATCCCTTGCCGCCGACCTTGGCCAGCGGGCGGTCGAGGATCCGATCGCCACGCGTGGTCATCGGCAGCAGCTCCACGTCGAGCCCGGCGTGTGCCTGGCGCAGCAGCGCTGCGGTGTGCTCCGCCTGCCACAGCGCGAGCGCGCTCTGGCGGGTGGCGATGGTCAGCTTCAAAGCTGCTTGACCAGTTTGCGCAGACCGGGAAGGTTGCGACGGCTGACCTCCAGATTGCCTTCGACGCCCTCCAGTTCGGCCACCACGCCGCCGTCGGCGAGGTGCTTGAGCGCGCGGATGCGGTCGCGCGCGACCAGGCAGTTGCGATGGATGCGTACGAACAGGTCGGCAAACTCGGATTCCAGGCTCTTCAGGCTGTCCTCGACCAGCAGCGAGCCGCCGACGTGATTCACCACCACATACTTGTCCTCCGCCTGGAGGTGGCTGATCTCGTTTACCGGCACCAGATACAGGTTGCCGCGCAGGCGCGTGCACAAGTGGGTGCGGCGGCGCCCGCCGTCAATGGCGTCGCGCGCCTTTCCCAGTCGTTCGGCACCGACGAAACGCTGCGCGCGCGCCAACGCCTCGAGCAGGCGCTCGCGGCGGATCGGCTTGACCAGGTAGTCGATCGCCTGCGCCTCGAAGGCGCGCACCGCATATTCGTCGTACGCAGTGCAGAAGATCACCGCCGGCTGGGGGTCGAGGTTGGCCAGGTGCTGCGCCGCTTCCAGTCCATCCATCACCGGCATGCGGATGTCGAGGAGCAGGGTGTCGGCAGCGAGCTGCCCGGCCTTTTCGATCGCTTCGCGGCCGGTGCCGGCCTCTCCCACCACTTCGATGTCGGGTTGGCCGTCGAGCAGTGCACGCAGGCGGGCGCGCGCCAGATGTTCGTCGTCGACGATCAGGACTTTCATGGCATGGGGAGGCGAACGGTGCACGCATAGTAGCCGTCCCCGGCATCGGCTTCCAGCGCGCCGCGTTCACCGAAATGGAAGGCGATGCGGCGGCGGATGTTGTCGACGGCGTGACGGTTGCTGGTGGGCTCGTCGTGGCTGACCGCGGGGCGTGGATTGGCGATGACGATTTCCAGCATGCGTCCCTGGCGGCGACCATGAATGCTCACGGTGCCGCCTTCAGGCAACGCCTGAATGCCGTGCAGGATGGCGTTTTCGACCAGCGGCTGCAGCAGCAGCTGCGGCACCTCGAGCTCGCGCGGAAGGGCATCGACGTCCCACTCCACCTTCAGGCGCTCACCCAGACGCAGCTGTTCGATGGCGATGTAGCGCTGCATCAGGTCGATCTCGCCGCCCAGCGTGGCCGGCCCCGGAGCGGTGCCCAGCGCCGCGCGGAACAGGTCGGAGAGATCTTCCACGGCACGCTCGGCGACGTCGGGGTCAATGCGGATCAGGCTGGCGATGGTGTTCATGCTGTTGAACAGGAAATGCGGATTGATGCGCGCCTGCAGCGCGTCCATCTGCGACCGCGCCTGCGCCTGCACTTGCGCACTCCACTGTTCGCGCACATAGAAGTAGCGAAGGGCGGCGGCTGCCACCAGCACGCTGAGCAGACTGGTCTGCGCGACCATGCGCGGGGTCCTTCCTGGCGCACTGGCGACGCGCGTGTCCAGCGCCAGATCGATCCACAGCAACAGCGCAGCGATCAGCGCCGCCATCACCGCGACCGAAAGCAGCACGACCAGCGCCCCGGATTTCGGCCCCAGCCGAAGCAGCAGCGGGCGCAGCCTGCACAGCAGCAGTGCGCTGGTCAGTGCGATCAGATAGGCGAGAAAGCTGGCCGCGGCAAGCTGCGTCACCGAGAACCAGGCGAGGCTTTGCGCACTGGGCGCAAGCAGCACCACCAGCACCACCAGCTGCGCCATGAGCAGCACTGCGCCCAGTACCTGCAGGGCGCAGAAGTCCGGCAGCCATGGGGCTGCGTCAGTCGGAATCCTGAAAGCGCTGTTCGAGCCAGTCGGCAAGATCGCGGATCTCCTCGGCGCACACCGAGTGCTGCATGGGGTAGCTGCGCCAGGTCACCTGGTAGCCAAGCTCGACAAGATGGTCGCGGCTGCGCTCGCCGAGCGTCTGCGGTACCACCGGGTCCTGTGCGCCGTGGGCGAGGAACACCGGCGTGGCGCGGCTTTCGGCAGTGGACTCCGCGGCGCTCTCGGCGCCCAGCGGCAGATAGGTACTGAGCCCCACCGCGCCGGCCAGCGGCGCATTGCGACGCACTGCAGCTGCCAGCGCAATCGCGCCGCCCTGCGAGAAGCCGGCCAGAATCATCCGGTCGTGCGCAATGCCGCGGTCGCTTTCGCTGACGATCAGCGCTTCGACCTGCGCCATCGACTGGCGAATGCCGGCCTCGTCCTGGCCGCGCGCAATCTCCATCCCTGTGATGTCGTACCAGGCGCGCATGCGCATGCCATTGTTGACGGTGACCGGGCGTACCGGGGCGTGCGGAAAGAGAAAGCGGAGCGCCGGCCAGCCCGGTCGCACCAGCTCCGGGACCAGGGGCTCGAAGTCATGGCCGTCGGCGCCCAGACCATGCAGCCACAGCACGGTCCAGCGCGCATCGGCGCCGGTGTCCACCTGTACGCAGTCGAGGAGTTCGCTCATGGGATTTCCGTTTCAGTGCGGGGCAAGGATAGCAGCCCGCGATGCGTGGTTTGCTAGGGTATTCGATCGCCCGAAACCCAAGGACACCCGCCATGCTTGACGAACTCCGCGACGTACTTTTTTCCAGCGCCTGGATGGAGGCCGCCATGGCCTGGGGTTTGCGCCTGCTGCTGGCGCTTGTCGTGCTCTGGGCAGGTTGGCGCCTGGCCCATCTCGCCGCGCGTGGCGTCGAACGTCTGTCCGGGCGTGCCGGCATGGATGTCATGCTGGCGGTGTTTTTCCGGCGCGTGGTGTTGGTCCTGTTGACCACCGTCGTCGCCATTGCCGCGCTGGACATGATCGGCATTCCTGTGACCTCGCTGCTCGCCGTGCTCGCGGCGGCCGGACTCGCGGTCGGGCTGGCGCTGCGCGACTCGCTTTCCAATATCGCCGGAGCGGTGATGATCATCTCGCTGCGCCCGTTCAAGGTGGGCGACTTCGTCGAAGCCGGCGGCGTGTCCGGCACGGTGGAGCGCGTCGACATCTTCCACACCACCCTGCGCACACCGGACAATCGCGTGATCTCGGTGCCCAACGGCAGCGTCGCCAACGACAGCATCGTCAACTTCACCGCGCGCGAGCAGCGCCGCATCGACCTCAACATCGGCATCAGCTATGCAGACGACATTCCCGCCGCCAAGCGCATCATCGTCGAGGTACTGGAGTCCGAGCCGCGCGTGCTCAAGGAGCCGTCCCCGATGATCCTGGTCGACAACCTGGGCGACAGCTCGGTCGATCTGGTGGTTCGACCATGGGTGGCGACCTCGGACTACTGGCCGACACGCAGCGACCTGATCGAAGCGATCAAGACGCGTCTGGAGGCCGGCGGCTGCAGCATTCCCTTTCCGCAGCGCGACGTGCATCTGTACAGCGTGGAGGAACAGGCCGCCTGAGGTCGGACAAGTGCAGTACGCTAGTGGAATGTTGATGCCACCTGGGGGGTGATTGTATGGCTACGTTGTTCAAGACCTTCTCGATCATGCTGTGCACGATGCTTGGCTGCGCCGGCGCCCACAGCGCGGCGGCGCGCGGTGGTCCGGCCGATCCGCATTCCGGTGACCAACCGCTGCTGCGCATCGATGCAAGCAATGCCGCCGAGCACGGCGAACGCCTGTCGGAAGGCCACAAGGCCATGCTCGAACGCTACCCGACCTTCTTTCTCAACGTCTACGAATCGCGTCCGGCCTATACCGCGCCTGACTGGTTCCACGAAGCGACCCGCGCCAACGCCGAGAACGCGCGCCTCACCGAAGACGGCAACGGCGTGGTCGGCGCACGCCGCGGACTGCCCTTCCCTGACCCGCAGAGCGCGCTGGAAGTGCTGTGGAACCACAAGCTGGCGTGGCGCGGAAAGGCGTGGACCCGCACCTACATGCAGGCCAATGTCACCGCGTCGGGTGCCTATACGCCGATCCGCGTCACCGAGACCGTGCTCGATCGCTACAAGGCGGAAGACTACGACGGCGAGGCGGTCATCCAGTACTTCATCCAGGCGGTGTCTGCCCCGGCGCAGCTCGCCGGCACCCTGCTGCTGGTGCACGAGACCCTGGACCAGAGCCAGCAGCCGCGACTGGCATGGACCTACAATCCCGGGCAGCGCAGGGTGCGCCGCGCGCCGAACGTCGCCTATGACAACCCTGGTCAGGCTTCCGACGGGCTGCGCACCGCCGACCAGCTGTACATGTTCAACGGCTCGCCCGACCGCTACGACTGGGAGCTGATCGGCAAGCGCCCGATGCTGGTGCCCTACAACGCCTACCGTCTGGTCAGCGGCGACCTGCGCTATGCCGACGTCACGCACGCCGGCCACCTCAACCCCGAGCACCTGCGCTACGAGGAGCACGAGGTGTGGATCATCGAGGGTACGGTGAAGACCGCGCAGCGCCACATCTATGCCAAGCGTCGCATGTACGTCGATGCGCAGAGCTTCCAGGTGTTGATGGCCGACCACTGGGACGCCCAGGGCACGCTGTGGCGGCTCGGCGAAATCCACACCCTGGTGTACCCGCAGATACCGGCCATGCGTCCCGGCGTCGATGTGGTCTATGACCTCAAGAGCGGCCGCTACGCCGCACTCGGCCTGACCAACGAAGAGGGCCGCTTCGAGTACATGGAATCGCTGCCGCTGACCACCTTCAGCCCGGACGCGTTGCGGCGCATGGGCGTTCGCTGAGGCGACGGCTCGCGGGTCGGAATTCTGGCCGCTACGCGGGCCGCGCGAGAAAGGCGAGGAAGGCCTGCTCGGCGAGCGCCGCGCTGAACAGGTAGCCCTGGGCGTCATCGACGCCCTGCGCGCGCAGAAAGTCCTTCTGCTCCACCGTTTCCACGCCCTCGGCCACAACGCGCAGCTTGAGGCGATGGGCGAGGTCGACGATGGCACCGGCGATGGCAGCCGCGCGCGGGTTGTGCGGCAGGTCGGCGACGAACTCATGGTCGATCTTCAGACGGTCGACCGGGAAACGCATCAGATAGGACAGACTCGAATAGCCGGAGCCGAAGTCGTCCAGCGCCAGCCCGACGCCGCGGTCGCGCAGGCTGCGCAATACCCTGCCGGCATCCTCCGGTCGATCCATCAGCACGCTCTCGGTCAGCTCGATCTCCAGAGTGGAGGGCGCGACACCGGTTTCCGTCAGCACTTCATCGACGGTGTTCAGCAAGTCGTCGGAATAGAACTGTCGCGCCGAAACGTTGACCGCCACCGGCAGCGCCGGAAAGCCTTTCGCCTGCCACGCCCGAGCCTGGTGGCAGGCTTCGTCGAGCACCCAGCGGCCGATCGGCACGATCAGTCCGATGCGCTCGGCCAGCGCAATAGCGGCAGCGGTCGGCAACAGCCCGCCGCGGCCGTCATCGATGCGCAGCAGCGCTTCGGCGCCGGTCACCGCCCCAGTCGCCAGCTCGATGCGCGGCTGGTAGTACAGGCGCAGGCCGCCATCGTCGAGGGCGCGGCGGATGCCGCCTTCCAGCGCCAGCGCGTCACGCGCTGAAGCGCCCATGTCGTCGCTGTAGACGCGTACCTGGTCGCGACCGGCCTGCTTGGCGGCGTACATCGCCACGTCGGCGCGCTGCACCAGCGACTCGGCATCGCCGGCGTGGTCGGGGTACAGACAGATGCCGATGCTGGCGGCGACGAACACCTCGCCGCTGGACAGCACGAAGCGATCACGCATGCGCTGGCACAGGTCCTGGGCAACCGCCATCGCCTGGGTGCCGTCGTTGAGTCCTTCCAGGACCACCAGGAACTCGTCGCCGCCGAAGCGCGCCAGCAGATCTTCGCCGCGCAGGCGTGCGCGCAGGCGCTGCACGGCCTGCATCAGCAGTTCATCGCCTAGCGGATGGCCGAGGCTGTCGTTCACGCCCTTGAAGCGGTCGATATCGACGAACAGGGTTGCCAGGCGCCCTCCACGGTGACGCGCACGCTCGACCGCCTGCTGCAGCACGCGCTGCGCGCGACGGCGATTGGGTAGGTCAGTCAACGCATCGTGGTGAGCGAGGAAATCCAGGCGCGCTTCGGTGGCCTTGATCTGGCTGATATCGGTGGCCACGACGACGTAGCGGCTGGCTTGACCCCTGGCGTCGGTGATGGCGTTCACGCTGACCCACTGCGGATAGGCTGCGCCGGACTTGCGCCGTCCGCTGCACTCGCCGCGCCAGTGGTCCGTCTCGCGCAGCGCGCGTTCCACGGTGTCGACGAGGTGCGCCGCTTCGTCGGCATCGACCAGCAGGGTCCAGGGCTGGCCGATGATCTCCTGGCGGCTGTAGCCGCTGGTGGCAAGCATGGCCTGATTGACGCTGATCATGTTGCCGTCGCGATCGGCAATGACAATGGCGTCGCGGGTGGCCTCGAAGACGCTGGCCGCGAGACGCAGCTCGTCCTCCGCGCGGCGGCGCTGGACTGCGGCACCGAGGGTGGCGGCCACGACCTTGAGTACGCCCATGTCCACCCTGGACCAGATGCGCTTGCTGCGCACCGAGTCGAATCCCAGGAATCCCCAGAACTCCCCCTCAAGCATCACCGGCACGATCAGGATGGACAGAATGCCCTGCGGATCGAGCACCGCGCGTTCGGCGGCACCAAAAGACTCGATGTCGCCGCTGATCCCGTCCCCGGCGGCCAGCGCTGCGAAAAAGCGCGGGAAGATGTCCGCCAGAGCCAGTCCCTGCAGCTGCGGGTTGTCGATCTGCGGCTCGATGCCCGCGCCGACCCACTCGAAGATCTGGTCGGCCAGCGAGCGTCGCCCGGCCGCGTCATCTCGCATCTCGAAAAGATAGACCCGGTCGACCCCGGTACCGTTGCCGAGTTCGGCGAGTGCGCCCTCGATGGCGGCAACAGGATCCCTCTGGCTGAGCAGACCCGCGGCGAGATTCGCCGACAGGTCGAGCAGGATCTCACGCTCGCGAAGCGCGCCGCGAAGACGTTCGACTTCCTCTGTCTGCGCTTGCTCCTGTCCGCCGAGCGGCCGTTTCAAGGGCAGTTCCCCACAGAGTCAGCGTACCGTGCCCCTGAACCATTCCGCGGAATCGCCAGGAGACTCGCGCCATTCCAGAAGTCGGGTCGGTAGAAGTCCTCCGGCTACAACACCACTGTAGAGGGCGATATCGGCGCGTCGCTTCGGGGTGCTTCCAGTGTCCAGTGTCCAGGCTCCTGGCCCGAATCAATCGCGACCATTCTACTGCGGTTGCCGACGTTCGCGTGGTAACCCCGTACGTGGACCCGAATGAACAGCGATCAGTCGTTGCTGAGGAAAGCGCGATAGTCCTCGCTGGCGTCGTCTACGCCGGCTTCGAACAGCCGCGTTCCCGCTTCCGCGCTGGCCAGCGACGGATCGGATCCGATGCGGCCGTCGGGAAAGCTGCGGCGGTAGTCGGTAGCGTCGCCGAAAGCTCCGTTCGGTGCGCGGCGCGGCTCAAGCGTCATCGGCCGGGCCGCCTGCGGATAGGCATGCCAGGTCAGTGAAATCTCCGACGGCGTGGCGTGGCTGCCCTCGGCATCGCCGAACAGCTCGCGGGAAATCGCCTGTACCCGCCTGCCCATGTACCAGTTGGCCAACTTCAGACGCAGTTCGCCACTGCGCCCGGCGAGGCTGTTGTCGGCATGGATTTCGGCGAAGGCCGCGTGCACCGTGGCGACGTTGCCGCCGTGGCCGTTGAGGAAGTAGATGTGCCTGAAGCCGTGCACGACGAGCGACTGCACCACATCGCGAACCACCGCCATCAGGGTGCTCGGACGCAGCGTGATCGAACCGGGAAAGCCGAGATGATGCTGCGCCATGCCGATCGACAGCGTCGGCGCCACCAGCACGCCGAGCCTTTCGCCGACGCCGTGGGCCAGCGTTTCCGGGCAGATGGCATCGGTGCCGATGAGCCCGTTCGGCCCGTGCTGTTCGGTTGAGCCGATCGGCACGATGATGCCCGTGGAGGTACCCAGATAGGACTCGACATCGGTCCAGGTGGCGAGCTTGAGCTGCATGCGGCGGGTTCCTTGAATGGCAGACAGCCATTATCAGCGAAGTGCCGGAAGTCTGATCTGGCCCACGCCAGTCGTTTGCGGTCAATTTTCGGGCAGCCGCCGGCAGCGGCGATCCACCGCAACGCCGCGATTTGCGCGCTGCGGGTTGCGGCGCGCATCATGGCGCTGAAGCGGGGCCTCCGCCCCGACTCGGGAGGGCCTCCATGACGGCGCCCGGCGCAGGTCATTCGGCCAGACTGGAAAAATCCGGCACCCTGGCGCGACTGCGCAGCGATTTCGACCTGGCCATCCTGCTCTCGTTTGGCGGCGTGGCCGCCGTGGTCGTCAGCGGCTTTGCCGTGTACCGCTTCATGAGCGGCAACCTGGCGGGTGGATTGACCAATTCGGCCATCGTGCTGGCGATGGTGGCGCCCCTGGCCTTCGCCTGGTACAGCGGCGATACCCGGCGCGCAGGCACCGTCTATGTATTCATCGTCGCGCTGGCCTGCGTGGCGAGCGCGCTGATGTTCGGAACCACCGGTTCGTTCTGGGCCTTCCTGGTGCTGTGGATCAACTTCGTGCTCACCAGCCGCCAGATCGCCGTCGCGGTGAATCTGGCCCTGATCGCAGCCATTGTCGGACAGCCGGGGCTGTTCGATTCGGGCACGGAGCGCGCGGCCTACGCGGTGACTGCACTGCTGGTGACCGTATACGGCTGGATCTTCTCCTCGCGGTTCTCCGCACAGCGGATCCGGCTGGAAACCCTGGCCAGTCATGATCCCTTGACCAATGCCGGCAATCGACGCCTCCTGCAGCACGATCTTGAAACCGTGGTGGCGAGCCGCCGCGATCGCGACCCGGACGCGGTGCTGGCGGTGCTTGATCTCGATCACTTCAAGCGCGTCAACGATACCCATGGCCACGAGGCCGGAGACCGGGTGCTGATACGTCTGGTGGAGATTGCTCGCGGCCGTCTGCGCAAGATCGACGGCCTGTATCGGCTGGGCGGGGAGGAGTTCGTGGTGCTGCTGGCGCATATCGGCCGGGAAGGCGCGCGCAAGGCGCTCGGCGACCTGCACGAAGTTCTCAATGCAGGACTGGCGGAGATGGCCGAGGGGGTGACGGTCTCGATCGGCGCGGCCCCGTTGAAGTCAGGCGAAGACTGGTCGACGTGGCTGGGTCGCGCCGATGCGGCGATGTATCGCGCCAAGCAGTCCGGACGCAACCGCGTGGCCTTTTTCGGAGACGTCGACGCGCAGCGCACGGGCCGTCGTGCCGGGGACGATCCGGCTACATAAGCGCCCGCACCGCGGCAATGTGCGCGATCACCTCGTCTATCTCGCGCCGCGCCTGCGCCATGTCCGGCTCAGCCTCGCGCAGCAGCACCAGCACCGTGGCCGGGTGCACGATCAGATCCTTCATGTGATAGCAGACCGGCGGTGTGCCTTCGACCGGCAGTGCGGCATCGTCGTGGTAGTCGCGCTCGATGGTTTCGGCGTCAAGCTCCTGCCAGCGCTCGCGCAGGACAAGCGCCGCATTCAGATATTCGCCGCACTCCGGTTGGCGGGCGATGAAGTTCGGCGTGATGTACGCCGACAGGTTGAGCAGACCCTGGGCGCGCCTGCCCAGATCGTTCACCTCGCCGTGGGCGTCGAAAGCCGCGACCAGATCGAGCGCGTCGCGCTCGTAGTCGTCGAGGGCGTTGCCTTCAACGTCGGCATGGAGCGGAGCAACGCAAAGCAGGAGGGAGACGATCAGGGAAAGGCTGGACTGGCGCATGGTCGTGGTCCACGGCGGGAACGGCCGCCGAGCATGGTTCAAGACACGCGCCAAGGCAACGCGAACGCGTGTGTCGCTGCCGACGACAAGACGCCGACTCGCGCTGCTTGACAAATATGATGTACGTAATATGATAATCATCATATGAACGCCAGCGCACGCCAGCAGCAGAAGTCCGACACCCGCCGCCGCATCCTCGCATCGGCCGAACAGGCCCTTCGCGTGCGCGGCATTGAATCGCCCTCGGTCAGCGAAGTAATGGCCGAGGCCGGCCTCACCGTCGGCGGCTTCTATGCCCATTTCGAGTCGAAGGAAGCGCTGATGCATGAGGCTCTGGCTGCGGTCTTCGCCGCGCAGCGCCAAGTGCTGCTGGACCAGGTCGAGGCGCCGGCCGGGCCAGAGTGGCGGCAGCTTGCCGCGCGCAAGTACCTGTCGCGCGGGCATCGCGATGCCGGTGAGTCCTGCTGTCCGCTGCCGGCGGTGATGAGCCAGCTCACCCAGGCCGAGGAAGGCACCCGCGCGCTGTTGGCCGAGCATCTCGAAGCTTTCGTGGCGCCGATGATCGGCGCCGACGAGGATGCAAACTCGGCGCGCCGCACCGCGCTCGCCGATCTGGCGCTGATGATCGGCGCCTACAGCCTGGCGCGCGCGCTCGGCCCCACGCCGCTGTCCGACGAACTGCTGGCCGCGGCGCGCGACGCCGCGCGCTGAGCACCCACCGGGGCTCCCCACCCCGCTCACCTGGAGTTTTCCCATGACGTCGCTTTCCACCCTGCGTACCACCAACCGTCTGCTCGGCGGCATCGCGCCGGCGTTTACCGCGCGTGTCGCGCGCCGCTTTCTGCTCAAGCCGCACTTCACGCGGCGGCCGCTCAGCTGGGAGGCCGAAGTGCTGCAGCGTGCCGAACCGATCACCCTGCGCTTCGGTTTACCGGCACTGCGGTGGGGAAAATCGGGACCGGCGGTCCTGCTGATGCACGGCTGGGGCGGGCGACCCACGCAGTTCCATGCCATCGGCGAAGCGCTGGCCGGACGCGGCTTTCAGGCAATCGCCCTGGAGGGACCTGCCCATGGCCGTCATGGCGACGGTGTCGCCCATCCCTTGAGCTTCGCCGAGGCGCTTCTCGAGGCGGCCGGCGAGGTGCGCAACCTGCACGCCGTGGTCGGCCATTCGATGGGCGGCGCCTCGATGCTGTTCGCGATGATCGAAGGCCTGGCCGCACCGCGCGCAGTCAGCATCGCCGCGGCATCAAACATGCGCGGCGTGCTCGACCGCTACACCGAAGTCCTGGCTCTGCCTGACAGCGCGGCGCGCCACTTCATCGAGGGCTATGAGCAGGTGGTCGGACGAAGTGCCGACGAGCTCGACATCAGCCTGCTTGGCCACGCCCTCGACAGCCAGGGCCTGATCGTGCACGACCGCGACGATCGCGAAGTGCCTTTCGCCGAATCGCAGCGTATCGCCGAGGTATGGCGCGGTGCCAGTCGGCTGATCACCGAGGGGCTCGGACACAACAGCGTGCTGCGCGACCCCGACGTGGTGAGCACGATCACCGACTTCATTGCCGCCGACGCCGGCTCCGAATCCACGCGAACTGTATCCACGCGCGCCCACTGATCGGCGCGGATCGTCCCGGCCTTACGTCCCGCGCGGCTTGGCGCGGTGCGTGGCCGGCGCGCTCCACGGGTCCTCCGGCCAGGGGTGTTTCGGATAGCGGCCCTTCATCTCCCTGCGCACCTCGGGGTAGGTGTTGGCCCAGAAACTCTTCAGGTCACGCGTCACCTGCAGCGGGCGACCGGCGGGCGACAGCAGGTGCAGGGTCAGCGGCACGCGTGAGCGCGCGATGGCCGGGGTCTCGGCCAGGCCGAACAGCTCCTGCAGCTTGACCGCCAGCACCGGTCCCTCCTCGCCGTAGTCGATGCTGCGTTCCATCCCCGAAGGTACGCGCAGGCGTGTCGGCGCCTCGCGCTCCAGCGCCTGCCGCTGTGGGTGGTCGAGGTGGCTGCGCAGCGCCTCGTGCAGGTCGGCCGCCGACAGCGCGTCGAGGCGCGTGACCGTCTGCAGCCAGGGCGCCAGCCAGTCTTCGACCGAGGCCAGCAGTGCGGCGTCGGAGAGATCGGGGAGCAAAAGTTCCGGGCAATGCGCACGCAGTAATGCGACGCGCGCACGCAGCGCGGTGGCGCCCGCGCTGAAAGGCAGTGCGCCGAGACCCAGCAGGCGCACGCCTTCGAGCAGCGCCGCGGCAGCTTCGACGCCGGGCTTCACCGGCAGGCTGCGTCGCGTCAGCAGCATGCGCTCGAAGCGCTGTTCGTCGAAGCGTTCGAGCGCGCGGGTCTGCGCGTTGAAGCGAGTGGACGACCCCTTGCTGAAGCGCTCCGGCCACAGCGCTTCGAGTCGTGCGGGGTCGAAAGGCGCCGCACGCAAGATGCGCGCTTCACCGGGCTCAGGTTTCAGCTCCGCGATCACCAGCCACGGCTCGCCACGCAAGTCGCTGTCATCGCCCAGGCGCGCGCGGCGGCCGTTGGCGAGCTGGAAGGAAAGCGGCCGCTCCGTGTCGGCGCGGGCGACGCGATCGGGATAGGCGTGGATCAGCAGGTCGCCGAGCGCATGGCTGTCGACGTCCTGCGGCGGATCGCCGGCGCGCAGTCGGCGACGCCAGCCGCGCGCGATCTGGTCGATGGCGCGCAGCGCGGCGGGCGAGGCATCGGGCAGAGGCCGCCGTGTGCGCCGTGCGGTCAGCGCCTGCCAGCGCAGGCGCAGATCATCGCCAAAACGCGCCTGGCCCCGCATCGGGTCGCGCGCTTCGAGCAGTGCGACGATGTCGCAGGCCAGCGCGGCATCCTGCACATCTCCTGCCGGGTTCCCTGTAGGAGCGGCGAGAGCCGGGATCCGTCGCCGGGATAGAGCCGAAGCATCGCGGCTCTCACTGCTCCTGTCGGAAGCGCGACCGCGCTCGCTCTGCGCGGCCGCCAGCATCGCACCCAGTCGCGGCTGTGCCCCCAACGCCAGCATGCGCCGCCCAAACGGCGTGATGCGTCCATCCGCATCCAGCGCGCCAAGCCCGGCCAGCAGATCCCGCCCCTGCGCCAGCGCGCCCGGCGGCGGCGGATCGGGAAAACGCAGGTCGGCGCTGCCCCAGGCGGCAAGCTCCAGCGCCAGACCGGACAGATCCGCCTGCTGCATCTCGGCGCGCGGCGCCGGATCGAGCCGCTGCGACTCCGGCCACAGCCGGATGCACAGGCCCGGACCGAGTCGCCCCGCGCGACCGGCGCGCTGCGCCGCCGATGGTCCACTGATGCGCACGGTCTCCAGGCGCGTGAATCCCGAGTTGGGATCGAAGCGCGGCTCGCGCGCGAGCCCGGCGTCGACCACCGCGCGAACGCCCGGCAGGGTGAGGCTGGATTCGGCGACGTTGGTGGCGAGGATGATGCGGCGTGCGCCGGCCGACGGTTCGCGCAGCAGTGCGGCCTGTTCGGAGAGGTCCATTTCGCCGTGGAGGATGGCGACCGAGACTTTCGCCGTTCCACCGTGCTCGTCCGAGAGCGGTACGCCCAGAGAAGCTCTCGCACTCGCCGCGACTTCACCGCTGCCATCACCCGTCCCGAGGTGCGATTCCAGTACCCGAGCCGCCTGATCGATCTCGCGCCTTCCGGGCAGGAAAACCAGCACGTCGCCGGCGCTGTCGTTTACCGCCTCGCGTACGCCACGCAGCACGGCGCGACTGAGCGGCTCATCGCCGCTGCCGCTGCGCCAGCGTATGTCCACCGCGAAACTGCGCCCCTCGCTGACAACGCGCGCGCCCTCCAACCAGGTGGCAAGACGCTCGCCGTCGAGCGTCGCCGACATCAGCAGGATGCGCAGATCCGGACGCAGTCCTTGTTGCGCATCAAGCGCCAGCGCCAGGCCAAGATCGGACGCAAGGTGCCGCTCGTGAAACTCGTCGAAGATCAGCAGGCCCACGCCTTCCAGCGACGCGTCGTCCTGGATCATCCGCGCCAGAATGCCCTCGGTGACCACCTCGATGCGCGTGGGCGCTCCAACGCGCGCCTCGAAACGCACGCGGTAGCCGACCGTTTCGCCCACCTCCTCGCCGAACTGCGCCGCCATGAAGGACGCGGCGGCACGCGCGGCGATGCGGCGCGGCTCCAGCATCAGGATGCGGCGCCCTCCGAGCCAGTCGGCGTCGAGCAGGGCCGGCGGCACGCGCGTGGTCTTGCCGGCACCGGGCGGCGCCTCAAGAACCGCCCGGGTCCCGTCGGCAAGCGCCTGCTTCAACGCTGGCAGCGCGGCGTCGACGGGAAAGCCGACACTCATGCCGCAGGCGCGGGCAAGTTGAAGAATGCGCGCGACGTGGCGAGACTGGCCGCCGCGGTGACCTCGGGCGGCTCGCCGCGCGCGGCGGCGATGGCTCGACAGATGTGCGCCAGGTACATCGGCTCGTTGCGGCGGTGGCTGGGCTTGGGGTCGAGATCGCGCGGCAGCAGGTAGGGACAGTCGGTCTCGATCATCAGCCGCCCGGCGGGAATGCTCGGCACCAGCTCCAGCAGATGATGGCCGCGACGCTCGTCGCAGATCCATCCGGTGATCCCGATGTGGCAATCCAGATCGAGCGCGGCGAACAGCGCGCGGCGCTCATCGGTGAAGCAATGCACCACCAGCGACCCCAACCGGTCGCGCACCGGTTTCAGCACCGCCATCAGGTCATCGTGGGCATCGCGCTGATGCAGGAACATCGGCTTGCCGCAGTCGAGCGCAATCTCGATCTGCCGCTCGAAGGCCTTGATCTGCGCAGGTCGCGGCGAATAGTTGCGGTGGTAGTCGAGCCCCGCTTCACCGACCGCCACGACCTCCGGGTGCACCAGCAGTTCGCGCAGCGTGCGGTCGGTGTCGTCGCCGTAGTCGGCAGCGTGATGCGGATGCACCCCGGCGGTGGCGAACAGCCGACGCGGATGCCGATGCGCCAGCGCCAGCGCCTCGACGCTGCCCTCCCGGCTGGCCCCGGTCACCACCATCTGCACCACCCCGGCCGCCCGCGCGCGCTCCAGCACGGCATCGAAGTCGTGGCGGAAGCTCTCGTGGGTCAGGTTGGCGCCGATGTCGACGAGCTGCATGGCGAATCCTTGTGATGGGCGCGCAGAATAGCGGGCGGGGAGCGATATCGCATCGTGTTCTGCCAGTGGGTGCCTGCGCGGCGGCGCGGTGATGAAGTCATCCTTGCGCGATCCTGCATCGTAGGAGCGCACCCGTTCGCGACCGCGGAGT
>CAZGKE010000056.1:4381-20708 GCA_964526035.1 uncultured Gammaproteobacteria bacterium | reverse complement strand
TTGGCCTTCCAGATGTGCTGACCGCCGAACAGCGGCAGATCGGGCTGGAACACGCCGTTGCCCATCACCGGGCTGAGGGTCTCGATGCCGTACTGCTGGCCGACCGCGAAGTCCTCCTGTCCATGGCCGGGCGCGGTGTGCACGGCGCCGGTGCCTTCCTCGGCGGAGACGTGTTTGCCGAGGATCAGCGGCACGCTGCGCTCATAGAACGGGTGCTGCAGGCGCTGGTGCTCCAGCGGCTGACCCTTGGCGATGCCGAGGACCACAGCGGATTCCAGTCCGTAGCGCTTCGCAGCGACTTCGGCGAGGTCGGCCGCGAGCACCAGCAGGACGCGTCGCCCGTCGCGCGCGGGACCCTCGATCAGCGCGTAGTCAAGCTCCGCGGCCAAGGTCACCGCCATGCTGGCGGGCAGCGTCCACGGCGTCGTGGTCCAGATCGGCACGGCAATGATGGCGCCGTTCCGGTCCATGCCGAAAATCTTCGCCACGGCATCGGGATCGAGGGCGTCGTAGGCCACATCCACCGCCGGCGACACCTTGTCAGCGTATTCGATTTCAGCTTCGGCGAGCGCCGAGCCGCAGTCGAAGCACCAGTGCACCGGCTTGGCGCCGCGCACCACGTGGCCGTTGACGACGATGCGCGCCAGCGCGCGGATCATGTCGGCCTCGTAGCGGAAGTCCATCGTCTGGTAGGGGTTTTCCCACTCGCCGAGCACGCCGAGGCGCTTGAAATCCCGACGCTGGCCGTCAATCTGCTCCGCGGCATAGGCACGGCAGGCCTCGCGGAAGGCGCGCGCATCGACCTTGTCGCCGACCTTGCCGACCTTCTTCTCCACCGCGATCTCGATCGGCAGTCCGTGGCAGTCCCAGCCCGGCACATAGGGCGCCTGGAAGCCGGCCAGCAGGCGCGACTTCACCACCACATCCTTCAGGATCTTGTTGACCGCATGGCCGATGTGGATGGCGCCGTTGGCATACGGCGGCCCGTCGTGCAGTACGAAGCGCGGACGCCCTTGGGCATGCTTCTGCAGCGCGTGGTAGCGGTCCTCCGCTGTCCAGGCGTCGAGCATTGCGGGCTCGCGCTTGGCCAGGTCCCCGCGCATCGGGAACTCGGTGGCCGGCAGGTTGATGGTGTTCTTGTAGTCCTGGCTCATGGGTACGTTCCGAAGTTCCGGCGGAACTGGCGCCGTCGAGAAAAAGCAGTCGCGCAGTGTAATGGTTATGCGGGCGCGGCGACGATGGCGCGGGCCTGTGCGGCGTCGACATGCATCTGCCGCACCATGCTGTCGAGGTCGGGAAAGCGCGCCTCGTCGCGCAGCTTTTCGACGAAGGTCACTTCGAGGCGACGGTCGTAGAGATCACCGTCGAAATCGAAAAGATGCGCCTCCAGCACCGGCTCGACGCCGCCGACGGTGGGGCGGGTGCCGAGGCTCGCGACGCCGGGCCAGTTGCTGAGCCCGGCCCCGGACACGCGCACCGCAAACACCCCTGACAGCGCCACGCGCATGTGTCCTAGGGGAAGATTGGCGGTGGGAAAGCCCAGCTTGCGGCCGAGTTTCTGACCGTGACGTACGCGTCCGCCAAGCTGGTACTCACGGCCGAGCAATTCGGCCGCCAGTGCAAGCTCGCCTTCACCAAGCGCCATGCGAACGCGCGTGCTGGAGACCGGCGCACCGGCGTGCATCACGGTGTCGGGCACCACCACGGTGAAATCAAGATGCGCACCCATGCTGCGCAGCAGATTGGCATCGCCGCGGCGCGCATGGCCGAATCGCAGACTCTCGCCCACCACCACCACCCTGGCCGACAGCCGCTCCACCAGCACCTGTCTGACAAAGTCCTCCGCCTCCATGGCGGCCAGCCGCGGACCAAAGCGCATCAGGCCAATGCGATCCATCCCTGCCTCGCACAGCAGACGCAGCTTGTCGCGTACGGAAGTCAGTCGTGCCGGCGCATTGGCGCCGCCGAAGTACTCGCGCGGCACCGGCTCCATGCTCAGCGCCACCGCGTCCAGGCGCTGCTCGGTCGCCGCCTCGCGCACGCGATCGAGCAGCGCCCGATGCCCGCGGTGCACGCCGTCGAACGCGCCCAGGCACAGCGCACTGCCTCGGGGGCAGAGCGACCCACCCTCAAGATCACGGAACAGCCAGCTCATGGGGCGCGAGTATAGCGATCCGAGCCGCTACGCGACTCGGACAGTTGTGCAGCAATCTCCGGAGGCGCCACACGGGGATGCGCCGAACCGCAGGTCAGCACCCTCGTGCCGACATCGCCACATGCCGGGTTGGAATGAAGGCATGGGAATGCCGCCCTACGCGCGTCGGCGATCGGTGTCGATCCACATGCGAGCCACGCCTACTCGCGAACCAGTTCTCCCGGCCGCCAGCCCGCAAGCAGCAGGCCGATGGCATAGGCCGCGGCGCCTGCAACAACGGCCAGCAGCAACCAGCCCCAGCGAGCGAGAGCAGCAATCTCCTGCCATGGCCCGAGCCAGGTGCGCAGGGCCAACACGGCGGCACACATGGCGAGGCAGCCGCACAGCACGCGCAGCGCGTGTCGCCCCCAACCTGGCTGCGCCTGGAAGCTGCCTTCGGCACGCAGGTAGCGCCACAGCAGGCCGGCATTCACGACCCCGGCCAGCGCCGTCGAAAGACCGATCCCGGCGTGCGCACCAGGCACCTCGTTGAGCCACAGCGGCGTCACCACCAGCGCCATCAGTGAGACGTTGAACAGCACCGTGATCACCGCCGCGCGCATCGGCGTTCGCGTGTCCTGGCGCGCGAAGAAGGCCGGCGCCAGCACCTTGGTGAGCATGAATGCGGGTACGCCGATGCTCATCGCCGACAGCGCCAGCGCGGTCATGCGCGCGTCCTCGGCCACGAAAGCTCCGCGCTGATAGACCGTCACCACCAGAGGTTCGGCCAGCAGCAGCAGACCGAGCCCTGCCGGCACGCCGATCAGCACCACGGTCCGCAGGCCCCAGTCCAGCGCTGCACTGAATCCAGCAGCGTCGTTCGCTCCGAAGCGTCGCGACAGGTGGGGGAGGATCACCGTACCCAGGGCCACGCCGAACAGGCCAAGCGGAAACTCGATCAGGCGGTCCGAATACCATAGCCAGGTCTGGCTGCCGACGGCCAGCAGCGAGGCGAAGGCGGTGCCGACGATGAGGTTGAGCTGTGCGACCGACGACGAGAACAGCGTCGGCAGCATCAACCGGAACACCCGGCGCACGCCCTCGTGACGCAGTTTGAAGCGCAGCCGCGGACGCAGACCGAGCCGACCGAGCGCCGGCCACAGCAGCAGGAACTGTGCGATGCCGGCTGCGAAAACACCCCAGGCGAGCGCCTTGGCGGGCACATCGAGATGCCCGGCCAGCAGCAGCATCGCGGCGATCACGGCCAGGTTGTGCAGCACCGGGGTGAACGCAGGCAGGGCGAAGCGCTCGAAGCTGTTGAGCACGCCGCCGGCCAGCGCCACCAGTGAGATGAAGAACAGGTAGGGGAAAACGATGCGCAGCATGTCGGCGGTGAGACCGAAGCGCTCCGGGTCATCGATGGTGCCAGGCGCGATCAGCCCCACCAGCAGCGGGGCGGCCAGCATGCCGAGCCCGGTCACCACCAGCACCACCGCGCACAGGGTGCCGGCGACATGATCGAGGAAGTCCTTCAACGCGGCATGGTCGCCCTGCTCGCGCAGCTCGGAGAACACCGGGACGAAGGCCATGGCGAAGCTGCCTTCGGCGAAGATGCGCCTGAGGTAGTTGGGGATGCGATAGGCGACGGTGAAGGCATCGGTGCCCGCGCCGGCGCCGAACAGCGCCGCCTGCACCACGTCGCGGGCGAACCCGGCGATGCGCGACAGCAGCGTCATGACGCTGAACACGGCGGTGGAGCGCAGCAACCTCAAACCATTTCCCCTGCGGACATCCCGGGCGCAGAGGTTAATGGCTGAGGCCAGCCGGCGTGGGACTTTTTTCAGCCTGATCCTGCGCTCCCGGTGGCGATCCGCCTTGGCCATTCGGTGCTCCGCGCCCTTCAAGACCACACGGGCATTGACGGCGCTTTGCCCGGGCCTTCATAATTGGCGGTCTTTAGCTCGATTTACGTTTCAGGAGCAACACCTTGGCCAACATCAAGTCCGCGAAGAAGCGCGCCCGCCAGGCGGAGAACAACCGCCAGCGCAACGCCAGCGCCCGTTCCATGCTGCGTACGGCAGTGAAGAAGGTCGTCAAGGCCCTCGACGCTGGCGACGTGGAAGCCGCAAAGGCCGCCTATCAGGGCGCCGAGCCGATTCTCGACCGCTACTCCACGCGCGGCCTGATCCACCGCAACAAGGCCGCTCGCCACAAGAGCCGCCTGACCGCGCGCATCAAGGCAGCCGGGGAATCCGTCGCCGCCTGAGTCGTCGCTACATCGGTACGTCATGAAAGCCGGCTTGAAGCCGGCTTTTTTGTTTGCCGCTTGTCCCCGGCCCGTTGCTGCGCCTGCGCGTACAACGCATCTCTACCTTCCTTCTGGGCATGCGGGGACGACGAATCCCTGGCTCCTTCCTCCGCTTGCGGGGGAAGGTCGGGATGGGGGTGCTCTTGATTCCACCGGGAATCCCGGTCACCCCGGCTTCGAAATGCCCCCCTCCCGGCCTCCCCCCGCACGCGGAGGGAGGAGATGCATGGTGGGCAAGCGAAAGTGGGGATTCGTTCCAGGCTGCTCCCGCCAGGCGTTCATGAATCCGCCTATTCCGCCGGCGACTCTGATTCGAGCCTGGCTTCCTCGCGCTGCGTGTCAAGGAAGGTCATCACCTTGCGGCAGACCTCGTCCGTTCCCTGCTTGGCCAGCGCCGAGACCAGGAACCAGGGACCTTCCCAGCCGAGTTCGGTCACCAGCGCCTCGGCCCGGGACTGACGCTCCTCATCAGGCACCAGGTCGGCCTTGTTGAAAACCAGCCAGCGCGGGCGCGCCGCGAGTTCGGCGTCGAACTTTTCCAGCTCGGCCACGATGGCGTGCACCTGTCGAACCACTTCCGCGTCGCCCTCGAGCGGCGCCATGTCCACCAGATGCAGCAGCAACCGGGTGCGCTGCAGGTGCTTGAGAAAACGGATGCCGAGGCCGGCGCCGTCGGCCGCACCTTCGATCAGACCGGGAATGTCGGCCAGCACGAAACTCTTGTGGGACTCCACGCGAACCACACCGAGGTTCGGATGCAGGGTGGTGAACGGATAATCCGCCACGCGCGGCGTGGCCGCCGAGACCGCGCGGATGAACGTGCTCTTGCCGGCGTTGGGGAATCCCAGCAGCCCGACATCGGCAAGCACTTTGAGCTCCAGCTTGAGCAGCCGCTGCTCGCCGGGCGTGCCCTGGGTGAACTGGCGCGGCGCGCGGTTGGTCGAGCTCTTGAAATGCACGTTGCCCTTGCCGCCCCGCCCTCCCTCGGCGACCAGCAGGCGTTCACCGTCAACCGTGAGATCGCCGATGACTTCCCCGGTGTCGACGTTGGTGACCACGGTGCCGATGGGCACCTCCACTTCCGTGTCGGCACCGCCCTTGCCGTACTTCTGGCGGCTCATGCCGTTCTCGCCGCGCTTGGCGCGGAAGCGACGCATGTGCCTGAAGTCGACCAGGGTATTCAGACCCTCATCGGCGACCAGCCACACATTGCCGCCATTGCCGCCGTCACCGCCGTCGGGGCCTCCGAAGGGAATGAACTTCTCGCGGCGGAAGCTGGCGCAGCCGTGTCCGCCGTTGCCGGCCTCAACGCGGATTTCTGCTTCGTCGACGAATTTCATGGTGGCGGGACTCTGGATTGCGGACGCGGACCTGGGGAATCTCCGAGCCAGTCCGTGCGCGACGTGCGAGGACTGGTTCGGAGGTTCCGTAGCATAGCCCGGAGTCGGAAGACGGAAAGCGCATACGAAAAGCCCCGCGCTCGGCGGGGCTTCTCTGAACCGCGATGGCGCGACCGCTTATTCGGCGGTGACGACGCTCACGAAACGACGGTTCTTCGGACCCTTGACCGCGAACTTGACCTCGCCGTCCTTCAGGGCGAACAGGGTGTAGTCGCGCCCACAACCGACGTTTTCGCCGGGGTGGAACTGGGTGCCGCGCTGGCGGATGATGATGTTGCCGGCGCTTACCGCCTGACCGCCGTACAGCTTGACGCCCAGGAACTTGGGATTGGAATCGCGGCCGTTACGGGTTGAGCCGCCTGCCTTTTTGTGTGCCATGGCTGTCTACCTCCGCGTTCAGGCCGAAATGCCCGAGATTTCAATCTCGGTGTAGTGCTGACGGTGGCCCATCTGCTTGCGATGGTGCTTGCGCCGGCGGAATTTGATGATCTTGATCTTGTCGTGGCGGCCATGGGCACGCACGGTGGCGGTGACCTTGGCGCCCTCCACCAGGGGGGTGCCGATGGTGATGGTCTCGCCGTCGCCAAGCATCAGCACGCGGTCGATTTCGACCGTGCTGCCGGGCTCGGCGTCCAGCAGTTCAACCCGGAGCACCTCACCGGGCACCGCGCGGTACTGCTTGCCGCCGGTCTGGAATACTGCGTACATCGTTGAAATTCCTCTGTAGTTATTCTTGGCTTCTGCCGCTATTCAGCCGGCAGAGCCGCGGAATGATAAAAGATTGTCCAGTTCCGGGTCAATGGCATATGGCCGTGCCCCGTAGGAGCCCACTGGTGGGCGACTGTCCCGTCGCATTGATGCCACGCACCGGTCACCCCCACGAAGGCACGCAGGTCGGCATCCCCATGCCGACATCGCCACCTTCAACGTTGCAGAGCGGCGGCATGGGGATGCCGCCCTACGGGCGCGGTGCACCAGACCGTACCCTGAAAAGCAGCCCACCCGGGGGCGACCGCCAGATGGCAGCAATGATCGCCGCTTTGTCCTTGCGTTCATGCGCCTCCGCTATAGTTGCCGGCTTGTTCCCACGCCCCACCCCCATGGACACCATCCGTATCCGCGGTGCGCGTACGCACAACCTCAAGAACATCGATCTCGACCTGCCGCGCGACCGCCTGATCGTCATCACCGGGCTGTCCGGCTCGGGCAAGTCGTCGCTTGCATTCGACACCATCTATGCCGAGGGGCAGCGCCGCTACGTGGAGTCGCTGTCGGCCTATGCACGGCAGTTCCTGTCGGTGATGGAAAAACCCGACGTCGATCATATCGAGGGCCTTTCGCCCGCGATTTCCATCGAGCAGAAATCGACCTCGCACAACCCACGGTCCACCGTCGGCACCATCACCGAGGTCTACGACTACCTGCGCCTGCTTTACGCCCGCGCCGGCACGCCCCGCTGCCCGGATCACGGCCAGCCGCTGGAGGCGCAGACCGTCAGCCAGATGGTCGATGCCGCCCTGGGGCTCGATCCGGAGCGCCGCTACATGCTGCTGGCGCCGGTGATCCGCGAGCGCAAGGGCGAGCACCTGCAGGTCTTCGAGCAGCTGCGCGCCCAGGGTTTCCTGCGCGTGCGGGTCAATGGAACCATTCACGAGCTGGATGAGGTGCCCAAGCTCGGGCTGCGCCAGAAGCACACCATCGAAGCGGTGGTCGATCGCTTCAAGCCGCGCGCCGAGCACAAGCAGCGGCTCGCCGAGTCCTTCGAAACCGCGCTCAAACTGGGCGAAGGCCTCGCCCGTGTGGTCGACATGGACGCCGCCGACACCGCCGAACTGCTGTTCTCCTCCAAATTCTCCTGCAACATCTGCGACTACGCGCTGGCGGATCTGGAGCCGCGCCTGTTCTCCTTCAATTCGCCGGTCGGCGCATGTCCCACTTGCGACGGCCTCGGCATCTCGCAGTTCTTCGATCCGATGCTGGTGGTGACGCACCCCGAGCGCAGTCTGGCGGCCGGCGCGGTGCGCGGCTGGGACCGGCGCAACGCCTACTACTTCCAGATGATCCTGTCGCTGGCGCGACACTACCGGTTCGATGTCGATACGCCCTGGCAGGAGCTGCCTGAAGCTGCGCGCGAGGCCGTGCTGTACGGCAGCGGCGAGGAAACCGTGTCGTTTCGCTACCTCACCGACCGCGGCGGCACGGTGACCCGCACGCACCGCTTCGAGGGCATCGTCAACAACCTCAAGCGCCGCTACCGCGAGACGGAATCCTCGATGGTGCGCGAAGAGCTGTCCAAGTACATCAGCGACCAGGCGTGTCCGGACTGCGGCGGCCAGCGCCTCAATCGCGCTGCGCGCAACGTCTTCGTCGGCGAGCACAACCTGGCTGAAGTCACTTCATGGGCGATCGCCGAGACGCTGGCATATTTCGAGCGGCTCACCCTGCCCGGCTGGCGCGGCGAGATCGCGGTGAAGATCGTCAAGGAGATTCGCGAGCGTCTGCGTTTCCTCGTCGATGTCGGGCTTGACTATCTGACGCTCAACCGCAAGGCCGATTCGCTCTCCGGCGGCGAGGCGCAGCGCATCCGCCTGGCCAGCCAGATCGGCGCCGGGCTGGTAGGCGTCATGTACGTGCTCGACGAACCCTCCATCGGCCTGCACCAGCGCGACAACGAGCGTCTGCTTGGCACCCTGGTGCGCCTGCGCGATCTCGGCAATACCGTGCTGGTCGTGGAGCACGACGAGGATGCCATCCGCGCCGCCGACCATATTCTCGATATCGGCCCAGGCGCCGGCGTGCACGGCGGGCGCATCGTCGCCCAGGGCGACATCAAGGCCGTGCTCGATGCACCGGAATCGGTGACCGGTGACTTTCTTTCGGGCCGCCGCGCCATCGCCGTGCCGGCCGAACGCCATGTGGCCGACAAGGCCCATACCCTGCGTTTGAGGGGCGCATGCGGCAACAATCTCAAGGACGTCGATGTCGACATTCCGGCCGGACTGCTCACCTGCGTCACCGGCGTCTCCGGCTCGGGCAAATCCACCCTGATCAACGACACCCTCTATCGCATCGCCGCCGCCGAACTCAACGGCGCTTCGATGAAGCCGGCACCCTACCGGTCGGTCAAGGGCATCGACCTGTTCGACAAGGTCATCGACATCAACCAGAGTCCGATCGGTCGCACACCGCGCTCCAATCCGGCCACCTACACCGGACTGTTCACTCCGCTGCGGGAGCTGTTCGCGCAGGTGCCCGAGGCGCGTGCGCGCGGCTACAAGCCCGGCCGCTTCAGCTTCAACGTCAAGGGCGGTCGCTGCGAGGCCTGCGAAGGCGACGGCATGATCAAGGTGGAAATGCATTTCCTGCCGGATGTCTATGTGCCCTGCGATGTCTGTCACGGCAGGCGCTACAACCGCGAAACCCTTGAGGTTCTGTACAAGGGCCACAGCATCCATGACGTGCTCGACATGACCGTCGAGGACGCGCACCAGCTGTTCCAGCCGGTGCCGGCCATCAACCGCAAGCTGGAGACGTTGATGGACGTCGGCCTGTCCTACATCAAGCTCGGCCAGTCGGCGACCACGCTGTCCGGCGGTGAGGCGCAGCGGGTGAAGCTGAGCAAGGAACTGTCGCGTCGCGACACCGGCCGAACCCTGTACATCCTCGACGAGCCGACCACCGGACTGCACTTCCACGACATCGAACAGCTGCTCAAAGTGCTGCATCGCCTGCGCGACCACGGCAACACGGTGGTGGTGATCGAGCACAACCTCGACGTCATCAAGACCGCCGACTGGATCATCGACCTCGGTCCGGAAGGCGGCGACGGCGGCGGCGAAGTGCTGGTGACAGGAACACCCGAGGACGTGGCGCGCCATGCCGGATCCCACACCGGGCTCTTCCTCGCCCGCACGCTCGGCATCAAGCGGCGCAGGAAGGCTGCATGAAACTGCTGCACACCTCGCGCATCGACGTCCGCTGGCGCGACCTCGACGCCTTCAGCCACGTCAACAACAGTGTGTACCTGACCTACGTCGAGGAGGCACGCATCCGCTGGATGCAGACGCTGGCGTGCTGGAACAGCAGCGAAGTGGCGCCGGTGGTGGCGAACACCAACGTCAACTACCGTCGCCAGCTCGATTGGCCGGGCCATCTTGAAGTGACGCTGCATGCGGCGCGCCTGGGCAACAGCAGTGTGACGATCGCGCATCGCATCGTGTCGGTCGACGATCCGGACGCGCTGTACAGCGATGGCGAAACGGTGATGGTGTGGGTCGACCCGGCGACCGGGAAGTCCGTGCCTCTTCCCGAAGCCGTGCGCACGGCCTTCGGGTAGGTCCGGGCGAAGCGCGGCGCAGACGCGAATCGGCCGATCCCTCCCATGGGCGACATGGGCGCCGCTCATGTAGGAGCCCACCCGTGGGCGACCAAGGCACAGCCTCGAAGCAATGGGACGGTCGCGCACGGGTGCGCTCCTACGGGGGCGAACGCTCTGCTTGGCGGGCCCTTTCGGGATCGCGGCGGAACGGCTGGAGCAGCAGGGACACGAGGCCCAGACTGCGCGCGTCGCGGAATTCGTCGACGCCGATGGTCATGCCGTGCTGTCCTGCATCGGCGTCGAATTTGTAGCTCCGGAACAGGCGATCCCAGATCGACAGATTGAAACTGAAGTTGTGCAGCTGCTCGCGATGCACGATGGAATGGTGTACGCGGTGCATGTCGGGAGTGACGAAAATCCAGCGCAAGACGCGATCGAGCCGCGCCGGCAGCGCCAGGTTGGCGTGCGTATAGACCGAAAACAGGTTGAGCAGGATCTCGAACACCAGCACCGCCAGCGCTGGCGCGCCCAGCGCGAACACGAGGGCAATCTTGAGCAGCATCGACAGCAAGATCTCGACCGGGTGGAAGCGGATCCCTGAGCTTGCATCCAGATGCAGATCGCTGTGGTGCACGCGGTGCAGTCGCCACAGCAATGGCACCAGGTGGAAGATGCGGTGCTGCCAGTAGATCGCCATATCGAACACCAGCAGAGAGACGGCGAACGCCAGCCAGTAAGGTGTCGCCACGAGATTGAACAGCCCCCAGCCACGCTCGCCCGCCAGCAGCGCCGCCTCCACCGCCAGGAACGGAAGCAGCAGCCGCAGCGCCAGCGAGTCAATCAGTACCAGCCCGAAGTTCGCGGTCCAGCGCCCGCTGCGCTGCATGTCCTCACGCCGCCGCGGCCAGCGCCATTCTGCCCACGCAAGCAGCAGCCAGACGGCGGCGAACAGGCCGAGGCGAAGGAGGGGTTCGTGGGTGGGGTCGGGCATGAGGGACTGACGGTGTTTGGTGTCAGGGCTTGGGGCCTAGACGGTAGCGAGCGGGAGAGGGATTGATCTTGACCAACGGCTACGGTGCACCGAAACACTCGAAGAAGCGAGAGTCCATCCGGGTGCCGGCTTTTCCCCTGGGCCCAAAGCCCTAAGCCCTAGGCCCCAGGCCCCAGTCCCTTGCCCCAAGCGCTAGGGGCTGATCCCTCCCCCGTATACTTCCGCCCCCACCCGAAACGAAATCGCCCCCCAACCCATGCCCATCCCAGTCGTCGAAGAATTGATCGATCTGCTGCGTCTCGAACGCCTGGAGGACAACCTGTTCCGTGGGCAGAGCCGCGATATCGGCACCAAGTATGTGTTCGGCGGGCAGGTCCTGGGTCAGGCGCTGTCGGCAGCGCAGAAGACCGTCGACCCCGCTCGGCAGGCACATTCCCTGCACGCCTACTTCCTGCGCGCGGGCGACATCGAGGCGCCGATCGTCTACGACGTCGACCGCTCGCGCGACGGCAACAGTTTTTCGGTCAGGCGCGTGGTGGCCATCCAGCACGGCAAACCGATCTTCAATCTGGCCGCATCATTCCATATTGACGAGCCCGGGCTAGGTCACCAGACCGCAATGCCTGAGGTGCCTGCGCCAGAGGATCTGGAGGAAAACCGGTTCGACCCCGAGGTCATCGCTGCCCTGCCGACCAAGGTCCAGCGCTGGCTGACCCGACGCGGCCCTTTCGACTTCCGCCATGTGCAAGCACGCGACGAACTGAAGCCGCCGAAGCGCCCCCCCTTCCAGCACGTATGGTTCAAGCTGAGCGACAGCATTGACGACGACCCCGCACTGCATCGCGCCATGCTTGCCTACGCCTCGGACTTTCACCTGATCGGCACCACCACGTTCCCTCACGGCGTCTCCTACCTGCAGCACAACGTGATGATGGCTAGCCTCGATCATGCCCTGTGGTTCCACCGGCCGTTCCGCGCCGACGAGTGGCTGCTGTATGCCTGCGACAGTCCGTCTTCGGGTGGCGCGCGCGGACTGGCGCGCGGGCAGATCTTCAGCCGCGACGGCCGGCTGGTCGCGTCCACCGCGCAGGAGGGGTTGGTTCGGGTCTCCGATCAGGCTTAGTCCACGCCATCACATCGCCCTGAGCGGGACGTTCAGCTCCGTGGCGCAATGCGGGCGAAATATCGCGATTTGCGGTCGTCGACGGGTGGGATCCGGGGCAACACCCTCATCCTGTGGCCGTGATGTGCAAAATCCCTGGCTTTCGGCCTATCCATGCGCCGACATGTGCGCTAGCTTGTTCCGGGCGTTGACACGCATCCGGCCGGCCAGGGGGACGGCGCGGTGCGGGCGCTCCAAGCCCGGGCAAGGCCCGCAAGACCCCCTCCAGAATTGATGACGTTACTGCGAACCGCTTCCAGGCGACTATTGATCGCGCGCCACGCCGCAGCAGGCTTGCTGCTGTTTGCCGTGGCACTTCCCGCCGTCGCCTTCACCGTCGATGCCAACTGGGACATGGGAGGACTGCAGATCTGCACATCCGCCAGCCAGGTCCAGTTTCACGTACATGCGGTTCCGGTACGCATGAGCTACGCGTGTCTGGCACCTGCTGCCCCGCTACGCACCTGCTTCTTCCAGAAGACACCTGGCCTGAACCCGCACCTGCGCCTGCTGACCATCAAGTGTACGGTCACGCCAGTGCCGCTGCCGGACCCGGCGCGCATCCATATTTCGAGCTTCGAGCACCGCGAGCGCGCCGGATTCTGATCTTCCGGTCGGCCCGATGGGCCCCGCCGTGACCATTGGCACTGGCCGAACCCGCTCGACCCTCTAATCTCCGCGCCACCCGTTCAGGCTCGCGTCGGTGTCCCGCGCGGGCCCTGTCTCTCTGCCTCGAATCCGGAAAAACATCATGCACAAAGTTCTTGCGAGCCTCGCCGTTGCGCTGGCCGTGCTACTTGCCGCCGCCCCTGCAGATGCCCAGCGCAAGCCGAAGCCCGCCGCACAGACCGAAGGCTCCCGCCTGTTCGACATGCCCTACCTGATGCGCGATCTGCCCAACGGTCTGCGCGTGATCGTGGTGAAGACTGACTACCCCGACATCGTGTCGCTGCAGATCCCGGTGCAGACCGGCTCACGCAATGAAGTCGAGGAAGGCAAGTCCGGATTCGCCCACTTCTTTGAACACATGATGTTCCGCGGCACCGAAAAGTATCCGCCGCGCGAATACGGCGCGGTGATGACCGCCGCGGGCGCGAACCAGAACGCCTACACCACCGACGACTTCACCAACTACCACGTCAACTTCACGAAAGCCGACCTTGACAAGATCCTCGAGGTCGAGGCCGACCGCTTCCAGAACCTGAAGTACACCGAAGAGCAGTTCCGCACCGAGGCACAGGCGGTCGAGGGCGAATACCTGAAGAACTTCTCGAACCCTGTACAAAAGCTGTTCGAACGCGTGCGCGAACTGGCCTTCACCACGCATACCTATGGCCACACCACGATGGGCTTCTTCCGCGACATCAAGGCCATGCCCGACCAGATGGAGTACTCGAAGGTGTTCTTCGAGCGCTGGTACCGTCCCGAGTACAGCGCCGTCATCCTGGTGGGCGACGTCGACCCCGAAGAGGCGTTCAAACTGGTGCGCAAGCACTTCGGCGGGTGGAAGCGCGGCAGCTTCACCCAGGAGATTCCGCAGGAGCCACCGCAGCCGGCTGCGCTGCAGGACCATGTCCAGTGGCAGGGCCCCACGCTGCCGTGGGTGGTCATTGCCTACCGGGCACCTGCCTTCGATCCCGAAGCTCGCGAAATGCAGGCGCTGCAGCTTCTTGGTGAACTGTACTTCGGCCAGACCAGCGAGCTCTACCAGCGCCTCGTGGTACGCGAGCGCCTGGTCGACGCCCTGTTCGCCAACCTGCCCGACCGCCGCGATGAGACGCTGATGCTGTTCGGCGCCCGCCTCAACAGCCCCGAAGCCGCAGCGACGGTCATCGAGGCGATCCAGGACACCCTGCTTGCGGCGCGCACCGAGGCGCTCGATCCGCAGCGCCTCGCCGAGACCAAGTCGCGCTCCAAGTACGGCTTTGCCAACACGCTGGGCAGCTCGTCGGCGATCGCCGCAACCCTGGCGCGCTTCGTGCACTACGCGAAGACCCCGGAGACGCTGAACCAGATGTACGCACAGTTCGATCTGGTTACGCCAGACGACATTCTCGCTGCAGCCAACACATGGCTGGTGGACAGCAACCGCACGACGCTCACCCTGTCCAACGACGAAACCTTCACCGGCATCGAAGCCCTTCGCAATCTCGACGCCGAGGTTGCCGAGGCGAAGGCACAACCGCGCGCCGACATTGCCACCCTGGAAATGCCCAGCCAGTCGCCATTGGTCAACGTCGGGATGATGTTCGAGGCCGGCGCGGCGTTTGATCCGCCCGGCAAGAAGGGACTCGCGATGCTGACCGCGTCGATGATCGTCGACGCCGGGTCCAAGTCCATGGGATACGCGCAGATCCAGCAGGCGCTGTATCCGCTGGCGGCCGGCTTCGGCGCACAGGTCGACAAGCACATGGTCAAGCTGTCGGGCCAGGTCCATCGCGACAACCTCGAGGCCTGGTACGGCATCGTCCGCGGCCAGCTGCTCGAGCCGGCGTTCGACGAGGAGGATTTCAAGCGCGTCAAGCAGCAGCAGATCAACGCACTGCGCGTCAATCTGCGCAGCAACAACGACGAGGAGCTCGGCAAGGAGGTGCTTTACGAGATCGCCTTCGGCGCCGATCACCCCTACGGCACGCTCAATCTTGGCAAGGGCACCGACCTCGAAGCGATCACGCTCGACGATGTCCGCGCCTTTCACGCCGCGCACTTCACCCGTGCCAACCTCACTGTGTCGCTGGCCGGCGGATATTCGGAGACCTTCCGCGACCGTCTGGTCGCCGATGCCGCACGGCTGCCGACGGGCGAGCCCAATGCTGTCGATGTTCCGGCGCCGGAGTTTGTCAGCGGTCGTCACGCGACCGTGGTGGAGAAGGAAACGCCGGCCGTGGCGGTGTCTTTCGGATTCCCGCTGAACGTGAAGCGCGGAGATCCGGACTGGGTGGCGCTGTGGCTGGTGCGCTCGTGGCTGGGCGAGCACCGCAGCTCGGTTGCGCACCTGTACCAGCGCATCCGCGAGGCCCGCGGCATGAACTACGGCAACTACGCCTACGTCGAGTACTTCCCGAACGGCATGTACCTGACCCTGCCGGAACCGAACTATGCGCGTCAGCGCGACCTGTTCCAGGTCTGGCTGCGCCCGCTGCGTGACAACAACGACGCCCACTTCGCAGCCCGCGCGGCGATGCACGAACTCGCCCAGCTGATTGCCAACGGCCTCAGCGACGAGCAGTTCGAGGCCATCCGCAGCTTCAACATGAAGTACGTGGCGCAGCTTGCAGGCGACCAGCGCAAGCAGCTCGGCTTCGCTCTCGACCAGCGCTTCCACGGCATCGACGCGAGCTTCGCCGAGTATGTACGCGCCGGGCTGGAGAGCCTCACCGCAGACGATGTCAACGCCGCCGTCCGGCGTCACCTGAAGCTGGACGACATCCAGTTCGTGTTCATCGCCAAGGACGCAGCCGACCTCGCCACGCGCCTTGAAGGCAACCAGCCCTCGCCGATGAGCTACAACAGCGAGAAGGACGAGGCGCTGCTGGCCGAAGATGAGAACATCAGCGTCATGAATCTCGGACTTTCCGGAAACGTGACGGTGAAACCGGTCGCGGAGGTGTTCGAGTAGCGAGTTCCAGTCGCCAGTTCCAGTAGCCAGAAGAGCCGCCATCGCAACGCTCTCCGGCTACTGGCTACTGGCTACTGGCTGCCGCCCGCGACGCCCTACATCAACGGCGCCTCGAAACCATTCCTGAAAATCTCCGGAATCGGCGGGTCGAACACGATCTCCAGCACGGCGCCGGCGCCGCCGATGGCGCCTACGCCTTCGCCGGGGATGCCCACCGCAAGCTCGTCGCCGCCGCGGCCGTTGAAGTTTCCGCGCACCACGACCGAACCGAAGGCGTCACCGATCTCGTGAGCGCCGCCCAGGTTGTTCTGGCGCAGAGCGGTTTCCTCCCAGTCGGGGAAACGCTGCACGCGCAGGTGGATGCTGCCCGCGCCGTTGTCCTCGCCCGGAGCACC
>CAZGKE010000056.1:0-4281 GCA_964526035.1 uncultured Gammaproteobacteria bacterium | reverse complement strand
GCCTTGCCGGCGTTGCTGCCGTCTTCGTCGGCGAAAGGCACGCCGACGATCAGGTCGTCGCGGCTGTCGGCGTTCATGTCATGGATCAGCACCGAATAGCCGAACTGGTTGCCGATGACCGCGGGCCCCGGAAGTCCTGCGAGATTCTGGTGAAACCACTGGTGGGCGAGCAACGCCGATTCCGTATGCAGGCCGTCCGCCGAGCCGTAGAGCACGAAGGCCCCACCGGCGTCCGCAAGCACGATCGCCGGACGGTCTCCAGGCGCGCCGACTGCGATGTCGGCGAACCCGTCGTTGTTGATGTCGCCCGCGGACAGCGAGAAGCCGAAGCGATCATTGGCCAGCACCAGCTGCCCGATGCCGGGCGAGCTCTGCGAAATCTCGACAAGACCCGTCAATCCGCTCGGCGAACCGTAAGAGACGTAGATGGCGCCGGCGCCACTCTGGCCGCTGTCATTGCGCCCCGGCGCGCCGACTACCAGATCGTCGAAGCCGTCACCATTGACATCGCCCGCGGCAAGCGCGTGACCGAACTGGGCGTTGCCCTGCAGACCCAGGAAAGGCTGTGCCCCGATCTGTTGGCTGTTCCCCGCCTGCAGGCCGCCATCGCTGCCGTACAGCACGTGCACCAGGCCGGCATCGATGTATTCGGTGCCGAAGGCAGTGCGGTCCTCGAAGGGGACACCGATCGCCAGATCGTCGCGGCCATCGCCGTTGAAGTCGCCGACCGCAAGTGCGCTGCCGAAGCCGTCGTCGATCTCCGCACTGTCGGAAATGCCGTCGACGTTCTGGTGCCAGTAGCGCGCTGCGGATACCTCAGGCACCGGATTGAGCACCGCCAGGCGCGCGTTGTCGAAGGTCAGGTCGAGGTTGGAGTCGGCGTCGGTGGTGAGCGCGATACTGAAGCGGAAGCTGCGCGCAGCCGGATCGGGCACGAACGGCAGTACCGCCCTGCGCGTGCTCAGCGTTCGCGGTTGGCGCCCGAGGGTGAGGAGCGGGCGCATGTCGAGTTCCATGCCCGTGCAGTTGGGCGCGCTGAAGCTCCTCAGCGCAATCTCGCTGGAGAAGCCGGTGCCGTTGGCCAGGTTGGTGAAACTCTGAATATGCATCGTCATCATCGCTGCGCCCGGCGGCGTGAAGTTGACGCACTGCGACATGACGATGTTGGCGCCGGCCAAGGCGCGCAGCCGAACCGTGGGAAGATCTGGATAGGCTGCGCCCATCGAACCACCGCCGCCCGGCTGGACCAGTCCGGTGCCGGATACCTGCCAGGGTGAACCAGGCTGGCCCGGCAGGACATTGAATGCGCCGTCCTGGATGAGATTGCGCGTGGCAAATGCGGAATGCGCCAAGCTGAGTGTCAGAACGGCGACAGCAAGGGAACGAGAGAATGTGGGCACGGTGGGATTTCCTTGGGAATGCATTCAGGGAAATGCAGTGATGCGCAAGAGCGAACGAACCGAATCAGTTCGCTTCGAATCCGTCGGCGAAGAGACTCACGCTGCCCCCATAGATGCGCACCTGCCCCGTGCGTGCGTCCGCCGTATAGGGCGGCACCTCGAGCACACACCCGCGACCCGGGTAGCCCACGGCCACCGTGCTTGCTGTCGCCGCCAGCGCACTGCCGAAGCGGCCTCCGGCGCGGCCCCACTGGTTGGGGTCCTCAACGCAGTCCGCCGACAGCGGGCCGGGCGAGAGCATCGAACGCACCCACCAGGCGGTATCGCCGAACACCGAGCCGTACTCGGCGCGGTAGACGCGGCCGACATCGATGCCGTCGGCCTGGTCGAAGCCCGGCGCGCCGATCCAGATGCCGCCGGCATCAAAGGCCAGGGCGCTGCCGAAACCCATACCCTGCTGGCGGTCTTCGCAGACTGTGGGCGAGACGTTGCAGAGAAAGAGGTTGAAGCGAACGTCGCCCTGATGCACGAAATTCGTCAACGGAACAGAGGGCGCGAAGATGCTGACCGTGCCGCGCCGATGATCGAGGCTGCTGTTGCCGTCCGTGTAGCGATTCTGTGCGCCGACCGCTATGCGGTTGTCGGCATGGCTTGGTCCGGAATGAAAAGCCACGCTGGCGCCGAACAGGTCGCCGAAACTCTGCGCTGGCGGCTGCAACTGGCCGACCTGACTCCACGGCTGGGTGGAGCCGCTGCGGTAGAAGACGTAGGCCGCGCCGGCCAGATTGGTGCGCTGTGGCGCCCCGACCACCACATAGACGTGCGCGTTCCCCGCACCCATCGCCACGCTGTGCCCGAAGCGATCGCCTGGCATGCCGTTGCTGGCCGTGAGAACGAAATTGAACACCCAGTCGGGACTGCCGGCGGCGCGCCGGTAGACGTTGACATACTCGCCGCCCGGTGCGCCGAACGCGGCGTAGGCGTCGCCACTCATGGTCTGCGCCACGGCCACCGAATAGCCGAGCTGATCGCCGGCCTGCTGGCTGTAGTTCACCAGGCTCGAAGCCGTACCCTCCGGAAACGGGGTCGTGTGCATGAAGGCCGCGCCGCCCGGGTTTGGCCCGAGTACCGCGGCCCCGGGACACCCGCGCACCTGGTCGCGGGCATGATGGAAGGCATCGCGACGCTCCGCGACCGCAACGGAACGCCCGCAGGCGGCTTCGTCCCAGGATTCGGGCGGACTCACCGGCACCCCTGTCTCCACATGGACCCAGTGGTCCTCAACGCGTTCGAACGACGCGTCGGCGCCCGGACGAAGTCCGGTATGGAACCTGTAGCGCGGAATGCCGACCAGCAGCCAGTCGTCGGTGGCGGCTACGGCGGCCCCGAATTGTGGCCCGGAGTCGTCGCCGGGCTGCGACGGAAAGTCCAGCATTTCCGGGCCGATCACGTCGAGGAGCATGCGCTGCGCGTGCACCGGCGTCGCGATCGCGGGGACGCAGAACAAGAGTAAGATCGAAGTCAGGCGCATGTGCGGTTCTCGGGCGGGCTCCAATCTCGTGAAATGCGCGCCAGTGCGATTGCGAACGCGGCGCGTCGGGTTACATGCTGCCGAGCGCGATCGTTCGTTCGGATCGGCGCTGCGATGCATTTCCCGGTAGAACCCACCTGGAGATTTTCAGATGTCCCGTCCCGCTTCTCCCCCGCGAAGTCTCGCCCCTTCTCCGCATGCCACCCGGCGATCGTTGTCGCTCGTCTCGCTGGCGGCGCTCGCCATGTTCTTCCCGCAGGCCGGCGCAGCCGCCACCATCCACTGCGTGGCCAGTAGCGCGGATCTGGTCCAGGCGCTAAGCAACGCGGTGTTCGACGACGGTGATGACGAGATACGCATCATGGTCGGCACCTACATCGCACCGGCCGCCGTGCCCGGCGGCTTCCGATATGTATCGAGCCAGCCCGGCGATCTGGTTTTGTCCGGCGGCTGGATTTCAGATGACCCGTTCGGCGCGCCCGGCTGCGACAGTCAGCTGTCGAAGCCCGCACTGACCGTGCTCGACGCCGAATACCAGGCCCAGGTGCTGGTCATTCAGCCCGGCGCCACCACCGGCGACATCTTCATCCGCAACCTCACGGTGACCCGAGGCACGGCGACCAACAACGGCGGCGGCATCTACTTCGACCCATGGGATCCCGCCTGGACCGGCAACCTCGGCATCCAGTCGCTGCTCGTACTCGCCAATGAGGCCGTCAACGAGGGCGCCGGTCTCTATGCCGTTCTTCCGCACGGCTACCTGCGCATGGAGAACAGTGCAATCGCCGGGAATGTCTGCGGGGGAGGAATCGGCGCAGGCCTGTCGGTGGTTGCCAACGGTCAGTCCATCATGTTCGCCAATATCACGGTGGCCGGGAACAGCAGCGGCAATGTGTTCGGCGCCGGCATGCGGCTGGGCGGCGCCGCCGCAATGCTGGTGCAGAATTCGGTGATTCACGACAACACGCCGTTCGGGCTCGAACTCGCCGCGACGTCGGTTCGCCTGCGCCACAATCACATCAATGGGCTGGCCGGCCTGCCGCCGCTGGAAGACACCGATACCCTGAGCGGCAATCCGATGCTGGGTGCCGGCAGCCTTGGACTCACGCCTCTGCCCGGCTCAGACCTGATCGACCGTGGCGAAGCTGTGCCGGGCGGCCTGCCCTATCGCGATGCCGATGGCGGGCAGCGCATCACCGGCGCTGCAGTGGACCTCGGCGCCTTCGAGTCGCAGATCTTCGCCGACGGCTACGAAGGACCCGAGGACTGGGAGCGGCCGCCACCGCTGATCCCGAACTAGTGTGGTGTTCCGTAATTGGGTTGCCGAAATCGCGCTGCGGATTCGGCTCC
>CAZGKE010000055.1:0-21565 GCA_964526035.1 uncultured Gammaproteobacteria bacterium | reverse complement strand
CTTGGCGCGGTGGGCATTTTGTCATGGGCCGCGATAGGTGCCGTCTAACTATGTGGTCAAGCGGACAGCGGGGAGAGGCTATCGTGTTTCCTGATGTTTCATCGTGCCGCTGCCGCTTGCCACGGCGTTAGGCTCCTCACGGCGACGAATGGACAGATTGAATGGTCGCGAGCCCGTCAATGCCGACTTCCTGACAAGCGAGGATCTGGCTGTAGTCGCCTCACTCACCACGGATCAGGTATCTGCGATCGATACCGTGCTGTTGGCAAATTGCGATCACCACTTCCGCAAGGTCCAGTACGGTCGACTGTGATCCGGATCGCGACAGTGAGCCGCGGTCAGGAAGCAAGGAACAAGACAGCTTGGCCTGGGACGACCCGTTGCCAAGTCGCCATGGGGCATCGCGGCGGCTTCGTTCACCCGTGCTTCCTGGCCCGATTCGACCAGCGACTCCCTTTTCGGTTCAACTTGCTCGGGGCAAGGACAGCGGATGGCACTGGATGAGAGCAGGCGCCGCCCGTCGGCCGCCGCCCGCCCACGCTTGCCGGGGCGGCGCCAAACGGCTACTTTGGCCGGTCTGTTCCCGCCTGAAGCACAGCCACAACATGCTCTACAAGCACGTCGCCATCGCCAGCGTGTCGCACATCGACGCCCCCATCCGCCTGCGGTCGTCGGACATCATGACGCGCCTTCAGCCCACCCTGGATCGCCTCGGCATTCGCGACAACCTGCTTGAAGAGGTGGCCGGCATCCACGAGCGGCGCATCTGGGACGGCCCCACGCAGCCCTCCGACGCCGCCACCCTGGCCGCGCAGAAGGCGCTGGCCGCCTCCGGCGTGGCGCACGAGAACATCGGCATCCTCATCAACACCTCGGTCTGTCGCGACTACCTCGAACCCAGCACCGCCAGCATCATCCACGGCAACCTGGGACTTGCCGACACCTGCCAGAACTTCGACGTCGGCAACGCCTGCCTCGCCTTCTTCAACGGCATGGACATCGCCGCGCGCATGATCGAGCGCGGCGACATCGAGTATGCGCTGGTGGTCGACGGCGAAACCTCGAACGCCATCACCGAGGGCACCATCCAGCGGCTCAGCCGTGCCGACGCCAGCGCCGAGGATTTCCGCGACGAGTTCGCCTCGCTCACGCTGGGCTCGGGTGCCGCCGCGATGGTGCTCGGACGCAGCGAACTGCTGCCCGACGGCCACCAGTTCCGCGGCAGCGTCACCCGCGCCGCCACCCAGTTCTCGCACCTGTGCCGCGGCAATATCGACCGCATGGTCACTGACACCCGCACCCTGCTGGTGGAGGGACTCAAGCTCGCCGCCAAGACCTTCCAGGCGGCACGCGCGGCGCTCGGCTGGGCCACCGACGAGCTCGACGAGTTCGTGGTGCACCAGATCAGCAAGGTGCACACCGCCGCGTTCACCGAGCTGCTCGGAATCGACCCGTCCAAGGTGCTGACGGTGTTCCCTGAACACGGCAACATCGGCCCGGCGTCGGTGCCGGTGGCCCTGTCCAAGCTGAACGAGATGGGTCGCCTGACCAAGGGCAAGCGTGTCGCCCTGCTCGGCATCGGCTCCGGGCTCAACTGCTCGATGGCTGAAGTGGTCTGGTAGGCCGGGCTGCAAAGTTCGCCAGCGTTACTTGCACGCTCGCCGGCGCCAATAAAGTTCGTTTCATAGCCCAAACGTTACTTAGTGGGCTAACATGGGCCAAGGAGGGCGCCTTTTGACGCGAAGCACCGGCCACTATGTGACCAGTACCCTGGGCGGACGGGCGTATCGCGCCTTCGTCCCCGCGCCGCTGCCACCCGATCCCCCGATACGTTTCGACCAAGCGCTCGCGACCCTGAGGGATCGAGCCCTGGTTGCCCTAGGCGAACTGAAAGGCATCTCACGCCTGCTGCCCGACGCCAGGCTGTTCCTTTACCAGTACGTGCGCAAGGAGGCGCTGCTTTCCTCGCAGATCGAGGGCACCCAGTCCTCGCTGTCCGACCTGCTGCTGTTCGAAATGGACGAGGCACCCGGTGTGCCCATGGACGACGTGCGCGAGGTATCGAACTACGTCGCTGCAATGGAGCATGGCCTGTTGCGACTCAGGGAAGACTTCCCGCTCTCGCTGCGTCTGCTGCGGGACGCCCATGCCTGCCTGTTGCGGCGCGGACGCGGCAACGCCAAGGCACCCGGTGAGTTTCGGCGAACGCCGGTCTGGCTGGGAGGCCCCAGTCCCGATCAGGCCATCTTCGTTCCACCGCCCGCAGACCACGTGCTGCCATGCCTGGACGCTTTCGAGCGCTTCCTGCACGCCGCTGACGACGGCATCGCGCCGCTGACGCGAGCGGCGCTGGCGCATGTCCAGTTCGAGACCATCCATCCGTTTCTCGATGGCAACGGCAGGCTGGGTCGCCTGCTCATCGTTCTGATGCTGGTCGATGCCGGACTGCTCGATGAGCCATCGCTGTACCTCAGTCTCTACTTCAAATCGCGCCGCGATGAGTACTACGCCCGCCTCAACGCCGTGCGTACAGCGGGCGACTGGGAGGGCTGGCTGCACTTCTTCTTCGAGGGCATCGCGGTCACGTCGACCCAAGCGGTCGACACGGCGGGCCGCCTGCTCGCCCTGTTCGATGGCGATCGCGCCGCGCTGCGCCGGGCAGGGCGCATGGCGGGCACGGCGCTTCAACTGCACGAAAGCTTCACCCGCCATCCACTGCGCACCGTTCCGCGCCTGGCCAAGGACCTTGGCCTGTCCAAGCCCACCGTCATGCGCGGTCTCAAGACCATGCAGGCACTCGGCATGGTGAAGGAGATCACGGGAAAGGCCCGGTATATGGTGTTCGCCTATCAGGCCTACCTCGACATACTGAGCGAGGGCGCGCAGCCGCTGTGAGTCCGCCCGCCCCATCACCGAGCCCGGATTTCCATGACCTACCCCGACTACCCCTTCAGCGGCCAGCACCTCGAAGTGCGGCCCGGCATTCGCATGCACTACCTCGACGAGGGTCCGCGCGAGGCGCCGGTGGTGCTGATGCTGCACGGCAATCCGTCGTGGAGCTACTACTGGCGGCGGCTGGTGCTGGAACTCCGCGATCACCATCGCTGCATCGTGCCCGACCATGTCGGCATGGGCCTGTCGGACAAGCCGGGGGATGATCGCTACGACTACACGTTGGCCTCACGTGTGGAGGATCTCGACACGCTGATGGAGGACGTGCTGCCCGAAGGCGACATCACCCTGGCGGTACACGACTGGGGCGGCATGATCGGATTCGGCTGGGCGCTGAAACACGCCGCGCGCATCAAGCGGATGGTGATCCTGAATACCGCTGCGTTCACGCTGCCGGCCGCCAAGAAGATGCCCTGGCAGCTTACGCTCGGCCGCGACATGAAGCTTGGCGCATTGCTGATCCGCGGCCTCAATGCCTTTGCCGGCGGCGCCGCGCGTTTCGGCGTGGAGCGGCGTTTGCCTCCGGCGGTACGCCGTGCCTACACCTCGCCCTACGATTCCTGGGCGCATCGCATCGCCACGCTGCGCTTTGTCCAGGATATTCCCTTGTCGCCCAGAGATCGCGCCTGGCCGCTGGTGGAGGAAGCGGGGCGCCGACTGAACGAATTCGCCGATCGCCCGGCGTTCATCGGCTGGGGTCTCAAGGACTTCGTTTTCGACCGGCACTTCCTCGACGAATTCACTGCCGCACTGCCGCGCGCGCAGGTGATGGCGTTCAAGGATGCCGGGCATTACGTGCTTGAAGATGCGCACGAAGTGCTGGTGCCCTCCATCCGCAGCTTCCTCGAGCGCCACCCGCTGTAGGAGCGCACTGGTGCGCGACCGTCCGGTCGCTTCGATGCCATGCCCCTGTCGCCCACCAGTGGGCTCCTACGAAAGCCTGAAAGCGAATCGCTTTCCTGTGGAGCGGCGCCATCGAACATCCATCGTCGCTTTCGCCGTTCGTACAGCCCCGCTTCTACAATGCCCTGATGAGTCCGCCCGCCAACATTGCCGCAGTGCTGCCGCGGCTTGCCGCTGAAGCGCCGCAACGCATAGCCATGCGCTGCCCCGGGCGACGCGGTGCGAACGGAATGGCGCGCTACGATGTGGCGCTCACCTACGGCGACCTCGACCGCCGCTCGGATGCCATCGCCTCGGGACTGGCGCGACACGGCATCGGTCGCGGCACGCGTACCGTGGTGATGGTGCGGCCGTCGCCGGAGTTCTTCCTGCTGATGTTCGCGCTGTTCAAGGCCGGCGCGGTGCCAGTGCTGGTCGATCCCGGGATCGACAGGCGCGCGCTCAAGGCCTGCCTCGACGAGGCGCAGCCGCAGGCCTTCATCGGCATTCCTCTGGCGCAGCTCGCGCGGCTGCTGCTCGGCTGGGGGCGCGGGCACGTGCGCCATGTGGTGACCGTCGGACGGCGCTGGTTCTGGGGTGGGTCGACGCTTGCCCAGGTCGAGGCGGAGGGCGTCGACTGCGGGCCGCAGCTCGCCGATACCGCAGGCGACGAGGTCGCCGCGATCCTGTTCACATCGGGCTCCACCGGCGTGCCCAAGGGCGTGGTCTATCGGCATCGTCATTTCGTAGCGCAGATCGACATGCTGCGCGACGCCTTTGCGCTGGCGCCCGGTGGCGTTGATCTGCCCACCTTTCCGCCCTTCGCGCTGTTCGATCCCGCGCTCGGGCTGACCTCGATCATTCCCGACATGGACCCAACGCGCCCGGCCGAGGCCGATCCGCGCCGCTTGCTCGACGCCATCGACCGCTTCGGCGTCACCCAGCTGTTCGGCTCACCGGCGCTGGTCGCGGTGCTGGCACGGCACGGCGTGAAGCTGCCGACGGTGCAGCGCGTCACTTCGGCCGGCGCGCCGGTGCCGCCCGACACGGTGGCGGCGATGCGCGCGCTGCTGCCCGACGATGCACAGCTGTGGACGCCGTACGGCGCCACCGAATGTCTGCCCGTGGCGGTCATCGAAGGGCGCGAGCTGCAGGCCACGCGCAGCGCCACCGAGGGCGGCGCCGGAACCTGCGTGGGACGACCGGTGCCGCCCAACGAGGTGCGCATCATCGCCATCTCCGATACGGCTGTGGAAACCTGGCACGACCGGCTTCTGTTGTCGGACGGCGAGGTGGGCGAGATCACCGTCGCCGGGCCCAGCGCCACCGACACCTATTTCAATCGACCGGAGGCCACGGCGCTGGCCAAGATCCGCGAGCCGCTGCCGGAAGGCGGCGAACGCATCGTGCATCGCATGGGCGACCTCGGCTGGTTCGATGCCGACGGTCGCCTGTGGTTCTGCGGCCGAAAATCGCACCGCGTCGAGGGCGTCGACGGTGCGCTCTACACCGAGCAGGTGGAGCCGGTGTTCAACGTCCACCCGAAGGTGCGGCGCACGGCGTTGGTCGGCATCGGCGCCACGGGCGCGCAGACCCCGGTCCTTTGCGTCGAGCTGCAGCCCGGCCACAATCCGGATCCGGAAATCGTTGCTGCGCTGAAGGCGATCGCCGCATCGTACCCGCACACCGCGCGCGTGCAGCGCTTCCTGTTCCATCCCGGTTTCCCGGTGGACATCCGTCACAACGCCAAGATCGGGCGCGAGAAGCTGGCGCGTTGGGCGGCGCAGACAGGTTAGACTTCGGGGCTCGGGGAAGTGGGGCACAGATGAAGGTACTGGTCACCGGCGGCGGCGGATTTCTCGGGCAGGCGATCTGCGGACGGCTCGCCGCGCGAGGTGATCAGGTCACCAGTTTCGCGCGTACCCGCAACAACGCGCTCGATGCCCTCGGCGTGACTCAAGTCCAGGGCGACATCGCCGCCTTCGATGTGGTGGTGGACGCCATGGCCGGATTCCACGCGGTCATCCACACCGCGGCATTGGCCGCACCCTGGGGCCGCCTGGACGATTTCTACCAGATCAATGTGGTGGGTACAGACAACGTCCTCGCCGGCTGCGCCATCCACGCCATCGGCAAGCTGGTGTACACCTCCACGCCGAGCGTCGTGCACTCCCACAGGGACATCAACAACGGCACCGAGTCGCTGCCCTACGCGCAGCATTTCCTCGCCCACTACCCGGCCACCAAAGCGATTGCCGAACGCCGCGTGCTGCGCGCCAACAGTCCCGAGCTGGCCACCTGTGCACTGCGACCGCATCTCATCTGGGGTCCCGGCGATCCGCACCTGCTGCCGCGCATCGTGGAACGCGCGCGCCAGGGTCGCCTGCGCCTGATCGGAAAGCCCGGCAACAAGATCGACGTGGTGCATGTGGAAAACGCCGCGCTGGCGCACGTGCTGGCGCTGGATGCGCTGGCTCCGGGGGCGGCCTGCGCCGGCAACGCCTACTTCATCAGCCAGGGCGAACCGATCGCCACCGAGCAGATGATCAACCGCATGCTTTCCGCGGCGCGGGTGCTGAACGTCGAAAAGCGCATCCCCTACGGTCTCGCATACCTGCTGGGCGGGCTGATGGAAATGGCCTGGGGCCTGCTGCCGCTCAAGGGCGAACCGCCGCTGACGCGCTTCGTCGCCAACCAGCTCGCCACCGCCCACTGGTTCAACATCGGCGCGGCCAAGAAGGACCTTGGCTACGAGCCGGAACTCGACATCAAGACCGGCATGGACGGCCTCGCCAAATGGCTGGTCAACCATCCGGTCTGATCGGCGTCCACGGTGAGCGCAGCGCCCCCGCCGCCCGGCCTCAGCGATACCCCGCCGCCTGCAGCTCGAACAGCTCGGCATAGCGACCGCCCGCGGCCAGCAGCTCCTCGTGGGTACCGGCAGCCTCCACGCGGCCCTGTTCCATCACCAGAATACGGTCGGCCATGCGCACACTGGAGAAGCGGTGTGAGATCAGCACCGCGGTGCGCTGGTCGGAGAGCTCCTTGAAGCGCTGGAACACCTCGAACTCCGAGCGTGCGTCGAGCGCGGCGGTGGGCTCGTCGAGGATCAGCAGCTGCGCATCGCGCATGTAGGCGCGCGCGATGGCGATCTTCTGCCACTCGCCGCCGGAGAGATCGACGCCGCTCTTGAAGCGACGGCCGATCACCTGGTCGTAGCCAGCCGGCAGGCGTGCGATCACTTCATCGGCCATGCTGCGCCGTGCCGCCTCCTCGATGCGCGCGCGGTCGTCACGCGCGTCGATCTGACCCACTGCGATGTTCTCGGCGGCGGTCAGGTGGTAGCGCACGAAATCCTGGAAGATCACGCCGATGCTGTTGCGCAAGGCCTCCAGGTCGTACTCACGGATGTCGTGGCCGTCGAGCAAAATGCGCCCCTCGTCGGGGTCATAGAGCCGCGCCAGCAGTTTGACCAGCGTGGTCTTGCCGGCGCCGTTCTCGCCGACCAGTGCCAGCACTTCCCCGGCGCGCAGTTCGAAATCCAGCCCGCGCACCGCCCAGCGCTCGGCGTTGGGGTAGCGGAAGCCGACGTTCTCGAACACGAAGCCGCTCTGGATCGGCTTCGGAACCGGCCGCGGATTCTCCGGCGAACGGATCTCCGGCTCGATCTCGAAGAACGAGAACAGATCGTCCAGATACAGTGCCTGTCCGGCGACCTGGGTGAAGCCGATCAGCAGGCCTTCGAGCAGGTTGCGCAGGCGCCGGAAGCTGCCGGCCAGGAAGGTGAGATCGCCGATGGTGAAGTCACCCTTTACCGTCCGCCACGCGATGTAGGCATAGGCCAGGTAGTAGCCGGCGGTGCCGAGCATGGTGAGGAAGCCGCCCCAGCCGGCGCGGCGGACGGCGAGCTTGCGGTTGGCCAGGTAGAAACGCTCCGCCAGCACCCGGTAGCGCTCGATCAGGAAACTGTTGAGGCCGAAGATCTTGACCTCCTTGGCAGTTTCCACGCTGGCGCCGGTCTGGCGCATGTATTCGAGCTGGCGGCGCTCCGGTGTCCACTGGAAGTTCAGCGAATAGTTGAGCGCATTGAAGTGCGCCTCCCCGATGAAGGCCGGCACCAGCGCCACCAGCAGCAGCACCATCAGCCACGGTGCATAGACGATCAGTCCGGCAGCGAACGCGGCCACCGTCAGCGCGTCCTGCGCCTGGCCGAACAGCTGGCTGAGCAGCGTCATCCGCCCCATGGTCTGGCGGCGCGCGCGATCCAGCCGATCCTGCAGGTCGGAATCCTCGAAGTCCTCGAGGTCGAGCGTGGCCGCGTGCTCCATCAGGCGGATGCTGGTGGCGTTGGTAAATCGCTCGGTAAGCAGCGAATCGGACAGCGACACCAGGCGGCCCAGCACATCAGACAGCACCGCCAGTCCGAACTCCAGCAGCAGCAGCCACAGCAGCGTGTCGAGCAGGCCGCCATGCCACCATGCCGACAGGCTCTGCAGCCCGCTGTCCAGTGCGACCAGGCGCAGCGCCTCGTCGATGATCAGTTTGCCGATGTAGAGCATGATCACCGGCAGCAGCGCGCGGATCATGCGCAGGCCGATGCTGACGATGGTCAGGAAGCGACTGGTCTGCCAGACCAGAACCAGGAAGGGACGCAGATTGCGCAGGGCGACAAAGCGTTCGCGCAGGCTGCGCTGGCTTGCGCCGGCGGTGGCGCCGGGATCCCGGTCTGACGCGGATCGCTGTTTGGCCATGGAAGAGGCAACGCCGTGGATGAGACCCGCCGAACTTATGCCCCGGGGCGTATCCGGGCAAGCGCCGTTGTGACGCGATGGCGATACGCGCAGCATGTCAGCACGGCAGCGACAGACTCGAACTGATGCCTGGACTCGCACTTGACGCCGCCGTGGCGACGGCCGGATGCTGGGGCGCGACGTCGCGGCTGAAGCGAGGATAGCCACATGGGCATGCAAGTGGGCGGACTGCTGGGACTGATCTGGCTGATCATCGTCATCTGGGCCATCATCAAGACCGCGCAGAGTTCGGCGGATCAGACCGCCAAGGTGATCTGGATTCTCGTCCTCCTGTTGTTTCCGGTCATCGGTCTCATCATCTGGTGGCTGGTGGGTCCGAAGCGCTGAAGTGGTTGGATGACCCGTTTCCGGCGTATGGTTTCGCGGCGGCGGTGTGGGTCCGGGCGTCTTGCGGCGCCGTCACCGCGCGACGCAACCAATCGCAAGCTGATCATCGAGGAGAACGGAATGAAGTCACCAACCGCCACGCCGGTCCTGGTCTTCGCTGCGCTGCTGGCGCTGTCGTGCAGCGCTGTCGGCGCGGAGCGATATCTCGTCGCAACCACGCTTTCCCATGAAGGGATGTCGTTCGCATCGCCATCGTTCATCGTCAGCGACGGCGAACCGGCACGCCTGGAGGTGGCCGACCCCGACGGCTACACGTTGTCGTTGACGGTGACCGCCGCCGGCAATGATCGACTGAAGATCGCCATGCATCTGGATTCAGCGCATGGCTCGATGTCCCCGGTGATGCTCGTCGGCATCGGCGAACCGGCCTCGGTGTCGGCCGATGCGCTGGAGATCGGTCTGAAGGCCGCCGTTCACGACGAGTAGCGAACGCCCCGCCGGCGCGGGGTCCTGCTGTGTGCTGTCACGCGGGACGGTCCGCGGGAACGCGGCCTATTCGCGGGCGTCGACGCGGCTCGCGTGCGGCGGACAGGTAGAATCGGCGGATGCACGACACCCAGCCCCGCAACCCTGTCCTCGACGTCCTCGGACGTCTGCTCGAAGGCACCCTCAACCGCGCGCTTGCGCTGGATGCCGCGGCGCTCGAGAAGATCCGCGCGCTCGAAGGCCGCTCGGTGCGCGTCGACCTGCGTCATCTCGGTCTCGCCATGCTGCTGACGGCGCGCGATGGACGCCTCGAAGTCGGCCCGGCCGGCGAGGACGCCGACCTGTCGCTCAAGGCCTCGCTCGGGAGCCTGTTGTCGATGGCGCTGGCGCGCGGCGAGGACACGCCGGTCGGCAAGATCGAGATTGCCGGTGACGCCGACCTCGCACGCCGCGTCGAGAAGCTCATGCGCGGCTTCGATCCGGACTGGGAGGAACCCCTGACGCGCGCCTTCGGCGACGTGGCCGGACACCAGGTCGCCAAGGGTCTGCGCGGCGCGATCGGCGGGGTACAGCGCGCCGCCAGGGGTTTTACCGCTGACGCCGTCGACTACCTGCGCGAGGAAAGCGGCGATGCGGTGGCGCAACCCGAGGCCGAGCAGTTCTACGACGAGGTCGATCTGCTGCGCGAGGCCGCCGACCGGCTCGAAGTCCGCGTCAAGCGCGTGGCGGACGCGCTCGCTGCCGGCGGAAGCGATCCGGCATGAGGCGCCCCACCTTCGCACTGCTGCGCATCGCTGCGGTGCTGGTGCGCTATCGCCTCGACGAACTGGTCGACGCCGCCCACCTGTTCCGTCCGATCAAGTGGCTGCGCGTGCTGTTGCCAAAACCCAAGGCCGATATCGCCGCCCTTCCGCGCGGTGCGCGCCTGCGCCTTGCACTGCAGACGCTTGGCCCGATCTACGTCAAGGCCGGTCAGGTGCTGTCGACGCGTCGTGACCTGCTGCCTGCCGACGTTGCCGACGAGCTGGCCATGCTTCAGGACCAGGTGGCGCCGTTTCCCGGTGAACAGGCGCAGGCCGCCATCGAGAAGTCGCTTGGCAAGTCGGTGTCCGAACTGTTCGCCAGCTTCGACATCAAGCCGCTGGCCTCGGCCTCGATCGCCCAGGTGCATGCGGCCACCCTGCATGACGGCCGCGAAGTGGTGGTCAAGGTGCTGCGTCCCGGCATCACGCGCCGCATCGACGAGGATCTGGGTCTGCTGAAGGCGGTGGCGGAACTGGCCCACCGCCATCACCCCAAGTCCGACCATCTGCGACCGCTGGATGTCTATCGCGAGATCGAGTCGACCCTGCACCACGAGCTCGACCTGCAGCGCGAAGGCGCCAATGCCAGCCTGATCCGGCGCAACTTCGAGGGTTCGCCCGATCTGCATATCCCTGCAGTGTTCTGGGACTACACGCACGATGAGGTGCTGACGCTGGAGCGCGTGCGCGGCATCCCTGTGGACGACATCGCCGCACTGGATGCCGCCGGCATCGATCGCAAGAAGCTCGCCGCCAAGGGCGTGCGCCTGTTCTACACCCAGGTGTTCCGCGACAACTTCTTCCACGCCGACGCCCATCCCGGCAACGTCTGGGTCGATCCGGGCTCGGGCAGCAGCCCGCGCTTCATCGCGCTCGATTTCGGCATCATGGGTTCGCTGCCCACGGTCGACCAGCGCTACCTCGCCGACAACTTCACCGCGCTGTTCAACCGCGACTGGAAGCGCATCGCCGAGCTGCACATCGAGTCCGGCTGGATGCCGCCGCACGTTCGCGTCGACGAGCTGGAAGCGGCGGTGCGCACCGTCTGCGAGCCCTACTTCACCCGCCCGCTGTCGCAGATCTCGGTGGCCGAGGTGGTGATCAAGCTGTTTCGCACCGCACAGCGCTTCGAGCTGATCCTGCAGCCGCAGTTGATCCTGCTGCAGAAGACCCTGCTCAACATCGAGGGCGTCGGTCGCGTGCTCGATCCCGACATCGACATCTGGGCCACCGCCAAGCCGGTGCTCGCTGACATCATGCGCGAGAAGTACGGCCTGGCCTATGCCGCAAAGGATCTGCGCGACCGCCTGCCGGTCTGGCTGGAACGCGCGCCGGAAATTCCGCGGCTGGTGCACGACTACCTCGACCAGGCCACGCGCGGAAGGCTGACCCTGCAGCTGCGCAGCGAAGACCTGCGCGCCCTGGCCGACACCTCGCGCGTTGGCCACAAGCGCACCGTGTTCGCGGTGCTCGGCTCCGGCCTGCTGGTGGCCGCTGCCGTGCTGTGGGGGCTGGATGCCGGCGATCATCGCCTCCTCAACCTGCCGCTGTCGGCGCTGATGGCCGCGCTCGGCGGCGCGTGGGCATTCTTTGCCGCCTGGCCGCGGCGGGATGGTTGAGCGGAGCGAACTGCAGCCCGAGTCCAGCACCGGTTCGGTGCTGCGCATCCTCCATCAGGATGAGCATCTGGTGGCCGTCGACAAGCCCGCCGGGCTGCTCGCGCATCGATCCAGGATCGCCGCCGACGAAACCGACTCGCTGCTCGCACGGCTGCGCGACCAGCTCGGTCGTCGCGTATTCCTTGCGCATCGACTCGACCGCGCCACCTCCGGCGTGCTGCTGGCGGCTTTTGACAGCGCCGCGGCCGCGCGGCTTGGCGAGCAGTTCATGGCGCGCAGCGTCGACAAGGTCTACCTGGTCATGGTGCGCGGCTGGCCGGGCGCCGACGGTTGCATCGACTACCCGCTGGACGCGCCCGGCAAACCCGAACGCAGGCCGGCGATCACCCGCTGGCGACTGCTGCACAGCGTCGAGCTGCCAATCGCCATCGGCCGCTACGACAGCGCGCGCTGGTCGCTGCTGGAGGCGCGCCCTGAAAGCGGCCGCTATCGCCAGATCCGCCGCCACTTCCACCACATCCACCACCACGTGCTGGGCGACACCAGCCACGGCGACGGGCGCCACAATCGTGCGCTGCGCCAGCATTTCGGGGTGTATCGGCTGATGCTGCACGCCTGGCGCGTGCGCCTTGACCATCCTTTCAGCGGCCAGCCGATCGAGATCACGGCGCCATGCGATGACGAATGGGCGACGCTGATGCAAGGCCTCGGCTGGCCGCCCTTTGACGGTCGCATGCGCTGACCGGCACCGGCTTGCGCCCAGCACTTGCCGCTGACCGGCCGCCTGTGTTGAGGTGACGCCCCCAGCCCAGGAGCTCGTGCCGATGACTGATGAAGTGGTTCTCTATACCAACCCCATGTCGCGCGGCCGCATCGCGCGCTGGATGCTGGAGGAAGTCGGCGCGCCCTACCGCACCGAGTGGCTGGAGTACGGCACCTCGATGAAGGCACCCGCCTACCTCGCCATCAACCCGCTCGGCAAGGTGCCGGCGATTGCCCATCGCGGCCAGGTGGTGACCGAATGCGCGGCGATCTGCGCCTACCTCGCCGATGCCTTCCCCGCCGCCGGCCTGGCGCCGCCGCCCCAGGAACGCGGCGCCTACCACCGTTGGATGTACTTCGCTGCCGCTCCGCTGGAATCGGCGATCACCATGCGCAACCTCGGCTTCGAAGTGCCTGACGACAAGCGTGGCTTCGTCGGCTGGGGCAGCTTCGAGACGATCATGGATACGCTGGAAAGCGCGGTGTCCGGTGCTGGCTTCGTGGCCGGGCCGGAGTTCAGCGCCGCCGATGTCTACCTTGGCTCGCAGATCGGCTGGGGCCTGCAGTTCGGCACCATCGACAAGCGGCCGGCGTTCGAGGCCTATTGGGCGCGCATCGCCGAACGCCCGGCGCGGCTGCGCGCCAACCAGATCGACGACGCCGCGATGCCGCCGCGCAAATGACCGAGGTTCCTCCCGCGCCAAACGCCGAGCTGGCGCGCCTGCTGGAGCGCGCCCAGCAGCTGCTCGCAGACGATCCCGCTGAAGCCGGGCGACTGTATGCACAGGTGCGCGCGCGCGACCCGGCCAACCTGGTCGCGCACAATGCCATCGAGCGTCTCGACACCGCCGACAGCTACGGCCGCTGGATGCGCCTCAACTGCGCCATCCACCCGCAGGACGACATCTTTCGCTTCTTCGCCGGGTACCCGGGCTGCCTGAATCCGGTGCGCGATTATCTTGCCGACGGCTGGCGCACGCTGAGCGAGCTGATGGTGCTGCTCGAGAAGCTCGATCGTCCGCTGCTCGGCATGCAGCAGGTGCTCGAGTTCGCCTCCGGCTACGGCCGCTTCACCCGCCACCTGGCGAAGGTGCTGCCGGGACGCGTGACCTGCGCCGAGGTGCTGCCCGGCGCCAGCGAATTCCTCGCCCGCGAGTTCGCTGTCGACACCGTCGAGTCGACGCACGAACCGGAACTGCTGCAACTGCCGCGACGCTACGACCTGGTGTTCGTGCTGTCGCTGTTCACCCACCTGCCGGTGCCGATGTGGGGCCCGTGGCTGCGGGTGCTCGCCGATGCCGTCGAGCCGGGCGGCATCCTGCTGTTCACCGTGCACAGCGAGGATGCGGCGGCCGAGTACGGCGTCGGCTTCGACGACGACGGCGTGTGCTTCCTGCCCAGCAGCGAGTCGCCCGCGCTCAGCGCCGAGCAGTACGGCACCACCTTCACCACCGCGCAGGTGGTCGTGGATCAGGTGCAGCGCGCACTGGGCAAACCGCCCACCTTCGTCGAGCACCGCGCCTTCTGGCTCGGCCAGGACGCCGTCGCCGTCAGGCTTTGAGCCTCGCTGACCGGGTTCCCTGAGGATGCAGCATCAAGGCTTCGCCTTGCGGAAACCTGACGGGCGCGCCGGCTTGCGGTTCCAGCAGGCCACGTACAGCTCGAGCGTCGCCAGGTCCTGCATCGGGTAGGACAGGATCTCCGGCGTGTATTCGATGATGTCCTCGGTGCGGATGGCCACGCGCCAGGGCTCGAAGTCGAGTGCGCGCAGCTCCTGCTCGAATCCGGCGACGGTGATCGGGTTGAGCTCGGTGAACCACTGCCAGTACTGCTCCGGCGTGGAGAATTCGCCGGCGCGGTCGATGTAGCGCGGCGGCGTGTTCAGCACCAGCTCCTTCAGCGCCTCGCTCGAACGCTTGAGGTGCACGAAGGGTTCATCGCTGAACTCGCCCAGATGATTGCCGTAGTTGCCGTAGTAGAGACCGGGGTGCGCGAACAGCAGACCGTCCGGGCGCAGCACGCGCTTGATCTCGCGCAGCGCCTGGCCGTAGCCGCCGGCGATGTGCTCCAGCGAGCCCCACGACAGCACCACGTCGAAACTGTCGTCCTCGAACGGCAGGTGGTTGGCATCCTCGCGCATGAAGCGCAGGCGCTCGGGCCAAGGTTCCAGAGGCACATGGTTGGCGCGTGCAATCTCGGGCAGACGGTCGAAGCCGCCGAACGGATCGATGCCGACCAGCAGCTCCGGCTGGTAGCGCAGATACAGACCGAGGTCGGTGATGCCCTCCCCGCAGCCGACGTCGAGCACGCGCCCGCGCAGCAGCGACGAATCCTTCAGCAGGTAGCCGCCGATGGTGGTGGCGGCATGATCGAAGTGGCGGAAGAACCAGTCATCGTGGCCGCGACGCCAGCTCAGCGTGGACGGATCGGGGTCGCCGCCAAGCCCGAGCCGAGCGCGCGACAGGCCGTCGCCGGTGGCCGGTGCGCCGAGCAGCCACGGCGAGCATTCCAGCCGCAGCGGCTGCGGTCCGTCCTTGCACAGCAGCGTCGCGCGCAGACTGTGCGCAGTCGACGGAAAGGTGCCGGCCGGCAGCAGCAGTTCCAGGCGGTAGGTTCCAGTCGGCAGCCAATTCGCCCATTGGCCGTCTTCGTGCAGGTGACGGATCCACAGGCGCTGACCGTCGGCGTCGAGGCATTCGATCGCGGCATCCACGTCGAACAGGATCGGGTCGCGGATCGCCAGCTCCCAGACGAACATCGCCGGCGCCGCTGCGGCGACCGGATCCGGCGATGGGTGGAGCGGACGCAGGCTCGATGAACTCATGCCTTGGGCGGCTTCGGTCAGGGCGCGACAGTGTACCGGAGCCGCCGCACCGCGCCGCACTGGTTACAATCGACCCGGTGAAGATCAGCCCCACCCTCGACATTCCCGACAGCGAGATCGAGCTGCGCTTCATGCGCGCCTCCGGTCCCGGTGGCCAGCATGTCAACCGCACCGAATCGGCTGTCGAACTGCGCTTTGACATCGCCAGCTCGCCGAGCCTGCCGGAACCATTGCGTGCGCGACTGCTGGCACGCCGTGATCGGCGCCTGACCATGGAAGGCGTGATGGTGATCCAGGCGCAGCGCTTCCGCAGCCAGGAGCAGAACCGCGAAGACGCGCGCGGGCGTCTTGCTGCCTTCGTAGCCGCCGGACTGAAGGTGCCGAAGAAGCGCGTCGCCACGCGGCCGACGCGCGCATCGAAGGAGCGCCGCATCGAGGGCAAGAAGCGCCGCGGTGGCGTCAAGCAGGGCCGTGGCCGCGTGCAGGGCGACGACGGGTGAGGCCGCTCGATCTACCGCTGCTCGGTCCCCGCATCCCGCGCCGCGGCAGCCCGGTCATGCGCTGGATCGGTCGCGCGCTGCTGCGGCTTTCCGGGTGGCGCATCACCGGCGAACTGCCCAACGTGCGCAAGCTGATCATCGTGGCGGCGCCGCACAGTTCGCTGTGGGACGGCGTGGTCGGCATCGCGGTGGCCTTTGCGCTGTCGCTGCAGGCGCACTGGATGGGCAAGCACACCCTGTTCTCCGGCTGGACCGGACGCTTCATGCGCTACGCCGGCGGCATTCCCGTCGACCGACGCCTCGCCCACGGCGCGGTGGTCGGCATGGCGCGCGAATTCAAGGAGCGCGAGTCGCTGTGGCTGGCGATTGCACCCGAGGGCACGCGCCGGCCGGTACCGCGCTGGAAGACCGGCTTCTGGCATATCGCCGCCGCAGCGCAGGTGCCGGTGTTCCAGGTCGCCTTCCACTACCCGGAAAAGCGCATCGTGATCGGGCCGCTGTACTGGGTCGGCGACAACCTTGAGCGTGATCTCGAACGCGTGCAGCGCTTCTACCGGCCGTGGATCGGCCGTGGCGGCAAGCGTGCGGTCAATGAGCCGATGCGGCGCCTGGAGCCCGGCCTTTCCTGAGGTCGTCCTGACCGGCGCACATCGCGGGTGGTTCGAGCTGGCGCGCCGCCCCCATCCCAACCTTCCCCCGCACGCGGAGGAAGGGGTCAAGCGCGATGATCACTCAACGCCACTTTCCAACGCCCGCTGCCCGGCCATGATGCGCACGTCGACGCGCAGGCCGATCGGCAGCTCGGCGCCTTCGTCGAGCTCGATCAGGGTCTCCAGGATCTTCATGTCGCGGCGCTGCGCGGGATCATCCGAAAGCAGGTTGCGACCGCCCATGCGGCGGGCGACGTAGGTGACGGTGCCGGCGAAGACCTGATCGGCGTAGGCATCGCTGCGCACCTCGGCGCGCTGGCCGGTGCGCACGCGGGCAATGTCGAGCTCGTCGACGTCGGCGCGCACGTAGCGCCGTGAAAGATCACCCAGCGTGGCCAGCGGCACCGGGTTGAGCGGGGCGACGAACTCGCCTTCGCGAAGATGACGCTTGAGCACCGTGCCGGCAATGGGCGCGCGTACGCGGGTCTTCTCCAGCAGAGCTTCGGCCAGCGCGCGCTCCGCCTGTGCCGCCGCGACGGCCGCTTCCGCCATGGCGACGTCTTCACTGCGCGGCGCGCCATCAATCAGGGCAAAGCGCGCCGCAACGGCGTCGCGACGCGCAGCGGCGACACGCTCCTGCGCCTGCGCCTGATCGAGCACCTCGCGCGACAGCTGGCCCGATGTCACCAGCGTTTCGCGGCGCAGCCGTTCGCTTTTCGCAAGCACCAGCGCGGCCTCGGCCTCCGCCAATGCAGCGGCGGTCTCGTCGCGCTCCTCGCGCCGCGCGCCGGCCAGCAGACGCTCGAGCGCGGCGCGCTGCCGCGCCAGATTCGCGTCGGCCAACTGCAGCCGCGCCCTCTCCTCGTCGTTCACCAATTCGGCGAGCACCTGTCCGGCCACCACGCTGTCGCCTTCGGCCACCCGCACCCGCGCCAGCCGGCCGGCCGCTTCCGGGACCACCATGCGCTCCTCGCCCGCCGGTTCGACCAGACCGCCGGCGTGAATCACGGCAAGCTCGGCGGCGGCGAGTGCGGGCAGCAGGAGCGACGCCATCGCGATCAGCAGCGCGAGCGGCCGCGCGCGTTGCCACGCCAGGCGCGGGGACGCGCGTCGGCCCGCCACGGGTCGACATCGCCAGCGCATCGTGCAGCACGGCACGCGCGTGGGTTTCCGCATGGATGTCATTCGCCTTGCCTGCCGTTCGATCGATCGCCGGTGATCCTGCCGTCTTCCAGCGTGAGGATACGGTGTCCGACGTCGAGCATGCGCGGATCGTGGGTGACCACGACCACGGTGCGACCCTGCGTGGCCAGCTCGCGCAGCAGTAGGGCGACACCGTGTCCGGTCTGGCCATCGAGCGCCGCAGTCGGCTCGTCGGCGAGCAGGATCTCCGGTTCGCCGGCGAGCGCGCGCGCCACCGCCACGCGCTGTTTCTGCCCGCCGGATAACTCCGTCGGCAGGTGCTCGACGCGATCAGCGAGGCCGACGCGCGCCAGGAGGGCAAGCGCCTGCGTGCGTATCGCTTCACCGCGCGTACCCTTCATGTGCAGCGCCACACCGACGTTCTCCCAGGCGCGCAGTGCGGGGAACAGGTGGTAGTGCTGGAAGATGAAGCCGACATGGCGGCGACGCACGCCGGCCAGCGCCTCCTGGTCGAGATCGCCGACCGCCCTGCCCAGCACGGTCACCTGTCCGCGGCTCGGGTGCAGCAAACAACCGGCGACTTGCAGCAGGCTGGTCTTGCCGCTGCCGGAGGGCCCGAGCAGCAGACTCAGTTCGCCGGAGCGGAACACGATGTCGATGCCGCGCAGCGCCTGCACCGCGGCGGCACCGCGGCCGTACGTCAGCGCGACGTCGTTCAGGGCCAGGCTCACCGGAACACCTCGCTGGGATCGAGCCGGGTCACGCGGCGGATCGATATCAGCGCGCCCAGCGCGCACATCAGCAGGGTCAGCAGGGCCAGCAGACCCATCAGCCAGGGCGACAATGCCAGCGCGGCGGTGGCGTCACGCTGCACCCAGGCGAGCACGAATATCGCCAGCGCGCCCAGGGTGTAGCCGGTCAAGGCGGCAATGGCCGACTGCTTGAGGATCACGCGATTGAGGTAGCCGGCCGGCGCGCCCATCGCGCGCAGCGTGGCGTACTCGGCGATGCGATCGATGGTGGTCGCGTACAGGGTCTGGCCGACGATGACCACACCGACCACCAGTCCCAGTGCTGCGGCCAGCAGCAGCGCCGATCCGGCGCCGGTGCTGATCAGCCAGTAGCGCTGGGTCTGTCGCGCGAACGCTTCGCGCGTCCACACTTTGGCCGGCGACAGCCGCTCAGACAGCACCGCTTGCACCGCATCACGATCGGCGCCGGGCGCGAGCTTCACCAGCAGATAGGTGGTCTGGTCGGGACGGAAGAAGGTGTAGCGCTGCGCCTGCGCATGGCTGGTGAACACATAGGGGCTTTGGGTGAACGTACGGATGCCCTCGGTGATGCCCACCAGTCGCGCGCGCCGGTTGTTGATCTCCACGGTGTCGCCCAGCCTGGCGACGCCCAGCTTGTCGAGGAACAGCCGGTCGGCGATCACGCTGTCGGGCATGGCGAGATCCTCGACCTGCCCCTCCACCAGGTTCCACGGCGCACCGCGACCACTGGCCAGGTCGAAGCCGGTCATGATCACGCTCTCGGTGCCGCCGTCGGGTCGTCGCCAGAAAGCGAACTGCACCATGTACGGATCGACCGAGGCCACCCCCGGCACGGCAAGCGCCTGGTGGCGGCGCGCCAGATCCATGCCGGCGGCGATATCGACATTGCTGGTCCCCGGCTGGGTCACCCACAGGTCGGTATCGGCATGATCCACGAGATTGCTCGCCGCCCGCGCAAACGCCAGCAGAAGCGCAAGCTGCGCCCCCATCAGCACCACCGAGAACGCCACCCCCGCCAGCGTCACCAGCAGCCGCCCGCGCTCGGCGACCAGATTGCGCCAGGCAAGCAGGGTGGTGCCGGGGAGCAGCGAGGGCCGAGGCATGCGTCGAGTGTAACCACGCGGGAGTCGAGGGGCGTCAAGCTGTGATGCGGCCAAGTTGCCAGTAGCCAGTTCCAGTAGCCAGAAAAGCTGGTGGGCGGGAACGCGTTCGCTTTCGTTCCGACGGCACTGACTATCGGAATGGGCTGCGAGCCAGAGAAGCTCGACTATAACGTTGACATATATATCGTCGCACGTTATATATACAGTCATCGCGCCGGAGTCATCATGACCACCCACACTCAGCCTGCCCCCACACCCACCGAGTTCCGCATTCTTCTCGCGCTGCTGGACGGCGAGCTGCACGGCTACGGCATCATGCTGTCGGTCGAGGCGCTGAGCGAGGGCGCCATTCGCCTGGGCGCGGGGACGCTGTACGGCGCCATCAGGCGGCTGGGCGAGCGCGGGCTCATAGAGGAGTCGGGCGCGCGGCCGGATCCCGAACTGGACGACGAGCGGCGCCGCTACTATCGACTGACCGAGGCCGGCCGCAGTCTGGTGGAGTCCCACGCCCGTCAACTCGACCGGCTGGTGCGCTTCGCGCGCCGCCGCCTTGCCACCTCTTAGGGAGACCGCCATGCGCCGCCGCGACCCGATGGAACTGATGTTCGCGCTGATCGTGCGAGCCTATCCGCGCCGCTTCCGCGACGCCTGCGGCGAGGAGATGCAGCAACTGTTCCGCGACCAGCGCCGCGCGCTGGTGCGGGCCGGACGTCCCTGGGCTGCTTGGCCGTTGCTTGCGCGGACACTGGTCGATGCCGCTCGCTCCATTCCGCGCGAGCACCACGCAGTGGCCTGGCAGTCGGGCGCTGCGCTGCCGTGGATGCTCGTCGTGACCCTGATGCTTGCGGTACTGGCTCTATTTGCCCATCGACCGTTGGTGGACATGGTGAGTCTGGGTATCGAGCGCGTGGCAGGCCTGCCTGAGGAGGCTGCCAGGAAGCGCCAGCTCGGGCGCCTCGTGCAGCTGGCCGTACGCGACACCGGCAGCAAGACGGCCGCGGAAGCGCGCATGGGCCTCGCGTTCGCCAGCAAGTATCGGCTCGTCGAGAGCAGCGAGCTTGCCGAGCTGCGCACGCGAGTCGCAAGTCTCGGTGACCGCGTCGCGCTCGACCAGGACATCGCGACTCTGCGCGAGACCGCCTGGTCGTGTGTCGCCGCGCGCGCCTGCGATCCCCGCCCTGCGCTGGCCCGACTGCAGCACATGGATGCGGACAACGCCGCGGTGTGGCTACTCACCGCACAGGTGGCGGCGGCGGACGCAGATGCGCCGGCCACGCTGGAGGCGCTGAGTCGCGCTGCGGAGGCGCCCGACCACGCCACACCTCATGCCACGGTGGCGGCACGGTGGATGCAGATGTTGGAGCAGCAGCCCTATCGCAGTCCCTTCTGGGCACGGCCGCACGAGGACGCAGCCCGCTGGGTCTACCAGACAGGTATCAGCCTCTACCAGTACGAGTGGGGTGCCTGCCAGGGCGCAGGTTTTCACGAGCACATGGATATCGTCGAAATGTGCGACGCGGCAGCCTCGCGGGGTGCGTTGGCTGCAGACACGCTGCTTGGCCGATACGCCGCGGCGCGCATCGTGTTCCAGATCCGCGGCACGCACGAAGCCGATCAAGCATTCCGCCAGATCAGTGCGCGCTACACGGATTTCATCAATGCTCTCGAAAGCGAACCCGCGCTCAGCACGACCAGTCTTGTGCAGATCCTGCTCGACTCGGGGGAAGCAGGGCTGCTCGCCGAAACAGCCAGGACGCAGGACGGCACCCGCCCAAGTCAGCTGCATTGATTCCGGCGTTCCTGGTTACTGGAACTGCTCTTCACGCCGACGGAACTCCGCCCTACCTCCCTGAATGCCCCGACGCGTAGTAGTCGCCGCGCTCGAACAGCCCCGGCTTGACCAGATCGACGAAGGCGCGGGCGGATTCGG
>CAZGKE010000054.1:12316-22171 GCA_964526035.1 uncultured Gammaproteobacteria bacterium | reverse complement strand
GCGGCCACCAGGAACACCGGGCGGAACGGCACCATGAACGCCAACCCATATACAAGGAAGCCGACCTGCAGCAGCGCGATGACGCTCAGATCGAACTTGAGCCACTTCTTGGCCTGTTTGTAGACGACAAGCGTGAGGAGGGGACCGACCACCACATCCACGGCGATGATGGTGAGCCCCAGCCGATCGGCGCCGATGGCGCCAAACAGCGGCGGCGGAAACCAGACGAAGTAGAGGATGGCAAGCAAGACTGCGCCGACAAGGACGCTGATCGCGAGATGGATGCCGAATGCCTTCCAGCGGGTCATGGGATGCTTCTCGGATCGGTGGATGACTTGGGAATTCTGGAACGAACGCGGTGTGCAATGGAAGGGGGTTGGGGTGAAGCGAATGTGCGCCGTGCTTCGGCAGGCTGGACTCGGACCAACATGGCTCCTTTTTCTGCGTGCGGGTCTAGAATACCTCGCTCCTTCCTCCGTCTGCGGGGGAAGGTTGGGTTGGGGGTGCTCCTGGCGCCGCTGCTAAGGTCCCACCACCCGATTTCTTCCGGTCTGTTTGGCCTGATAGAGCGCCGCGTCGGCGCGCGCTACCAGGCGGTCGTGGTCGGCCACGTCGGCGTGGCTTGCCAAGCCGATGCTTGCAGTGAGGTGCAAGCCGGGAGCGATGTCCTCGAGATCCATGGTCTCGATGGACTCGCGCAGCCTTTCGCTGATGACGCGGGCGGCCTCCGGACGGGTGTTGGGGAACAGCAGGGCGAACTCCTCCCCGCCCCAGCGCGACACCAGGTCGATCTCGCGACACTGATGACGCATCTTGGCGGCGATCGCCTTCAGCACCTCGTCGCCGACAGCATGCGAATAGCGGTCGTTGATGCTCTTGAAGCGATCCACGTCGAGCAGCGCCAGACACAACGGAGTGCCCTTGTCCACGGCACTCCGGAACTCGCGCGCCAGGTTTTCGTCGAATGCGCGACGGTTGGTGAGGCCGGTAAGAGAATCTTCGCGCGCCTGGCGCTCGAAGGCCTCGGTCTTGTCCTGCAGTTCGACGGTGCGTTGCGTGACAAGCAGTTCCAGCCGCTGCTGATTGACGCGATGTCTGCGCAGCCTCAGGTTGATCACCAGGCCGGTCAACAGGAATGCGGATGCAAGCACCAACAGCCAGAAGGCGGGGTGCTGCCAGATCGAGGGCTGCACGCGGAATCCGAACGTGGTCTCCTCGTCGCCCCAGACGCCATGGGCCTGTACTGCCTGAACACGGAACCGGTAGTCGCCGGGCGCCAGGCTGGTGAAGGCGGCGTAACTCACGTTTCCGCGCTCCACCCAGTCGCGATCGAATCCCTCGAGCTGGTAGCGGTAGCGAAGCCGGTCCGGCATCCGAAACGCCAGTCCGGCGAAGCGGACCTCGACTCGGCTGGTGCCTGGCGGCAACACCGGGGCCTTGGTCCAGTCGACCGTATCTCCGTCGACCACGAACGACTCGATCACGACCGAGGGCACGACCTCGGCGAAGCTAGACAGCCGCTGCGGCTGCACGGTTGCCAGACCGAGCGCGGTGGCGACCCATACCGAACCGTCAGTGCGCAGCGTCGCCGACGGCTGCGATCCGCCGTTGCACTGCGCCGAAGCCATGCCCTCGGATTCGGTGAATACCTCGAAGTCAATTGTCGACAGCTGCGCGTCGGCCGCCGCATGCGCCTGAGCACGCGCGATGCGTACGACGCCACGGTTGCTGGTCAGCCAGAAATTCCCGGTTCCGTCATCCACCACGTGGAACCATTTGTCGAAAGGCAGGCCTGCATCGCGCCCGACAAGCTGCATTGAACCGTCGCTGCGGCGCCAGCGGATCAAACCACGATCGGTCACCAGCCAGACGGCATCCGCCGCGGCGTCCTCGTGGATGTCGAACACGGCTTGCGCATCGCTCACTGCGCTGAAGTCGAGCGCGCGCACGCGCTCACCCTCAACGATGCCGGCACCGACTCCGGTGCCGACCCAGACTTCGCCGCGGCTCGACACCATGGCGCTGAACACGTAGTCGTCGGGCATGCCGTCAGAAATGCGGTAGGTGCGAACGTCGTCAGCGTGTACACGACTCAGGCCCTGCGTCGTGCCCAGCCAAAGTGCACCATCCGGCGTCTGTTCGATCGCGCGGATCTCGTTGGAGTCGAGACCCTCGGCGCGCCCCAGACGCGCAACCACGGACTTTCCGTCCCAGCGCAATGCGCCGGCGTGATAGGTGCCCACCCAGATATCACCACCATCGACTTCTGCCAGGCTCAGCACCGAAGCGTTCTCCAACGCGGATCCCATACCCACGCGCTCGATCTGCGACTCGATCATCCGATTGAGTCCTTGTGCGGTGCCGACCCAGAGACTCTCGTCGCTGTGCTCCATCACCGCTCGGACATAGTTGTCGGAGAGGCCCTTGGCGCGGGTGACGCTGATGAATGGCGCATCACTGAGCCGGAACAATCCGCCGTTGGTCCCCACCCACAGGCTGCCTTCCTGATCTTCCAGCAGCGAAAGCACTCGGCTGTTGGGCAGCCCCTGCGGCACGCCGAGGTGCTCGAGACCGTACTCACTCAGCCGGTACAGTCCGCGGGTCAATGTGCCGAGCCACAGGTTGCCGTGGCGGTCGGCGAGGATGCTGCTGATGGCATCGTCGCGAAGCGCTTCCTCGATCCGTACGAAACCGGTGTCGTCGCCGCTATCCGCGACATGGAGGCCGCGCTCCGTGCCGACCAGCATGCGCCCGTCAACGTGGCGCGCCAGCGCCAGTATCGGAATCCCGGCGAGCGGATGCGAAGCTTCAAGCGGCGTGAAGCGGCCATCGCGCATGAACAGCAGTCCGTTTGCCGTGCCTGCCCAGACCACGCCATCGGTCGACTCAAACAACGACGATACGCTGTCTGACGCCAGACCCTCGACCTGGCTCCACCTGTGCCGCACTCCATCGGAATCAATTCGCAGAACCCCGGCATTCTGCGTGCCGACCCAGAGCGATCCGCGGCTGTCGGGCAGCAGCGCGACGGCGAAACCTGGAACTGGCGACAAGCCCGTCCAGCGGCCGTCCTCCACGCGCGCCAGCCCGCCGCGCGACCCGCCCACCCAGAGTACGCCTGAGCCATCGAGCTGCAGCGCGCGCACTGCCGAATCGGGCAACCCGGTGGCAGGACCGCGTTCAAAGTTGACGAAGTCACGGCCGTTGAATCGCGCTACGCCCTCCCAGGTGGCAAACCACAGATAACCCTCGGGCGTCTGCGCGATGGCGTTGATTGAGTTGTGCGGCAAACCGTCGCGGGTGGTCCAGACCTGCCGATAGTAGTCCGCGAGCGGGGGCGGCAAGTCCTGGGCTGCCAGCGGAGCGGCAACCAGCAACAGCCACGCCGGCCATGCGCGCATCCTAAGACCCCACGTCCGCCGCTGCGTCGGCGCATCCGGCACAGACTTTCAATGCCGGGCCGACGCGGCGTGCTGCGTTGGCAGTGGCGCTGATGGTCACCATAACGCCTGAAGCTTAGCGCAGTTCGATGCCGTCGCCCTTGTGGATTGCCACGCAGCTGCGTCCCGCCTGTTTGGAGACGTAGCAGGCCTTGTCGGCGGCGTGCAGCAGAGTGGTCAGGCTGCCGCTGGTCCGATCGACAACCACCAAGCCGACGCTGCAGCTCAATTTGTAGGTCTGCGAGCCTGATTCCAGCTGCAGTTCACCAACGGCGAAAATCATCTTGCGCGCGACATGGACGGCCGCTTCGAGATCGATATTCAAGAGCAAGGCGGCAAACTCGTCGCCGCCCAACCGTCCCACGGAGTCTTCGGGACGCAGCGTCTGCCGCAGGCTGCGCGCGACATCGCGCAGCATCACGTCGCCCGCCGCATGCCCGCAGGAGTCATTGATCCGCTTGAAATCGTCGAGATCGATGAAGCCGAGCACGTGGCGCGAGCCGTCGCGACCGGCCTGCTCCAGCGCCTGCGCCAGACGACATTCGATTTCGCGCCGGTTGAGCAGCCCGGTGAGCCCGTCGTGGGTGGCCATGTGCTGCAATTCCTCGGCGCGACGACGCGCTTCGCTGACGTCTTCGATGATGACGAACAGGCTGTTGAGGCCACCGCCGCTATCGCGGATCGCCGAGGTGCTGCAGCGCGCCCAGAATCGGCTCCCATCGCCACGACGCAGTTCGCGCTCAAGCGGAGCGCCGTCAGTGTCCTCTACTGATGGAACTGCTTCGCCCGCCGCGAGATCCTCGAGACGTATGCCAAGAAGTGCGTCTGCCGGATAGCGCAGCAGCGTCGCCAATGCGTCGTTGACCACGGCGAAGCGGCGCTCGGCATCCAGACTCGCCATGCCGGTCGCGGCATTGCGAAACACCAGACGAAAGCGGCTCTCGCTGTCGCGGATGCGGCGCCGCGTCACCACCAGCACCCGGATCGCCAGCGCGGCCATCAGCAGGAACGCAACGGCGCTCAGCAGCAACAGACGCACACGGAGCCAGCGTGATCCGTTGACGAGCGTGCTCGAAAAAGCGACTTCAAGGGGGCGCAAGGTGCCATCGAGCCGATCGACGCGCTCGCGCAGACGTTCAAGCTCCTCCTGCCCGGCATCGGCGGTGGACCACCAGGCTTCAAGTTCGTCGGTGACGTCACCGAGTTCGAGAAGGTGCGAATCCGCCTCCTTCCAGATGGCAAGTGCGTCACCGAAGTACGGCGCGTTGGCGAACCAGCGGAACATCCAGATCATGCGGGCGACGTCTTCGGACGCGTTGCCTCCTCGCAGAAAGCCCTCACGCGCGGCGGCAAGATCCGGTGGACTCTGTTCGAGGGCGAGGCGCGCGGCATGATCGCCAAGAGGCACCCCCAGCGCCCGGCGGGCGCGCTCAAGATCCGCAGCCTCGCCGGAATGGCTGTAGCGGTAAAGCGCGAACACCGCTTCCTGCTGCGCCTTCGACCAATAGCCTTCACCGACGATGTAGGCGGACACGCCGGCCTGGATGTTCAAGGTCAACGCCGTGGTCAATGCCGCAAGTGCGGCGATGAGGATCAGCAGAAGTGTGCCAAGGAACAATCCTGAACCGAGCGCCGTGCGACCTCGCCGGCGCGACAGCAACCGGCCCGTCCCGGGGCTGTGGTCGACTTGCTTCATGCTGGGTGCGTACCAACGGCAATGCCGCTACACGCTGCCATATGGGCGGCTCCTGATCCGTGGCTGCGCTCATGGTCATTGAATGCTGGGGATGTGGCAAGTTTGTTGCGGCGCAATAGGCCTCCTGCCATCGTTGGAATCAACGGAATTGCGGTCGGGATCGACGATGAGAAGACAGGCTCTTGCGATTCCTCCCTCCGCCAGCGCGGGAAGGAATGGGCCCATACTTTTTCCTCCTTCCACAAAGGGCGGAAGGAGCAGGGCTCCTGCATTCCCTTCCCCCTCAGGCGTGGGAAGGAGACAGGCTCTCCTTCCGTATCTCCCACATGACCCGCTGGCTCTTTTTGCGGCGAATTCGGATACGCTGCGTCGGTACCCAGGTCGGCTACCACCCATGGATCCCCGCACCCACGTCCCCACGCTCGACGACATCCGCGCCGCCGCCCTGCGCATTGCCCCCTACGCCCACCACACTCCGGTGCTGACATCGCGCACGCTGGAGAAGCTGGCCGGCTGCGAGATCTACTTCAAGTGCGAGAACTTCCAGCGCGCCGGTGCCTTCAAGTTTCGCGGCGCCTGCAACGCGGTGTTCTCGCTGAGTGATGAAGAGGCCGCGCGCGGCGTGGTGACCCAGAGTTCCGGCAACCATGGCGCTGCCATTGCCTTGGCCTGCCGACTGCGTGGCATCAGCGCGACGGTGGTGGTCCCGAGAGGCGCGCCGCGGGTGAAGCTGGCGGCCATCCGCGAATACGGTGGTGAAGTGGTGGCCTGCGACACATCGCAGGCGAGCCGCGATGAGATCGCCCGCGAAGTGCTTGCCCGGAATGACGGTGTCTACATTCACCCTTTCGACGACGCACGGGTAATCGCCGGACAGGGCACCGCCGTGCTGGAGTTGATGGAGGACGTCCCGGGGCTGCACTCGGTGATCGCACCGGTATCCGGCGGCGGCCTGCTGTCCGGCACCTGTCTGGCGGCGCACGGTCTTGATCCCGCGGTCGAAGTCTTCGGCGGCGAGCCGGAGGGGGCGGCCGACGCCCATGCGTCGCTGCAGCGCGGCGAGCGGGTCACCGGCTGGCCGGTGAACACCATCTGCGACGGACTGCGCGCTGAACTGAGCCCGCTGACCTTCGGGATTTTGCGTGAGCACGCGAGCGCCATCCTGCTGGTGACCGAGCACGAGGTGATCGCCGCCATGCGCCTGGTCTTTGAACGCCTGAAGGCGGTCATCGAACCGTCCTGCGCGGTGCCGCTCGCAGCCGTGTTGCGTCACCCGGAGCGCTTCGCCGGCAAGCGGATCGGCGTTATCCTTTCCGGCGGCAACGTGGATCTCGACGCGCTGCCCTGGGTGGAGCGCTGACCCTCTCAGGCTTCCTGGGGATCCCTGGCAAACAGCATCGAAGGGTCGCGGAATGCCTTGAACTCCAGCGCGTTGCCGCTGGGATCACGGATGAAGCAGGTCGCCTGCTCGCCAGCCCCGCCGGCGAAGCGGATCGTCGGTTCGACCAGAAACGGTACGGCCGATGCACGCAGCCGTTCGACCGTCGCCTGCCATGCCTCCCAGCCCAGCACCACGCCAAAATGAAATGCGGGAATGGCCTCGCCGTCGACTGGATTGCGGAACGCCTCGGGCAGGGCGCTGACTGGTACCAGGTGCGCCACGATTTGATGACCGTGGAAGTCGAAATCGATCCAGTGCTCGGATTCGCGGCCGACACTGCAGCCGAGCACCTCGACGTAGAAGCGCCGCGCGGCCTTGATATCGGTGACCGGGAAGGCAAGGTGAAACGGCGGTGCGGTTGCGCTCATGTCCAACGCTCGTTGATCGGCCGGGTTTGCAGTCTGCCGCGCACTGTGGCAACAAGGAAGCCCGTTTCGACGAGGAACCACGAAATGCGCATCGCACTCCTGCTCGCCTCCCTGATTGCGGCGCCGGCAGCCGCCACGCCTCAGGACGAATGGTGGAATGCCCTGCAGTCGCTGTGCGGCAAGGCCTTCGCCGGCGAACTCCGCTATGCGCCCCCGGGCGACACCAGTTTCGAGGGCCACGAGCTGCTGATGCACGTGCGGAGCTGCGCACCCGATCGCATCCGCATTCCCTTCGTGGTCGGCGACAACCGCTCGCGCACCTGGGTGCTGACCCGCCACGACGGTCGCATAACCCTCAAGCATGACCACCGCCACGCAGACGGCAGCGCCGAGGACGTCACCATGTACGGCGGCACCACGCCCAATCAAGGCAGCGCCGCGGCGCAGATCTTTCCGGCCGATGACCAAACCGTGGCGGCGCTGCCGAACGGCTATCCCAACGTGTGGATGATGTCCGTCGAGCCGGGGGCCACGTTCACCTACTTCGTACAGCGACTCGCCACCGAACGCGCGTTCCACGTGGTGTTCGACCTGACGCGCGAAGTGGACGCGCCGGATGCCCCGTGGGGTTGGGAGAACTGAGTGCGAACCGCCTAGCCGCCGTGTGCAAGCTGCCTCAGCCCAGCCCCTTGACCGCCTCCACGACGCGTTCGGGGGTGAAACCGAAATGGTTGAACAGCTCGTCGCCCGGCGCCGAGGCGCCAAAGCGGTCGATGCCGATGACTGCGCCATCGAATCCGACATAGCGGTACCAGTAGTCGGTCACACCGGCCTCGATGGCCACGCGCTTGCGGCACCATGAGGGCAACACGCCTTCCCGATACTCCAGGGGCTGCGCATCGAACTGACTGGTGCAGGGCATCGACACCACGCGTACGCCGACTCCATCGGCCGTCAGGCGACGCGCCGCCTCCATCGCCAGCTCGACCTCGGAACCGGTGGCGATGAGGATCACCTGCAGCTTGGCATCGGACGGATCGAAGAGGATGTAGCCACCGCGCTGGATGTCGCCGAGCCGCGCTTCATCGCGCGGCTGACAGACCAGATTCTGACGGGTGAACACCAGGCAGGTCGGACCGTCGCGGCGTTCGATGGCGCGCTTCCAGGCCACCGCTGATTCCACTGCATCGCAGGGGCGCCAAAGCTCGTTGCCGGGAATCAGGCGCAGCGAGGCCAGATGCTCCACCGGTTGATGCGTGGGGCCGTCCTCGCCCAGACCGATGGAATCGTGCGTGTAGACGTGGATCGCGGCGGAAGGAATCAGCGCGCCCATGCGCACTGCGTTGCGTGCATAGTCGGAGAACACCAGAAAAGTGGCGTCGTAGGGAATGAAGCCACCGTGCTGCGCGATGCCATTGCTGATCGCCGTCATGCCGAATTCGCGCACGCCGTGGAAGACGTAGTTGCCGCGTGCCGGATCCGCATTGACGTCGACGGATCCCTTCCACAGGGTCAGGTTGGAATGCGCAAGATCGGCGGACCCACCGATGAGTTCGGGCAGCAGTGGGCCGTAGGCGTCGATGGCCTGCTGCGAGGCCTTGCGACTGGCGACCTTGGGCAGCTTCGCCTGGACCTCGGCGATATAGGCGGCGGCGACGCGGTCGAATCCGTCGGGAAGCTGATTGCGGATGCGGCGATCGAGTTCCGCAGCCAATTCGGGATGCACCTTGGCGTAGCGATCAAACAGCCCCTGCCAGTCTGTTTCCAGCGCGCTTCCGCGCGCGGTGGCGTCCCACGACTCCTGGATGTCGCCCGGAATCTCGAATGGCGCATGTGACCAGCCCAGCGTCTTGCGCGCAGCAGCGACTTCTTCGGCGCCCAGCGGCGCGCCGTGGGTGGCCTCGGTGCCCTGCTTGTTGGGCGCACCGAAGCCGATCACCGTCTTGCAGCAGATCAATGCCGGCTGATCTTCCTGCGCCTGCGCGGTGACGATGGCGGCCTTGATCGCCTCGGGGTTGTGGCCGTCCACCTCTGGAATGACCTGCCATCCGTAGGACTCGAAGCGCTTGACGGTGTCATCGGTGAACCAGCCACCGACCTGGCCGTCAATGGAAATGTTGTTGTCGTCGTAGAAGACGATCAGCTTGCCGAGCTTCATGGTCCCGGCCAGCGAGCAGGCCTCGTGCGAAATGCCCTCCATCAGACAGCCGTCGCCGACGAACACATAGGTGTGGTGGTCGATGATCTCGAATCCCGGAAGGTTGTAGCGTGCCGCGAGCAACTTTTCCGCCAGCGCCATGCCCACCGCGTTGGCGAGACCCTGGCCGAGAGGGCCGGTGGTGGTTTCGACGCCCGGCGTCTCGGAAGCTTCTGGGTGACCTGCGGTCTTCGAGTGCAGTTGACGGAAGCGTTTGAGCTCCTGCATCGGCAGGTCGTAGCCGGTCAGGTGCAGGAGGCCGTACAGGAGCATCGAGCCATGGCCGTTGGAGAGCACGAAACGGTCGCGGTTGAACCACTTCGGATCGCGCGGGCTGTGGCGCATGAAATCGTTCCACAGCACTTCGGCGATGTCGGCCATACCCATTGGCATTCCGGGATGACCGGAGTTGGCGGCCTGGACGGCGTCCATGGCGAGGGCACGAAGAGCGTTGGCGAGATCGCGGCGAGTGGGCATCTGGGCAGGAACCGGCAGGAGGGAAAAGCGGCGCGCATTGTCCCCCAGCGGTGCCGTAAAGCCAACCTGAGCACCGTTCACTTGCGGTTCAATCGCGGTAACTAAACTAGGCATCGTGGTCGCGGCTTCGGGAGGCTCCCCCTCTCCCCGACTCTCGAAGCAGCAAACGCGCCACCCAAGGGCCCGCCTCGCGCGGGCCCTTTCTATTGTGGTGCCCGCCTCGCGCGGGCCCTTTC
>CAZGKE010000054.1:0-12216 GCA_964526035.1 uncultured Gammaproteobacteria bacterium | reverse complement strand
GCCCGCCTCGCGCGGGCCCTTTCTATTGTGGTGCCCGCCTCGCGCGGGCCCTTTCTGTTGTGGCGCCCGCCTCGCGCGGGCCCATTCTGTTTCGATCCGGCCTTCAGCCGCGCTGAGGCCACAGCGGTGGCAGCACGGCATCCGTGTCGCCTGCGGGGATTACCGGCGAAGTGAGTCGCGGCCCGGCTTCGAAGGCCGAGCCCAGGGTCTGCCAGAGCGCGACCGGCAGCTCGACCCTCGGGCCATAGCGGCCGCGTTCGAGGGCGTCGAGCGCCTGTCGCTGCTGGTCGTCGGCGAGGCGCCGATGGAGGTCGGCAAGATTGCCGATGGATGGGTCGCCCATGCGCGCCCATGCCAGCAGAGCGGAAAGCGTCGCTCCCGCGTCCTGCGCGCGCACGCTTTGCCGGAAGGCCTCGCGCGCCGGACCCGGATCGGGCATCGCTGCGAAAGTGCGCGACGCAGCTTGCGGCCGGCGCCGCGCGCTCCACCACCATCCTCCCAGCGTCGCGAGCCACAGTGCCGCCAGGCCGATGCTGATCCATGGCCAGACGCCGGGCATCGGCATGGGCTGCGGTGTGCCGTCGCTGGTCAGGGCATCCGGCTCGATCAACGGCGGCGCGGACATCGATCCGGCTGGCGCCGCCGCGACCATGACCGTACGCGCAGGCAACACGGCCTCGCGCGGCTCATCCGCCTGCACGTCCCACCATGCGACCCGCAGCTCCGGGAGCACCAGTTCACCGGCTTTGCCCGGCACCAGAGCAAAGCGATACTCGCGCTCCGCGCTCGGCCAGCCGCCGGTTTCACGACTATGACCCAGTGGGCGATCGGCATAGATCTGCACGTCGGTCAGTGGCGGATGATCGAGGTCCGGCAGCTGATCCAGCGCCACCCCTTCTGCGATCAGACGCACGGTGCGTGTCAGCGGCTCGCCAACGCGAGCCGTCGCCGGATCCGGGCTCAGATCATCCTCGAGGACAAGAGAGCGTGCCGGCAGCCAGTCTCCGCGCGCAGCCGCTGGGCGTGGACGGACTTCAAGGGTTTCCAGGGAGGTGCGGGCTGAAATCCGCACGCCTGGATCGAGCAGGCGGCGCGAACCGGGTCGCAGCGCCCGACCCTGGAACTGGGCAGGGCCGATGCGCACGGTGCCGGAGCGCTCCGGTCGCAGGCTGAATACGCGCTCGACCACCTGGTAGCGGCGACCGTGTCGCTCCGCCACGTAGTTGCGGTCCTGGCCGACGCGGGTCATCGCCGCATCCTCGACCTCGGGCTCACGCAGGTTGCCTTCGGTGAGGCCCACGGCATAGTAGAGGCGCAGCACCATCTGCACGGATTGATGGACATAGGGATCGCGCGGGGTGATTTCGAGCTCCAGAAACAGATCCTCGGCCTCTCCTTCAGCCGGGGGCGGCGCATCGCTGACAGTCAGCGACAGCGGCGCCGAAGCCCTGGTGCCGACCGGAATCGGGGGGATGCGCAGGATCCCGGTGCGTCTGGGCAGCAGCTCGACGGACCAGGTGGTGCGCGCCACTGTCTGTCCGCCAATCAAGCTGAAATGGCTTGAGGTGCTGCGACCGAGCAGTTCGAAATCGACCTCCAGAGGCGTGAAATCGGGTGCCGGCAGCGCCTGCATTCCCTGACCCTCCGCCACCAGATTCAGATTGACGCTCTCGCCGATCCTCACCTGGCTGCGGTCGAGACTGGCTACCGGGGCCGAGGGTTGGGCCTGCGCCGCGAGCGCCCCCAATGCGAGCACCACGAACGTCGCGCAACGTCTGCAGAAAGCTGACAGCATCAGGGTTGGCCTCCCTCGGACTGGCGCCGTCGGTGCTCGACCGCAAACTTGCGCCTGAGCAGGGCCCCGGGGTCATCGGGAATGCGCCGCAGCCACTGTTCCACCATCTGGCGTTGCTCCTCCGCTTCGCGCTCGGCGGGGTCGAGCTCCGTCATTTCGCCCTCCTCCTGCGATTGCATCGCTTCCTCCATCTCGCGTGCCAGAGCCTGTGATGCTTCGTCCATCATCTCCTGGTCGGTTTCCGCTGCCTGCATGTCCTGTTCGCTCTGGCTGTCGTCGTTTTGCTCGCCGCTGTCGTTGCTGCGCTGATCGTCCTCACCTTCGGATTGGTCACTACCGGACTGGCCCCCGCTGTCGCCCTCCTCTTCTGACTCATCCCCGGGCTCCCCCTGCTCGCCTTCGCCTTCCGACGGGTCGGATTCCTGCTCGTCTTCGCCTTCGCCGTCGTCGGACTCGCCACTCTCGCCAGGCTGCTGCGGCTGCTGCTCCAGCCACTCACGAACGGCATCGAGATTGGCGCGGGCATCCTCCATCCCGGGATCCAGAGACAAGGCTTCCTCGTACGCGGCAATGGCATCCTCGTAGCGCCCCGCCATGGCCAGCGCATTGCCCAGGTTGTAGCGGTCGCTTGGGCCGGTGCCGTTGGCGAAATCATCGGCGGCCGCGGCAAAGTCCTGGTCGCGAAAGGCCGCGGCGCCGCGCAGTGCCGGGTCGCTGGCCAGCGCGCGAGCGCGTGCATGGTCTCCCTGGTCCAGGGCGGTACGAGCCTGTTGGTCCTGGCGCTGCCAAAGGTCGGCGAAGGCCGCGGCATATGCCTGGTGCGGCAGCAGAAATACCAGGATCAACAGCGGCATGCCGCGGCGCCAGGCGACCAGCGCGAACGGCAACAGGGCGAGCGCGAGCCACGGTCCGCGATCCAGATAGCGTTCCATCTGCCGCTGCCCATCGCCCTGTCGACCGGTGGCGTCGCTACCGCCCACCAGGCGCAGCACATCGCTGCGATCGTTTCGCGCCATCAAGTAGGTGCCGCGCCCTGCGCGCGCCACCGCGGCCAGCTGCGCCTCGTCCAGGCGCGGCAGCAGCATGTTGCCGGTGGCGTCGCGGCGGAAGCCGCCCTCGGGCAAGGGCACCGGGGCGCCTTCAGCGGTTCCGAACGCCAGCACCGACACCCGCATCCCCTGCGACGCCGCTGCGGCCGCAGCTTCCACCGCGCGACTGTCCGCAGAATCACCGAGCAGCACGATCTCGCCGCCCGGAAATCCGGCGTCGCGCAACAGGGCGGCTGCGCGCTGTATGGCGAGGTCCGGGCGTGCGCCCTGCACCGGAACCAGCTCCGGATGAAGCACGTCGAGCTGGATCAGCAGGGTGTTGCCGTCGTCGGTGAGTGGCGCGACTGTGAAGGCATCGCCGGCATAGACCACGAGACCCAGATGCTGGTCGCGGCTCTCGGCGATCAGATCGGCCAGCTTGAGCCTTGCGCGCGTCAGTCGGTCGGGCGGCAGATCGGCGGCCAGCATCGTCTCCGACAGCGACAACGCCAGTGCGCGGGCTTGCTGCGACTCCAACAAGGGCTCCTCGACACGTTCCCAAGCCGGACCGGCCAGGGCGAGGCAGGCGACCAACCACACCGCAGCCGACCACAGTGCGGTCCGCCGCTGCTTGCCGCGCGGTGGTTCCACGAGCAGGTGCGGCATCAGCTCGGGGTCGATGACGCGTTGCCAGGCTCCGCCATCACGTGATGGCCGCACGGCGAGCCACAGCAGCACCGGCAGGGCAAGCAGAGCCAGCAGCCAGAGCGGTCGCAGAAAATGGAACGACTCGTAGATCATGCCGCCCACACTTCCCGCAGCCGGCGCGTGGCAATGCCCAGGACGACGGTCAACAGCGCAACTCCCAGCGGCCAGTGGAACACCTCATGGGTCGGCCGATAGGGCTCGGGATCGTGTTCCGAGGCCTCGAGCAGATCGATCTGCGCGTAGATTCCCGCCAGGTCGCGCGTATCCCGTGCGCGAAAGTAGCGCCCGCCGGTACCTTCGGCGATGCGCGCAAGCTGCGCCTCGTCGAAGTCGGCCGCCGGTGCCAGCAGGCGCTGTCCGAAGCCGCCCACGTTGCCATCCGAACCCATGCCGATGGTGTGGATGCGAACGTTCTCGATACGCGCGATCTGCGCGGCGCGCTCCGGATCGAGTTCGCCGGCGTTGCTGACGCCATCGGTGAGCAGGATCAGCACGCGCTGCTGTTGCGGTCGCTCGCGCAGGTGCTTGACGGCGATTCCGATGGCGTCGCCGATGGCGGTCTCGCGACCGGCCAGCCCGAGAAAGGTCTGCTCCAGCTGCTCGCGAACCGTGCGGTGGTCGTAAGTGAGTGGCGTCAGCAGGAAGGCACGCTGACCGAAGACGATGAGTCCCAGCCGATCGCCTTGCCGCCTTTCAATGAAGTCGCCAGCGATCAACTTGACCGCGGTGAGTCGATCAACACGACGCCCCGCGACCACCATGTCCTCGGCCTGCATGCTCCCCGACAGGTCCACCGCCAGCATCAGGTCACGGCCGCTGCGCGCCACGTCCTGCGCTTCACCGAGGTTCTGCGGTCGGGCAGCGGCGGCAAGCAGCAGAATCCAGACCAGCACCAGCCACAGTCGCCCGGACCCGGCGAATTCGGAATTGCCGACCTTCCCCTGCCAGCTTTCGGCCGCGGCGCAGAAAGCCGCGCGCAGGGCCGCGCCGCGATGCGGAGGTGCCGGTACCAGCCATGCCGCGAGCCACGGCAGCGGCAACAGCAACCACACCCAGGGCCAGGCGAAATCAGGCATTCCCTGCACCCCGCATCCAATGGGCGAGCCACTGGTCGCTGGCCTCGATCAGCGCGTTGATGTCGCCTTCGACCCTGGCCCGGTACCCGCCCTCGCGCAGCAGAGCGGCGCTCTCAGCGTTGAATGCATTGCCCCCCGTGCTGTTCAGATAATCGATCCAGGCGTCGCCGGTCAGGACGGCAGCTTCGGGTTGCCGCGTCCGCACCGCACGTCTCAGGAATTCCGAGACCGCGGCGACTGCAACAGGCGGCTCGGCGTCACCTGCCAGCGCGGCCATGCGGCGATGCGCCGCGCGGAGACCGCGCGTCCTGAGTCGGCGCTGGAGCATGGTCCGCAGCCGGCCCTGCAGCCAGTACAGAACAAGCACAAGGATGGCCACCAGCAGCCACCAGCCAGGGGCCGGTGGCCACCACGAAGGCTCGGCGGGCAGGTGGATGTCGCGGAGGGTGGGACCCATCGTCGTCGTCAGAACGTCAGGCCACATGGCGAAGGGTACGTTCGACGCCAGCGAGCAGTCGCCGCAGCGGCGCCACCGGGTCTTCGGCGGCGTCCACCTCCACCCAGGGCATGCCGCAGCGACCGGCCGCGGACACGGCGCGCTCGTGAATGGCGGAGAAATGCGACAGCCAGCGATCGCGCACGGCGGTCCGTCCCATATCGAGCTCGACACGATGCGTGCCGTCTTCCAGCCGATAGCGACCGGGCGGCGGCGGCGTGCGCTCAAGGGTATCGCTGATCAGGCACATGGCCATGTCGCAGTGGCGGCGCAGTCGTGCAATCAGGCCTTCGGCGCGCTCGTCCCAGCTGGCACCATCTGTGAGGAGGACGACCCGGGTGCCTGGTCTGGCAATCCTGCGCGCGCGCTCCAGGCCTGCGGAAAGCGATTCCGCGGTTCCGGGTTCCGCCTGGGCGGTGCAGGCGGCAAGACTGCGGATGGCGCGCAGTGCACCCGGTCGACCCCCCCGTGGCCTCAGGTCGCTGTGGTCGCCGCCGAACGCGTGCACGCCGACGCGGTCTCCTACCGCAACGGTGTGCCAGGCCAACAGCGCGCCGAGCTGCGCGGCCTGAACCGACTTGAACCGCACGCGGCTGCCGAAATACATGCCGGGATTGGTATCCAGCATCAACAGCACCGGGCGTTCGCGCTCCTCCTCGAACACCTTGGTGAACGGCTTGCCGCTGCGCGCGGTGAGGCGCCAATCCATGTTGCGGATGTCGTCGCCCGGCGCGTACGCGCGCGATTCCTGGTAGTCAACGCCGCGACCCCGGAAGCGCGAGCCGTGCGCTCCGGTCAGCGGCGCGCGGGATCGGCGGCTGCGCAGCGAGCGGAGTTCTCCTGCGCGCAGGCGCAGGTCGATCAGCGCGTCGATTTCGGCTTGGGCGCCGGTCACCGCCATCGACTACGCTCCCACGATGCGCGACGGACCGTATTCCGGGGCTGTGATTTCACGGACGCAGGTCATGGCAGCGGCACCCGCCCCAGCAGCTCGGCAACGATGCGATCGCTGTCGATGCCCTCGGCCTCGGCCTCGAAGCTCAACAGTATTCGATGCCGGAGCACGTCGAAGGCGATCGCGTGGATGTCCTCAGGCGTTACAAAGTCGCGCCCGACCAACCATGCGTGCGCGCGCGCGCAGCGGTCGAGCGCGATGGTGGCGCGAGGGCTGCCTCCGTATGAGATCCAGCGTGCGAGATCCGAGCCGTAGGCCGAGGGCTCGCGACTGGCGAGCACCAGCTCCACCAGATAACGTTCGAGAGCGGGCGCGAGATGAACGTCGAGGACGGCCGCCCGGGCCGCGAAAACGTCGTCCTGGCTGATCAGGCACTCGGGCACCTGCCCGGAGGACAGCGCTTCGCGCGCCTGTTCGCGGGCCAGTCGCAGAATCTCCATTTCGGCGATGGCCTTCGGATATCCGATGCGGACATGCATCAGGAAGCGGTCGAGTTGGGCTTCCGGCAGGGCATAGGTACCTTCGTGCTCGATAGGGTTCTGCGTGGCCATCACCAGGAACAGCCGCGGCAGCGGATAGGTGACCCGGCCTACCGAGATCTGCCGTTCGCCCATCGCCTCGAGCAGGGCCGACTGCACTTTGGCAGGTGCCCGATTGACCTCGTCGGCGAGAATCAGGTTGTGGAAAAGCGGACCGCGCTGGAATTCGAAGCTTGCGTCCTGCGGACGATAGACCTCGGTACCGGTCAGATCCGCCGGCAGCAGATCGGGGGTGAACTGGATACGATGAAAGTCTCCTTCGATGCGCGCCGCGAGTTCCTTGATGGCGGTGGTCTTGGCCAGGCCCGGGGCCCCTTCAACCAGCAGGTGACCATCGGCCAGCAGCGCGATGATGAGCCTGTCGATGAGGTCGGCCTGACCGACAATGCGTTCACCCAGTGCCTCGCGAAGGCGCCTGATGCCTTGGCGTAGCGGGTTGACGGCGCGCGCGCCAGCGGAATCGACGGAAACGGATGCGTCCATGGGAAGACTTTTCAGGGAGTTGACGGAGTTGGACCGCAGGAACCTGCGGAAGTTTGCGGACGGTATGGTATCCGCTTGTCTGCTGCTGCGGGGTGCTGCTGTTGAGGACCGCAGGGGATGCGGCCGCTATGCCGGCCTGCTCAGGTGAAATCGGAGAGTGGCGCGGGTTTGCCGATGTGATAGCCCTGCCCGTAGCGCACGCCGAGGTCGGTCACCGCCTGCAGGTGTTCGGCGCTTTCAATACCTTCAGCCACCATCTCGGCGCCAAGGGTGTTGGCCAGGCGGACGATCGCCTCGACAATCGCCATGGCGCGCGGCGCGCTCAGCATGTCGCGGACGAACACCTGATCCAGCTTGATCGAATCGAAGTCGAGCTGGTGCAGATGGCCGAGATTGGAAAAGCCCGTTCCGAAATCGTCCAGGGCCACCTTGACGCCGAGCGCGCGCAGCTCACGCATTCGCTCGGCGACGGCTGCGTAGTCGAGCCTCTGGCTTTCCGTGATCTCGATCTTGATATGGCGGGCCGGCACCTTGCAGTCGGCCAGCACCTCGGCCACCTTGTCGACGAAACCGGGGGTTGCAAGCTGTCGCGCCGAAACGTTTACGGCAATGAACTCCGGACAACGGCCAACGGCGTCCAGCGCGTCGATCGCGGCGCAGGCTTCACGCAGCACGAACTCACCGACCGGAACGATCAACGAGGTTTCCTCGGCAAGCGCAATGAACTCTGCAGGAGACACGTAACCGCGCTGTGGATGCTGCCAGCGCACCAGTGCCTCATAGCCGGTAATACGACCGGCAGGAATATCGAGGAGCGGCTGCAGCCGCAACTCGAGCTGGCGTTCGTTGAGCGCCACTCGCAGCTGGCTGTCGAGCCGGATCTTGCCGACCGCGCCGAGCGCCTCTTCAAGGCCTGGCGCCTCGATGACCGAAGTTTCGACTCCCCGCACCTGTCCCTTGAGCGTCGCGATCGAACTCCGATAGCGCGCAAGAAGGCCCGACAGCAGCGTCCGCACGATGGGATCACTTTGTTCGAGACGCTCGAGCAGCTGTGAACGGTCGACACGCGTCAGAACGCTGTCTTCCAGTGCAGTGGCCGTTGCGGTTCGTGGAGACTCATCGAGTACCGCCATCTCGCCCAGAAGATCGCCACTGCCCAGTTCACTCAGCACCAGGTTGGCGCCATCCTTGAGCATGCTGACCTCGATGAGGCCGGACTCGACTACATAGGCACCGTCCGGCGGATCGCCCTCACCGAAGAGCGTTTCCCCGCTGCGAAGGCGTACGGTGCTCATGCTCGGCTCCGGTGCCGGGGGTCATCCCCGAGCGGCATCATAAACGCAAGGGGCTGCCATGCGGCAGCCCCTTTCAATCCTGCACATTGCATTCCGCTCAGGGCGTCTGAATGAGCTCCACGATGCAGGTGCGGTCGCCACCCATCTGCACGGACGCCGACGTCGGGCCGTTCTGCGTGCATTGCCCGCCGAAGCTGTCAACCTCGGTATTGGCACCCTCGGCAATCAGGATGGTCACGAACGAACCCTGCTGGAACATGGCACCGGGACAGGTGACCGTGTCGGCTCCCGCAATCACGCAATTCAGTCCCGCCGGAACGCTGGTAGCAATGGCGGACAGCGAATCGCCCGGCTCGCCGCGCATCAGCACGGACAGCTGGAACTCCTCGTCGGCACCGTCACAGCCTGGTGGAATCGGACTGAAGTTGGAGGTGCAGATGTCGATTCCGGTAAAGCTGACCACCACCTCTGGCTCTCCGGTCGCGGTCGTGAAGGTACAGGTGCCGGTGCCCGCACTGCCGACGCCATCGAGGCTAGCGGAGACGATCGCCGACGTGGTGCCCGGCGGCGGAGAGCCAGGCTGCGGCCAGGTCTGACCGGTAATGCCCGGTCCCGCAGTGATTCCGAGTGAGCCTTCCGACGACTCACAGGTGCCTACCAGCTGCACGCCGTCAATCGGCTGTCCATCGGCGCTCAACAGACGCAGCTCGATGCGCCATGAGCCGCTGCCGAGAACCGCGCTCGGGAACGCCTGCAGAATCTGTTCGCCGACCAGGATTTCAACTTCAGCTCTTGCCGGGCCGGCGTTGAAGATCAGGAGAGCGTCATCGGTATCCGACAGGATGCCGGCTGTGGTCACCGTCGCGACCGTGCAGCCGTCGACATCCGTGGGGTTGGCCACGAATCCAGCGCCCTCGACCCCGTCCACGCTACCGGTGCCCGCTCCGAGTTCAAAGCCGAACTCGATTGAAACGCCCCGGATCGGGCTGTTGAGGGCGTCCTGCACGCAGAGCAGAACCTGGGTGGTGGCGTTGCCGGGGATCTTGCTGGGACTGGCCGTGAGGGTGATCGGGGAAATACCCGGGAATGCCGTCAGCGCCGCATCGGCCACCGTGCGCTGCCCGCCGCTCGCCGTCGGCACGCCGATCCCCTGAGCCCAGATGATCACCCGCTTGCCGAGCCGCGAAACCGGATAGTTCATGCGGGTGAAGGCGACGCCGCGAACATCGGTGCTTGCCGGCGTTTCGATGTTGCCGTCCTGGGCGCGACCGATCACATAGGGCAGCACCGGACCGGAATTGACGCTTACACCCGTGGTGTCGTTGGGATTGAAGCGCTGGCTGACGCGCAACTGGGTCTGGCTGTCGATCTGCTGCACCGTGCGCGCGCTCTCATGATCGGCATTGCCCTGGATGGCCTTGCCGAACAGGACCAGGGTATCGCCGGGTCCCGCGCCGCCGCCGGCCGTCTGGAACGCGCCACCCGGCGCGTTGAACAGGAATCCGCTCTCCTGCGGATTGCCGTCGAGACCCGACAACGAGAAATCGCCTGAGCCTGCGAAGAAGATGTTGCTCTGCGGCTCGTCGATCAGACCGAAGCCGACATTGGTGCCTGGCAACACCGGATTCCCGCCGCGGTCGGTAGCAACTACGGACACGGTCAGGCTGTAAGTGCCGTCGTATGCCGCCTGATCGGGTGGCTCGAACCCGGGGGTCGGGCCCACGTCTTCCGCCTCGCACACCGCGCAAGGCAGGGTACCTGGGAAGATGGCGCGCTGGATTGGACTGGTCAGCGTCAGCGAGAACAGACGACCGTCGGACACCGAGATCGACCGGTCGGCAGTCAGCGAGCTTTGAATGCCGTTGTCGACATTGTTGTCTGCGCGGTCCACGGTAGCGCGGATGCTGGTGGTTCCGATGCGTGTTCCCGACTCGAAGATCGCGCCAGCGATGCCGTTGATCGTGCGCACGCTGATCGAGGTGCCACTGACCGACTGACCCTGAGCATTGATGCCGGTCAATCTTTCGCCGAAGCCCGGTCCGTCACCTATGATCTCCAGGCGAACGTTGTTGAAGGCGTTGTTGCCCACAACCGGATCGGGGATCAGGCCACCGGCGCCATCGCGCACGTCGACCTCGATCTGCAGGGTGGTGTTTCCACCTGCGCCCTGCACGTAGACCGGGAAATCCGGTGCAGACAGCAGGAGCTGGGCGGGCAGCGGGGGCGCGATGTTGTTGACGGTGAACTGCAGCGTGGCGCTGAGGTTCTGGCCATTGTCCGGATCGACGGCGGTCACCGTCATTGTCGAGGTTCCCGCCAGACTGATCGAGTGGAAGAACAGCGTAGCCTTGCCGGCAACGATGTCGACAGGACCCTGACCGAGCCGGACAAAGAACTCGTTGACATCGTCGGTCTCCGGGTCGTCCAACGTACTGAAGCCACCGGTCGAACCCACCGGGTTGACAGTGACGTTGACACTACCGTCATTGATCAGCTGCCCCGCACTGTTGCGCCAGGTCACGGTCACTTCCGCCATGTACGGCGAACCGACGAAGGGCGGTACGTTGAAGATGTTGGCAGGCAGGGTCGTGCGCGTTGCCTGCAGCGTCAGGCGCTGGTCGGTCGACGCACCGGAAATGGTGATGGCGATGGTACGGGTCACGGTCCGGCCGGGCGTCGCCGGATCCTGCACCGAAATGGTTACGCTTGCAGTACCCGGGGTGTTCCCGGAGTGGAAGCGAATCTGTGCCTGTCCGCCGCTGGTGGTGGTCAGGGCGGTGGGTGTGAGTGGGCCGTTGTCGACCGAGAACTGGCCCAGCGAAGCCGGCGCCGCAGCTGCCGAGACCTGAGTTCCGTTGGGCGCCGGTGCGCCTCCGGGTGTGGTGACTGTAACCGTAAGGTCAGTGGTGGAAAGCACGCCGATGGTGGTGTTCGTAGCGGTGACGTTGACGGTTACGCCAGGAGGATTGAACCCCGAGTCGTCGCCCGGTCCACCACCGCCGCCACAACCGGCGAGCAGTGCGCCGGCCAGCAGCATGATGAGTATCCTGTTGAAGGCTTTCATGTCGTATCTCCGAAATCCTGCGACTTTCTTGTAATGGCTTGCGACGGTGGCTGCGTTACGCCGTCCCGGCGAGGGGTGGGGGCTGCGACGGGCCATGAGTTACCTCGGCGACTCCGGAATGACGCGTGGGGTCACGAATATCAGCAGCTCCGCCTTGTCGGTGAAGCGCCGCCGGTTCTTGAACAGATTGCCCACCGCGGGCAGATCGGCCAGGAACGGCACCTTGTTCAGGTCGTCCCGCGTGCGGAACTCGTAGACGCCGCCGAGCACCACGGTCTGGCCGTCGTCCACCAGTACGGAAGTGTTCAGTTCGCGGGTATCGATCTGCGGGACGTCTCCAATCGAAGTGTTGACGAAACCGGCGATCTCGTCCTTCTTGACCGACATCACCATGAAAACGCGCCCATCGCGGGTGATGGTGGGCGTCACGATCAGCTCGAGGTTCACTTCCTTGAACTCGACGTTGGGAATGGGGATGGTGCCGGGCTGCGCCTGGACGGTGACGAAACCGACTTCCTGGCCCTGCTTGATGCTGGCCTCCTGCTGGTTGGCCGTGATCACCCGCGGGTTGGAGACGATCTCACCACGCCCTTCGACCTGCAGTGCCGACAGCTCCAGATCGAGCATGTAGTCCTGCCCGAGGATCGCCAGTCCTATCGAACCGGCCGGATTGACAATTGGCAGGTTGACGTTGAGGCGGTCGTTCAGACTCGGAACCGTTACGCCACCTCCGACAGGGCCCGGTGCGGCAATCGGAAAGCCAGTGCCGCGACCGGC
>CAZGKE010000053.1:15907-22279 GCA_964526035.1 uncultured Gammaproteobacteria bacterium | reverse complement strand
CCGGAACAGAACCTTTCGGCGCCAAAGGTGATCGTTGGTTCCCGCGGGCCCGGCATCTGCCATCCGGCCCAGGGACTCGCACCCGCGCGCTTGCGGCTAGCTGATGTTTGTCATTTGTACTAACATAGCGTCCATTGTTCGACACAGGGACACCCGTCATGGCCGCCACCACGAAGCCCCGCGCCGCCCGCCTCGGTCTGCGCGCGACCCTTGAACAGGAGGCTGTCTTGCGTCGTGCCGCCGAGGTGGCGCACAAGTCGCTGACCGATTTCGTGCTGGATGCCGCTTGTCAGGCTGCCGAACAGACTTTGCTCGATCAGCGGCTTTTCATGGTCTCCGGCAGCCAATACCGGGCGCTTCTGGACATGCTGGATCGACCGGAATCCGACAACGCGGGTCTGGCCGACCTGTTCTCCCGGCGCCCGGTCTGGGCCAGGGAATGACCCTGTCGGCGCCGCAACCGCTCGATGCGCGCCATCGGCTGGAAGACTTCGATTGCGGAAAACCGGCGCTCACCGAATGGCTGCATCGCCACGCACGCTCGGCACAGGGGAGCGGCTCTGCGAAAACCTTCGTAGTCTGCGACGGGGAGCGCGTGGCCGGGTACTACAGCCTGACCGTTGGCCAGATCGATACGCTTGAGGCGCCCGAGCGGGTTCGTCGCGGCATGGGTCAGTACCCGATCCCGTTGATCATCCTGGCGCGGATCGCCGTCGATCTGGACTACCAGAGGCGCGGTCTTGGGTGCAGCCTCTTGCAGGATGCCATTCACCGCGCCATCGCCGTGGCCGAGCATGCAGGCATCCGCGCGCTGCTGACCCATCCTCTCGATGCCGAGGCGGAGTCGTTCTACCGGCGCTTCGGCTTTGAACCGACGCCGGAGAACCAGCGACAACTGATCCTCCTGCTCAAGGATGCGCGCCGTTTCGTCGAACCACCGCAACCATCCTGATGAAGCAGTCGCAACCGGGGCGCCGCCGGAACACCAATCCAGGAACCATTTCCTGGCCCGCCCGGCTGCGGAAAACCGGTCTCCGTCGGGTCGCGAGCTATCCGGGTTGAGACGGCGTTCCGAGCGTCCACTTCTGGCCGACTGCCGCCGGTCAGTCGTCGCCGGCATGGGTCACCCGCTTACGCCGCCTCCTCGACGAGATCGAATCGCATTGGGCCCAGCTCAGAACTGATCGCGGACTCCTATTGGTGATCACGCGGCGCTGATCCGGCTGACCAACGTCATCGGTGTGCGCAAGACCGTTTGCCCCCGGATCAAGTCCGGGGCAGGCTCTGAGGAGCGCGCAAGGCGCGCGTCTCGAAGGGCGCGGACCATCGGAAGGTGCGTGCTTCGAGTGGCTCGGGACAAGCCCCTTCGCGACGGCCGCTTCACGGCCTCCTCAGCGCAGACTTTCGATCCGGCTCAGCCAGCCTCAAGGGACTCTCACCACGAATCGAGGTTTCGGGTCTTTCCCGCCAGGTCGATAGCTGCTGCACAGCGCAACGGCGCATGAAAGCGTGGTCCTTGCAAACGCCTCACCGCAACATCCCATCGCCTCGTCGCATTCGTGCAGCAGACATGACTTTCGGGATGTCTGTGCGGGGGTAGAGTGCGCGCATCGTGCGTTCACCCCGTTCAGCAGCGTTCCCCGACCACCATGAAGCTCACCGAAATTTCGCTCCGGCAACCCGCTGCGGTGGCTGCCGCAGTCGCGCTTGTCGTGCTGTTCGGGCTGATCGCCCTGACCGGTCTGCCGCTGCAGCTGTTCCCCGACATCGACCGCCCGCAGCTTTCAGTACAGACCGGCTGGCGCGGCGCCGCACCCCAGGAGGTCGAAGCCGAGCTGATCGCACCGATCGAGAACGTGCTGCGCGGGCTGCCCGGTCTGGAAACGATGGAATCCAACATCAACGGCGACTGGAACAGCATCAACCTCGGCTTTGCCGTGGGCAGCGACATGCAGGCCATGCTGGTCGAGGTGCTGGCGCGGCTGAACCGTCTGCCACCGTTGCCGCGCGACGCGACACTGCCGGTGGTCCAGTCCGCATCCGACCAGGCCAACAGCACGCTCACCTACTTCTTCCTGCAGAAGCTGCCGCAGACGCCCGGTCACATCGACGACTACCGGCGCCTGGTCGAGGAACGCATCGTGCCGCGACTGACCGCGGTGCCGGGCGTGGCCGGCGTGTCGATCAATGGCGGCAGCCCGGAGGAACTGGTCATCCGCATCGACCTCAATCGCGCGGCCAGTCTCGGCATCGGCATCGCGGAGATCTCGGCGGTCGCGGCGCGTGCCGTGGATGTCTCCGGCGGCAGCGTGCAGGCCGGTCGTCGCGAATACACGCTGCGCTTTGCCGGCCGCTACTCGACGGAACAACTGGGCGACATGATCCTGACCTGGCGCAGCGGCCGTCCGGTGCGCCTTGCCGATGTCGCCAGCATCGGCATTGAACGGCCCGAGCCGCGCTTCTTCACCTTCCAGAACGGCAATCCGGCCATCGGCCTGCGCATCCAGCGCGAAAACGGCGCCAACGTGCTGGCCACCATTGAAGCGGTCAAGGTTGCCGTCGAGGAGCTGCGCCAAAGCGAACTGCTGCCGCTGGGACTCGACATGGCGCAGAGCTTCGACGCCGCGCTGTTCATCCATCGCGCCATCGGCCTGCTGTCCGGCAGCCTGTTCGCCGGGGTGCTGTTGGCGGTCGGTTGCCTGTGGTGGTTCCTGCGCGATGCGCGCGCCACCGCGCTGATCGCCTGTGCCATTCCGATCTCTCTGCTCGCCACCTTCGTGGTGCTGCAGTTGACCGGTCGCAGCCTCAACGTGATCTCGCTCGCCGGCCTGGCCTTTGCGGTGGGCATGGTGATGGATGCCGCCGTGGTGGTGGCCGAGAACATCGTGCGGCTGCGTGAGCAAGGCGTCTCGGCGGCGCGCGCAGCGCTCGACGGCACACGTCAGGTTTCCGGCGCCCTGCTCGCCTCCACCCTGACCACGGTGGCGGTGTTTCTCCCGGTGCTGTTCATGCAGAGCGTCGAGGGACAGCTGTTCGCCGACCTCGCTCTCACCATCTCCATCGCCGTGGGTGTATCCCTGCTGCTCGCGGTCACGGTGCTGCCCGCGGCCGCGGTGCGCTGGTTGCGCAGCGGACAATCGACGAGCGGGACGGCTTTCACGCCGCTGGTGAAGCTGACCCTGCAGCTCACCGCGACGCGCCGTCAACAGCTCGGCTGGGTCGGCGCCCTGGTGCTGGCGCCGCTGCTGCTGACCTGGCTGCTGATGCCGCGCATCGACTACCTGCCGCCGGTGAAACGTGCGGCCATCGACGCCATGTTCAGCTTCCCACCGGGCATGAGCCCGGCCATGGTCGACCGTGAACTGCGCCCGCTGCTGATGCAGCGCATGGCGCCCTACATGAGCGGCGAGAAGCAGCCGCAGCTGTCCAACTGGTACCTCAGCCTGTGGAATGGCGGTGGCACGCTCGGGGCGCGGGTGATCGACCAGAATCGCATCGGCGAGATGGAAAGGATCGTGCGCGACGAGATCGTGAGCGGCCTGCCCGATACCCGCGTGTTCGTGCGCGAGGGCGAACTGTTCGGCGGCTTCGGCGGCGGCTCGGCACGCGCCATCCAGCTGCACCTGCAGCACGCCGACGACATCGCCCTGGCGTCGGCCGCGGAAGCCGGGCGCGAGCTGCTGGCGCAACACTTCCCCGACGCCAACGTGCAGGCGTTCCCGGATCCGGGCGCCGGCGTTCCGGAACTGCGCATCGAAGCCAACGACCGACGTCTGGCAGAAGCCGGGTGGCGTCGCAGCGACCTGGGCGATGCCGTACGCGTGCTCGGCGAAGGACTGTGGCTGGGCGAGCGCTTCGATGGCGACCGGCGCATGCCGATTCTTCTGCGCAGCGATGTCCCGGCTTCGCCCGAGGGCATCGGCCAGGCGCCCCTGGTCACGCCGCTGGGCGGTGCGCTGCCGCTCTCCGAACTGGCCACGCTGCAAACGGTGCTCAGCCCGAGCCAATTGCGCCGCGTGGGCGGGCGCCGCAGCATCACGCTCAGCGTCGATCCGCCGGCCGCACTGTCGCTGGAAGAGGCGCTGCAGATCGTGGAAGCGGACATCGTGCCGGCGCTGCGCCAGGTCCTTCCCGCCGATGCCGATGTGCTGGTGTCGGGAAGTGCGGATCGACTCGACGAGGTAGTCCGCACCATGGGTTCGAACTTCCTGATGGCGCTGCTGGTACTGGTGTTGCTGATGGCGGCCATGTTCCGCTCCCTGCGCGATGCCTGCTTCGTCATGGCCAGCCTTCCGCTTGCCCTGCTCGGTGGCGTCCTCGGGCTGCGCACACTGGATCTCGCGGTCGGCCAGAGCCTCGACCTGCTCACCATGATCGGCTTCATCCTGCTGCTCGGCATGGTGGTGAACAACGCCATCCTGCTGGTATCGCAGACCCGCCTCGCCCAGGCCGACGGGTTCGATACGGTCACGGCGCTGGAGCAGGCGCTCGGCCAGCGTCTGCGTCCGATCCTGATCGCCGCCATGACCGGCGTGCTCGGCGCCCTGCCGATGGCGATCAATCCCGGCCCGGGCGCGGTCATCTACCGCGGCATGGCCGTCGTCGCGGTCGGCGGCATGGGCCTCAGCCTGATCTTCACCGTGATCCTCGTCCCCGCCCTGCTGCGTCTGTTCACCCCGCCCCTGCGCGCTACGCAGGACCGGTCGCAGATGGCCCCCTCCCTGCAGCACGCCACCACCCCAGCCTGAACAGGACCTTCCCATGCGTCTCCCCACCCGACTGATTCTCTTCGGCACCGTCGTCACCCTGGTCGCCATTCATCTGTTTCGCCCCGTCGCCGAGGCGCAGACTGCTGCGACCGAGTCGCCGACGCCAGCGCCTGCGGTGGTGGAACTGGCCGAGGCGGTACGCGCCGAATTCGCGCCATTGCACTGGGCGCCGGGCAGCGTGCTCAGCCGTCACGATGCGCGGCTCGCCAGCGAGCAGACCGGAAAGCTGGTGCACATCGTCGAGGTCGGCGACACGGTGCGCAGCGGGCAACTGCTCGCCCAGCTTGAAGACACTGCCCTCGACCTGCGCGCGCGCGAGGAGCATGCGCGGCTGGCACGCATCAACACCCAACGCGACCTCAGCCGACGCCAGCTCGAACGCTTCGAGCAGCTTGGCGAGCGCGGCGCCGTGTCGCAGTCACAGATGGACCAGTTGCGCGGTGAGCTGTCGATGCTGGCGCACGAGGCGGAAGCCGCGCGCCTGGCGCTGGAGCAGATCAAGCTGCGCATCGAACAGCACCAGATCCGTGCCCCGTTCGATGGCGTGGTCGCGGAACGCCACGCCCAGCCCGGCGAACTCGTCGCATCCGGCGCGGCGCTGCTGCGACTGGTCGATACCCACGCCATCGAACTGCGCGTGCGCGCCCCCGTGGCCATGGCCGAACGTCTGCGCAGCGGTATCGAGGTTCGACTGGCGGGTGACAACGCGCCGGCCTTCGGACGTATCACCGCGGTGGTGCCGGTGGGCGACGAGACCTCACGTCAGCTGGAGCTGCGCATCGCCCTCGACGACTCCGGTCTGCCGGTCGGTGCAGCGCTTGAAGCCGGACTGCCTGCCGCCGAGTCGCGCAGCGTGGTCGCGGTGCCTCGCGATGCGCTGCTGCTGCGTCGCGACGGCAGCTTCGTAATGCGGGTGGACGGCAACGACCGGGCACAGCGGATCGAGGTGGAGACCGGCGAGCAGGTCGATGCGCTGGTCGAAGTGAGCGGAGACATCGAGCCCGGCGACCGTCTGGTCATCCGTGGCGGTGAGCGCCTGCAGCCGGGCCAGCGCGTCCGCATGCGCGATGACGATCTGCTGGTGGCGACCATGAGTCGATGACTGCGTCGGTAGTTCGCACCGCCCTGGCAGCGACTGACCTCGCAAAGCCTGTCGTTGCGTCCGTCGATGCTGGGTATGAAATCCACCGCTTGGCCCGTTCCTCATGGTTCCTGCGTTTCAGAGATCACCAACCGCAACGCAGGACACACCACCATGAAGCTTCAGACCCTCCCATTGGGCATCGCCGCGCTGCTGGCTGGCGGTGCTGCCCAAGCCGCGACCTTCCTCGTCACCCGCACTGATGACCCCGTTCCGAACGGCTGCCTGCGCAGCGACTGCTCGCTGCGCGAGGCGGTGATCGCCGCCAACAGCACGCCGGGCGCCGACCTCATCGTTCTTGGTTCCCATACCTACTCGCTGACGCGTACCGCGGCGGGCGGTGTCGGCGGTCCAGACGGCGGCGGACCGCTGCGAATCTCCGAGTCGGTGCAGATCCAGGGCAACGGCGCAACCAGGACCCGGATCCGCTGGAACACCTCCCAGACACATCAGAACCAGGTG
>CAZGKE010000053.1:0-15807 GCA_964526035.1 uncultured Gammaproteobacteria bacterium | reverse complement strand
CGCAACCAGGACCCGGATCCGCTGGAACACCTCCCAGACACATCAGAACCAGGTGTTCCTTGTCGATTATCCTGTCAACCAGCCGGTGACGCTTGAGCTTGCTGACCTGTCGGTGTCACATGGTCAGGGCTCCCAGGGCGGCTGCATCCGCATGATGCTCACCAGCCTCGAACGCCATCTTCTTTCGCTTGAACGCGTGCGCATCCACTCCTGCACGGCCAACGCCGGTGGCGCCGCCTACCTGGGCAACACCAACGTGATCGCATTCGACACGCTGCTCGACAGGAATTCTTCGGTTTACGATGGCGGCGCCCTTTACATGATGGGACCGACTACGCTCGACAGCGCCAACCTGGTCATCCGGGACAACATCGCGAAGCGCAGTGGCGGCGGTATGTTCCTGTTCGGCAACGGCATCATCGGCTGGCACACCGACGTCATCTGGCGCGACGCCGGCGGCTCGGCAATCATGAACAACCAGGCTGCCACCAATGGTGGCGGCATCACGGTCGCGTTCACTTCCACGCTTGATATTGCCTCCCTGCCCTCGGTCGCTTCCGCCGACTGGCTGCAGATCAGCGGCAATCGCGCGTCCACAGGCGGCGGCATTGCGCTTCCGGCGGGCCTCACCAACATCACCAAGACCAATCACATCAGTCGCATCAGGCTGCTCGCCAACAGCGCCAAAGAAGCTGGGGGCATCCTCGCCGCGGTGTCGCTGCAGATGAGCGACAGCGAGGTGGCGGGCAATGTCGCGCAAGCGGGCAATGGCGGCGGTATCGCCCTCCTCGGTGACTGGGTCGGCCACCTTGGACGCTCGCTGCAGCGCCTGAGCCTGCACGACAACCTGGCCGCGGGTGGCGGTGGTGCCATCCATTCCGGCTGCGGTGCCTTCGAGGCCAGCGACCTGTCGATCCATCTCAACATGGCCGGCGCAGGGCGCGGGCAAGGCATCGAGGTCGAGGGACCGGCATCGCTGCGCCACGTCACCCTGTTCGAGAACGGCGGCCAGACCGGACCCGCCGCACCGGGCATGCACAAGGCGCAATCGACGCAGTGTCCCGGAACTGAACTCGACTACGGCAACAGCCTCGTCACCGACGCCTGCGCGATCAATCCCTTCGGGTTGGTCAGCAGCGGAGGCAACCAGCTTGGTTCGGCGGCCGACGACTGCCCGGCCATGAACGGAGCGGACGCGCGCCAGACCAACGATGGCGTGTTTGCGCTTGAGCTGGACAACTGGGGCGGCGACTTTGAAGTGGTCGGCTGGCCGGCGAGCGCGGGCAGCGTGCCGCAGCGTGATTTCGGACTATCCTCGCAATGCAGCAGCCTGGATGCGCTCGGCCAGCCGCGCGGCATCGGGCAGTGCGATGCAGGTGCCTTCGAACAGCAGGCCGATTGACCCCAGGTCCATCTCGATGCAACGACCGCATCGGGCTCCGCTATTGAGCCCGGTGCGGTTGTCTTCCCGGTCCGGGCCTACTCGACTTCGATGCGGACCACCGACGCGCGGCTGGATTCCACCAGTGATTCCCAGCCCGACTCACCGCCGATTGCCCTTTGGGGGCGGATGCCGGCCAGGCGGATCAGATAACTCGCCTTGACCGCGTAATTGACGTTCTGGGGCAGGTCTCCGGTGTAGCGGAAAACCCGCTCCGCGGCCAGCTTCGAGGTGATGATGCCGACCACTTCGCCACGACGATTGATCAGCGGGCCACCGCTATTGCCGCTCTGCACCGGAACCGACACCTGATAGGTACGCGGATCGTCGCCGACGCCGGTCTGGCTGTTGACGATGCCGGTAGACAGTTTGGCGTTGGCGCCCATGATGTCGGTGAGCGGAAAGCCGAGGGTGAAGACCTCGGCCCCCATTGGTGCGTCGACCGCACTCACCGGCAAGCCGGGCGGCAAGTCATCGAGTCCGACCGGTCGCAGGAGCGCGATGTCAGCCTCCGCATCGCGCTGATCGACGCGCGCCTGGATGGTCCGGCCGTCGGCAAGGTGGAGCGTGATCCGGGTGCCGCCGTCGATCACATGGTTGTTGGTCACCACGACGCCCGCCACGAAGAAGCCGCTGCCGGCCCGCCGCGAATTCGCCTCGCCCGGCGCCACGCGTCCCGGAGGCGAAGACACCGCAGCGGAACGCAGACGCCCGTAGGAACCGGTCATGCACTGCGTATGCACGTGGTTGGCAATGACGCCCCCCACCTCGCGTCCGCCGGCATGGCCATAGACATAGTTCACCACCTGCTGGATGGCTGGATCATCGACGTAGCGGGTCAGATCCGCTTCCGCGGCACGCGCGGCGCTGATGGCGCCATCGCGCGGAACCCTTGAGCGCATGTGGCCGACCACCTGCAGCGCGAAATTGCGAATCGCACGGCAGTAATCGGCGCGCGCGGGGTCAATTTTGCGGCCGTCGCCCCTCAGTTCAGCAGGCTCGAATTCGGCGGCGGGAGGCGGCGTTTGCGTGTAATGAACCTTGCCCTGCTCGTCCACCCAACGATAGATCTGTTGAGCCGCGACCGGCATCGCCAGCATTGCACCCAGAGCCAGCAAGGGAATCCATCGCGAAGCACTCATGATTGTTCGATCCGTCGTTCAGGCGATGCGCAGCGTGCCGCAAGGGGCAGGCCCTGACAAGCTGGGCGGACGAGCGCGCGTCTGGCGCCCATGCGGCGCTACCCGCTGGAAAGCCGCCGCTCGAAAAGCGCCAAGGTCTTCTGCCACGCCTGCTTTGCCGCTTCCTCGGCATAGCGGGGTGTGGTGTCGTTGTGGAAGCCGTGCTGGGTGCCGGGCGGCTGGAACAGGGTGAAATCCACGCCTGCCGCCCGCAGCGCCTCCTCGTAAGCCGGCCAGCTTGCGTTGACCCGCGGGTCGTTCTCCGCCAGCACCACAAGCAGTTCCGCACCGATGTTGCCGACTTCATCCAGCGGCGCCGGACCGCCGTAGAACGGTGCAGCGGCCGCCATGTCCGGTACCCGTGCTGCCAGAAAATTGACCATGGCTCCGCCGTAGCAGAAGCCAACGGCGCCAAGCCTGCCGTTGTGGCCTTCGACGCTGCGCAGGAACTGCACCGCTGCCAGGAAGTCCTCGCGCGTCTTCTCCTGGTCGAGGGAGGCGAACAGGGTGCGCGCGCTGTCCTCGTCGCCGGGATAGCCGCCCACTGGAAACAGCGCGTCTGGAGCGAAGGCAATGTAGTTCTCCAAGGCCAGGCGCCGCGTGACATCCTCGATATGCGGATTCAGGCCGCGATTCTCGTGGACCACAAGCACCAGCGGCAGCGGCCGGTCTGCAGCGATCGGGCGCACCAGATAGCCGCGTCCGCGCTCGTTGCCCCTGGCCGACTCGAATTCCACGAAACGCGATTCGAGACGTGGATCTTCCGGCGCCACTTGCTGCGCAGCGGCGAACCTTGGCATCAGGGCGCCGAGTGCGGCAAGAGCGGCGGCACCTCCCAGCATCTGCCCGGCGCGCTGCAGGAAGCCGCGGCGATCGATGTCGCCGTGCACGTAGGCATCGAAGAGAATCAGGATGTCGGGGTCGAAGTCCTGCTGGGTCAATCGTCTGGATTCAGTCATGGCAGTCTCCACTTCACGGGAAGATGCTCCCGCGTTGGTCGGCACAATGCAAACTTCGGGCAGCTTGCCGCCTGCCGTGACGTTCGCACGGCTGTTCCACTTTCCAATCCGCGGCCCGAGTGGCGCTGCATGCAGACGCGAAATGACGCGCCAATGCGATCGCGTTCGATTCCCCGGTGGCTGCAGGGCTGGCTCGCGGCAAAGGGCCAACGGATATACTCGCCGTGCGGAAGCTCGAAGGAACCTTGATGCCCCAACCCGAGATCACCCGCCTGCTGCAAGCAGCTGCAAAGGGTGACGCGGCCGCTTTTGCGAGCGTTGCCGAATGGGCCTATGACGAGCTCGAGCGGCTCGCCGCACAGCGCCTGCGCCGCCACTATGGCGCCCAGGTGCAGGAACTCACGCTTGAGCCGGCCGCCGTGGTCAACGAGACCTTCCTCAAGCTGCTCAAGAACCCGATCGGTTTCGACAACCGCCAGCACTTCCTCGGCTTCGTCAGCAAGGTGATGCTGCGCGTGCTGATCGACTACGACCGCGCGCGCAGCGCCGGGAAACGCGGCGGTGAAGCCATCCGCGTGACCCTGACCGGCAGCCAGCCGGACGACGCGCCGTCGAGCTTTGCGCTCAGCGCCTTCGCCGATGTGCTCGACGAACTCGACCGCCTCGACGCACGCAAGGCTGCAGTGGCCAAGCTGCGGCTGATCTGGGGCTTCGAGATGGCGGAGATCAGCGGCATGCTGGAAGTATCAACACCGACCGTGGAGCGCGATTGGCGGTTCGCGCGCAACTGGCTGGCGCTGCAGCTCGGAGATTCGCAGTGACGGATCCGCTCACGCCGGAACGCTTTCGGGAAATCGAGGCGCTGTTCGATAGAGCCATGGCATTGGATCCTGGCGCGCGAGAGGCGCTCCTTGGCCAGGTCGATTGCCAGGACGCGGAACTGGCCGACGCGGTGCGTCGACTGCTTGTCGAGGACGCCCGCGCCGACAGCCTGCCGGACGTCGAGCGCGGACTGGCGTTGGCACTGGGCGAAGTGGCGCGTGACCGCACCACCCTCGGCCCTTTCCGGCTGGAGCGTCGTCTCGGTGCTGGCGGGATGGGCGTGGTCTACGAAGCGGTCCAGGAATCGCCGATCCAGCGACGCGTCGCAATCAAGCTGCTGAAGCTTGGCAGTGGCAATGAAGAACTGGCGACACGCTTCCGAGCCGAGGCGCGCGCGCTGGCACGGCTCAGTCACCCCAACGTCGCCCAGGTGTTCGAAGCAGGCACCAGTGAGGATGGCCAGCCCTTTCTGGTGATGGAGCTGATCCAGGGGCTGCCGATCACGCGCTATTGCGAAGAGCACCAGCTCGGTCTGGATGCGCGCATCGAGCTGATGCTGGCGGTCTGCCGCGGCGTCCAGCACGCCCATCAGCGGGGCATCGTGCATCGCGATCTGAAGCCGGCCAATCTGCTGGTGGCCGACCCCGATGGCCGTGCCATTCCCAAGATCATCGACTTTGGCGTGGCCAAGACGCTGGTTGCCGAAGACGACGCGCCGGCCATGACCCGCCGCGGCGAAGCGGTCGGCACGCTGGAGTACATGAGTCCGGAACAGACCGGCGGCATGATGCCTGCGGACACCCGCAGCGACGTCTACGCACTGGGCGTCGTGCTCTACGAGCTGCTGACCGGCGAACTTCCGATCGCGCGCGGCCGTTTTGAACGTGCGAGTCTCGAGGAGGCTTACCGCGCCATCCGTGAAATCGAGCCCTTGCGTCCCAGCCGTCTGGTGGCGGCGCGCGGGTCAACCGATCCGTCCTCCCACGGGGTGCCGGTCTCCGCGCGCAGGCTGCGCGGCGACCTCGACTGGATCACGCTCAAGGCGCTGGACAAGGATCCCGATCGCCGCTACGGGACCGTATCGGAAATGGCAGCGGACCTCGAACGCTTCCTGCGCAACGAGCCGATCATCGCCGGACCTCCGAGCGCCCTGTACCGCGTGCAGAAGCTGGTCTGGCGGCATCGCTGGGCCGTTGCCGGAGCCGCGCTGCTGCTGCTCGCCTCGCTGGTTGCCAGTGCCGGCCTGGCGGTCGGAATGATGAGGGCCAGACACGCCGAAGCTGCGGCCCGCGTCGATGCCGAGACCTCGCGGCACGTTGCCGACTTTCTGGTGCAGGTGTTCGCATCCGCCGATCCGCGCGAGGGCCAGGGCGGCGAGACGCCGGTACGCGAGGTGGTTGATCGCGCCGTGTCGAAAATCGGTGATCTTGAAATCGAACCGAAGGTGCAGTCACGACTGCTCGACGCACTGGGCAAGGTGTACGCCAACCTGGGCCTGTATGCGGAGGCGCGCGTGCATCTGGAGCGCGCACTTGAATTGCGCGAGCGCGACTTCGGCGCAGAGTCGATCGAGGTCGCCGATACCCTGCTTGAGCTGGCCTCCCTGCTCCGCAGGCTGGACTTGCCGGACGAGTCCGAGGCCGCCTATCGACGCGCGCTGGCGATCCAGGAAAGGCACTTTGGTCCGAATTCCGCGGAGCTTGCCGAGACCCTGAACGGCCTCGCCGTGGTCGTTCGCGCCAAGGCGCCAGACGAGGCCTATGCGCTGTACCAGCGCAGTCTGCAGGTGTACGAGACCGAGCACGGGCCGGAGCACCCCAACATCATCAGGCTGCGCGTGAATCTCGCCTCGCTCGATGCCCGTTCCCAGCGCTTCGAGGCGGCGGCCATCGAGTTCGCGGCAGCACTGGAACTGGCGGAGCGGGTTCTTGGCCCCGGACATGCCGATCTCGGCGCGATCCTCGGCAATTTCGCATTCGTGCAGCGCATGCGCGGGCACTACCGGCATTCGCGTGCCCTGCTCGAGCGCGCGTTGGAACTGGAGATCGCGCGGCTGGGCGAAGACCATCCCAACGTCAGCTACACGCGCATCAATCTGGTAGCCGTGTGCCAGCGACTCGGAGATCTCGGCGCAGCGAGGATCCACGGCGAGGCGGCGCTGCGAACGCTCGGCGCAACCCTTCCCGATCATCACCAGCTCCTGGCCACCGCCCGCAACAACCACGCCGCAACTCTGGCGCGGGAGGGCCATTGGAGCGAGGCGATCGCGCTCGCCGAACAGGCGCGCACGGCGGTCGCCGACCGCAACGATTCCGAGGCGCGAACCATCTGGTTGCGCAGCACTCTCATGCGCTCAGGCGTCGAACGCATGGCAGGGCGTCCGGAAACCGCCGCGGATCTCGCCACTGCGGCGCTCGCCGCGTTGGCAGTCGATCCAGTGGCCGTTCCGCTGGAGCTCGAAGCGCGCTGGGCGCATGCCCACGCGCTCGCCGCTGCGCAGGATCCGGATGCGCTCCCGGCCGCACAGGCCGCACGCGACCTGGCCACCAGCAAGAACAGCGGCGCACAGCATCTGCATGAGGCGCGCTACGCGGCCTTGACCGGAGATCGCGCAGGCGCGTTCGCCAGCCTGCAGCGAGCTGTGGCCGAACTGCCTGCGGATGCGGGCTGGCTCACCGATCCAGAGTTGCAGGTCGCGCTGCAGATGCCTGAAGCGGCCACGCTGACGGCCGACCTGCAGCGCAAGCTCGACACCGACCCCGCGCGCTGACGCGGCTCGGGATCGATTCCGGACTTTCATCCCGCGCGGACAACGCGCTACCTCACGACTTCGAGCCGCCCCCTCCCCTACCCCTCCCCCGCAGGCGGAGGAGGGAAAGGCTGGCTGTCCGCAGCCGGCTGCCCGCCGTTCGCTCCTTTACCCGCCTGCGGGTCGCTCGCTCCTTCCTCCGCCTGCGGGGGAAGGTTGGGATGGGGGCGCTTTTGGATTCTGCGAGCGTGATGGATCAAGTCGTCGGATTCCGTCCTCTCATGCAAGCACCATCCCGCCCGACGCTGATACCCACCGCCATGACCAGGCTTTCAAGTCCATCCGCTTCCAACCGTACGGCCCTGCAGATCGGCCTGGTCGCTCTCATGGCTACCTTCCCGCTGTTCGCGCAGGTCGGCAGCCTCGATCCCGCATTCGGCGCGGACGGTCTGGTCATTCACGACCGTGACGAAACCGACATCGGCCATGCCGTGCACCTGGAACCCGACGGTTCCCTGGTGGTATTCGGCGAATCGGAGCAAAACGGCGTGCCGCAGACCCGGGTGGCTGTGCTGAAACGCTTCGACAGCGACGGCACTCTGAGCCTGGCACGCAGCTATGTATCAACCGGATTCGGCTGTGCAGGTGTCCCGATCGTATTTTTCGCCGGCACCCGGCTTGGCAACGGCAACTACCTGGGCGCGGGCTATCAGCAGCACGATTGCGCGGGCGTCGCGTGGGACTTTCTGGTCATGCTGATCGGCGCCGGGGGCAACATACTGGTGAACTTCGAGCGCCCTGACTTCTTTGGCAACCAGGACGCTGCCCGCGACATTGCTGTCTATCCGGACGGCAGGATCGCCGCTGTCGGCTGGGCCGCGCGTGCCACCTCGTCCCCCCACACCTGGGATGCCGCGGTGGCCCGCTATCTCGCCGATGGCACGATGGACGACAGCTTCGACTTCAACGGCGAGATGACGATCGACGTGAGCGGCACCCGGGATCAGCTGCAGTCGGTCGCGCTTCAGGATGACGGCAAGATCGTTGCCGTCGGCTTCACCGATTCCGCGGGCCATTTCGACTTCCTTGTCGTCCGTCTGAACGAGGATGGCAGCCTCGATTCGAGCTTCAATGGCAACGGCATCCTGGTGCAGGATTTCCACGGTCTGAACGATTCGCTGACCGGCGTCGCCATCCAGCCCGACGGCAAGATCGTCGTCTCCGGAATCAGCACTGCTGCCGACACCAGTCAACGCCTGACAGTGGCCCGCTACCACTCCAACGGCAGTCCTGACACCAGCTTCGACGGCGACGGCGTCGTCTTCGTCGATTTCGGCGGCAGCATGGTCGGGGGTACCGACGTGTTCATCGATCCCTCGAACCGGATCTACGTGGCCGGCACCGTCGAGACCGACACCGGCATCGAGGACAGTCGCGATTTTGCCGTGGCGCTGCTGCAAATCGATGGCTCGCTCGATCCGGCCTTCAATGGCGATGGTCGACGCATCATCCCCTTTGCCGCCGGTCCCATTGATACGGCTCTTGCCATCGACGTCGATGCCGATGCCGGTCGTGTGGCGGTGGTGGGCTCAACAGGGCAGCGCGACATGTCCAATGTCTTGTTTCGTGATTTTGCCGTTGCCCGTTTGATCGGCGTGGCCGAGTCGATCTTCGCTGACGACTTCGAGGCGGCGCCATTGCCGTGACAGTGAGGCGGTCGCTGGCAAAGTGTGGATGGCCCGCTTGAGGCCACGGGCAGGTCCAACCCGATCAGCGCTCGGCCCCTGCGCGCCACACCGCAAGGAATTCTTGCGCCGGCTGGCGATGATGCGGGGCGACGCCGCCGCTCACTTCACGAAGCCTTGATTCGGATCCGGCGTCGCCTGATTCCACCGCCAGCGTGAACCATGCCAGTGCCAGACTGGGGTCGTAGAAATGGTCGCTGCCGTAGCGATGGTCGTGTCCCCAGCCTGAAAACCTCTCCTCCGGCTTGCCACGTGCAGCGATCCGAAACCAGCGCGCCGCCTCGGCGTAGTCAGTATCGACACCCAGGCCGTTGAAGTACAGGTAGCCGATCGAGTACGCCGCATCCTCATCGGCACCGCTGCCGTCAGGCCCTGCATCGGCCGCACGGCGCAGCCAGGCAAGCGCTTCAGCGTTGTCATGGGGCACGCCCGCACCACGCATGTAGGCGCGACCGAGCAGGTAGGCGCCGCGCTGCTCGCCCTGCTCGGCCGCCTTGCGCAGCCACTGCGCCGCTTCCTGCGGATCGGGGCTTGAGTGCCTCTCGTCGACCAGCAGCTCGGCGAGGCCGATCTGGGCGAAGGGCTCACCCTGCATTGCGGCACGCCGCAGCCATTCGACCGCCTTGTCCGGATCCCGGGGCACGCCTGTACCGTAGCGGTACATGCTGCCCAGTTCCTCCTGGGCCTCCGCGGAGCCAGCCTCTGCGCGTGCGGTGATTTTCGCCACGCTGTCGGCATCCACCGAACCCAGCTGCTGCTGGTCATGCTCCAGCGAGGACAGCGAGAGGCTGGCACTGAGATGGCCCTGCTGGGCTGCCAGCAGCAGCCAGCGTCTGGCGCTGGCGAGGTCCTGGTCCACACCGTCGCCGTCGCGAAACTGGGTGCCCAGTCGATACTGTGCGTCGGCATGTCCGGCGTCCGCGGCCTGCGCCAGCCAGGCCAGCGCCTTGTCCTTGTCCACTGGCACGCCCTGTTCTCCGTCGCGATACAGCTCTGACAGACGGTAGGCAGCCTGGCCATAGCGCTGTTCGGCGGCACGCGTCAGCCAGGTCACGGCTTCGCCGGCATCGACGTCGGGATAGTCCTCGCCGCCCAGCAACAGCGTGCCGACATTGAACTGCGCCTGCGCCAGACCCTGTTCCGCGGCAAGGCGGAACCAGCGCATTGCCTCGCCCATGTCTTTCTCCACCCCGAAACCGCGCAGGTGCAGGGTGCCCATGGACGCCTGCCCGTTGGGGTCGCCGGCGTCGGCCGCCATGCGCAGCCAGCGCGCAGACTCGACGTAGTCGCGGCTCACCAGCTGACCCTCGAAGTACACTGTGCCCAGCATCAGTTGCGATTGCGGAAGTCCACCCTCTGCCGCGCGACGGAACCAGCGCAGCGCCTCTTCGACATCGGCCTCCACCCCGGCGCCCGCCTGATGGAGCACCCCGATGTTGTGCATGGCATTGATGCTGCCGCCGTCTGCCGCTTTCCTCTGCAGTCGCATGGCCTCCTCGTAATCGAGCGGTACGCCGACGCCGTGCATGTAAAGCGAGCCGAACTCCATGGTCGCCTCCACATGCCCGGCGTCCGCCGCCTCGCGCAGCAGCGCTGCGCCGGCCTCGACGTCGCGCGGCACCTCGGTACCCAGGATCAGCGCAATGCCGCGCTGGTAGTGATCGTGAAACGGATGCACTTCGTCCGCGTCAGTGGCGAGCGCGGACCAGGACAGCGTCAGGGCAACAAGCAGAAGAACACGCCGGGCGGTGGCAACCATGGCGAAACTCCGATTGATTCTGATGAAGCAAACGCGAATTGGCGGGAAACCCGGCCAGCGAACGCGGCCGGCCCACGTCCATCGCGACGCGACCGGCTCGCAAGGCTTGCCTGGAGGGAACGTCGCAGCGCGGCGCGCAGTCTGCGCTTTTGAAATCAACGTGTTCGCGGCAACAGCGCCCACGCCTTCGACCCGGGCGCCGACCTCCAATGTGCGGCCGGTTTCCCCGCGAACTTGCCTGTGCGCGGCGACGCTGCAAATATGTCGCCTCCGTACCGGCTGCATGACCATTCTGCGGCTGTTCCGGTGCGCCAGATGGAAGGAAAGCAGTCTGCAGGAGTATCCGGCGCGATCTCGCTTCCGGTCGCTCGCAGTGACTTGCAATGCATGAGATTGGGCTCCACTTCTGCACAGCACTTCACAGCACATTTTGAATTTCACGCAGGGAAAGAGCATTGACATGAAGTTGTCTCTTGTTTCGAATCGTCGGGAGCTGCTGATGGGCGCTGCAGCCGCGGTTCTTGCGGCGCTGCTGCCGTTCGCTGCGCAGGCTGGCAAGGCGAGCCAAGCCAACGCGCCGAACCATGCTGTGTACGAGATTGCACCCGTCCCCGCGTGGGTCGTTCCTCGCGAGGTCGCGCCGGCCTGGAACGAAGACTTGCCCGGGTCGGACGCCAGCGCCTGGCGCAACTGGCTGATTGATTCACAAACCGATCTGCGTCAGGGTCGCAGACAGCGCTATTTCGACAACGCCTACGAAGCAATTTCGAGCGAAATGCTATCCGAAGCCGGGAGCTTCGAGATTGCCTTCAATCCCGAGTATCAGAAGCTCACCATCCATCGCATAGATGTTCGCCGCTCTGGTGTCTGGGCGTCACGACTCAAGACCGTGGACATCACCCTGGCGCGGCGCGAAAAGGGCTTCGAATCCAACATCGCCACCGGCGTCATGTCCACGCTTCTGCTCATCCCCGACGTACGCCGTGGAGACGTCGTGCGAGTGGCCTACAGCGTCGAAGGCAGCAACCCCATCATGGCGGGACTCGACCACTATTCCTTCCAGATCGCCGGAACGTCACCGTTGCTCGATCGCTACATTCGCGTCCTTCTCGACGCTGACACGCCTGCAGCATGGCGCCTGGATGGCACAGACGAACAGGAGATTGTGGAGTCCGTCGGCGATGGGACACGCGTCATCGAGACCCATGCCCGCGGCCTTGCCGCCATCACCTGGGAGGACCGGGTCCCGGTTCATCACAGCGTGTTTCCTGCGCTGATCGTCGCAGAGGACCGCCAGTGGTCGGATATCGTCGACTGGGCTCTTGAGCTCTATTCGTTGGACGATCTCGCCCTTCCAGCCGACCTCATCGAGTCAATCAATGAATGGAACAGCCTTCAGGATCGAGAGCTGGCCATTGAGTATGCCACGCGGGTGGTGCAGGACGAAGTACGCTACTTCGCCGCGATGCTCGGTGAAAGCACGCACCGACCATCGCCACCAATGGAGACGTGGCAGCGACGATACGGAGACTGCAAGGACAAGACGGTTCTGCTCGCCACTGTCCTCAGGCGCATGGGCTTCGATGCTTTTCCTGCGCTGGTATCTGCAAGCCAGGGCAAGGCGCTGGAACGCGCTCTGCCCGCCGCCTCCGCGTTCGACCATGTGATCGTCGGACTGCGCGACGAGCAGGGGATTCGCTGGATCGATGCGACCACGCAGCACCAGCGGGGGCCGCTGCAGGCAAGTTCACAGCCCGACTTCGGATTTGCGCTTCCGGTGCTTTCTGGCGTGTCGGAATTGCAGAAGTTTGAGCCGCCGAGCGCGCCCACCGATCGGCAGATGGTCACGGAGCGATACGTCGCGCTCAAGGAGCATGACAACGCGCTGCAACTCGAGGTCACTACGTCGGCACATGGCTGGTTTGCCGAATCGCTACGCTCGCAGCTTTCGGCCCAGGGAATCAAGGAAGTGGAGCGCAGCTACACCGAGTTCTATCGAGGCCGATACGGCGCGGCGGAACGAACCGGTTCGCTCGAAGTCATTGATAACCAGAGCGACGGTGGAATCACGCTGATCGAGCGTTATCGTCTCGACTCCCCCTGGATTGAGGCTGGCATGCACCGGCGTTGGCTCGACGTTGGCGGCGAGCATATCGCCAACGTGGTGCAGTCGCCCCAGGTTCTTGAACGCAGGCTTCCTTTCTACCTGGGACCTCCCATGACGCTCGATCACAGGATCGAGATCGTGCCGCCCAAGGGTTGGCGACTGGAGCCTCCGCGCGACATGGCTCTCAGCGTCGACCGCATGTTCGCCTTCACGCGACGCTACGCCAGCGATACGGACGTCCACACCATCGAATCGCGATACGAGAATCTTGCGTTCGAAGCCGACCCATTGGAGAGTGGGAAGCTGCTCAGGGAGTGGCGCACGATTCGCGAGGAACTGAGTGCCCGGCTGGTGTTTGGGGTCCCTGCCTCGCAATCCCGCGAGGAGCAGGAGCGTCGCCTGAACGACTTGGTTAGGGGATTGATGAACGACAAACCGCAGCGCGGCAAGCGGTCGGAGCGCCGGCGATGACAGCGCAGATTGCCCGCATGCCGATGCTGGCCCTACTGCTGATTCTCACCTTCCTCAGTGGCCCTGCATCTGCCTCCACCGCCGGTGCCGAAAAGGATCATCCACGTGCATTTCCTGCACCTGGAGACGTCCCTGTGGAGGAGCTCTGGGCGCTGTACCTTCGCGAAGCGAGCCCGGCGCGCGTGGAAGATGAGCGGTGGAGCGTGCTCGACGCCATCCTCGACGACGATGGCGAAATCATTGATTCGGCGTGTCGCGATCACCTTCAGGAGATTTCCGAGCTGTCTGCCATCAACCCGGTGAGCATCGCCGCCTGGTATTACCATTTCCGATGTGCCGACAGCGTTGGCGACGCCGCGCAGTCGGAGCGCGCCTTCGAGGCATTTCGCCACCTCTCTCAGTACGCGTTGTCACGCCTGCCTCACCTCGAGGGTGGAGCTCCCATTCGAGTGCTGAATGTCGCGGACGCCTACGCGTTGGTGCTTGCGTCTGGCCACCAGATTCTCGATGTCTACTACGAAGCGCTGCCATCGGGACGCCATCTTCCGCTCCATTTCGTGCTGTGGGACGCCGACGAAATGCGCGAACATCACATGACCTTCGACTTCGTCGACACCCTGTTGACGGTCTCCAGACACACGCCCGAAGCCGAGTTTCCGCACCTCCGTTTCCAGGAGATCCGGGGGGCCCTTCCGTTGCTCGCAAACGCCGGTGACCCGGCCGCAATAGCGGCACTCCAGGTTCGCGAAGCGCTCTTCAACGACGACCCCGCACGCAGAATCGAGCTTCTCGTGCACGCCGCGCAGGTACACACCGCTTCGGCCATCGGGCACCTCATGGTGGCCTGTCTGCAGCATCATCACGATACTTGCGGCGATGCACTGCGGTCTGCAGTGCTTCCGTACGCAGAGAGCGAACACGGCAAGGCTCTGGTCTACCTGGCCCTGATGTACTCGCAGGGACTCGGCGTCGACAAGGATCAAAAGGTCGCCGCCAAGCTGCTGGATCAAGCAGAGCGCCAATTCGGTGATGGCAGCGCGGCCGTCCTGTTCGCGGCGTTCGGCGGCAGCAAGCGAGGCTTCGAGATCCCGGACTTCGTGCATCGCGACTTGAAGTCGGCCGCGCGCATGGGCAATGCGGCCGCGCGGCTGCTCATCGCAGTGGGCGAATACGACGCGAATCCGCCAGGCAAACGCCGACTCAAGCGCAGGACCGTGAGGGACCTGCAGGCTGCCGCCGATGCCGGTTCACTCAGGGCCGCGCTGATTCTGGCCTGGTATCTGGTTGACGACCTCGACGACATGGACCGCGGTATTCCATATCTCCGCAGGGCCGCGGCGCTCGGCCAGCCCTTTGCGCAAGCCGTCCTGGCGCGAATGATCGAAGACGGGCAGGTCGTGGCTTCCTCGCCGGAAGAGGCCGAGCATTTGTACGTCCAGTCCGGCTTCGGTGGTCACGGCGATGCGTCAATGGCGATGGCCGAGCGCCTGCTGGCAATCACCGAAGATGCAGAAGCGCAGCGCAAGGGCACAGGATGGCTGACCAGCGCAGCGCACTCGGGTCACACCGGCGCCATGTTGCGACTGGCGCAAATGATGGAGCGGAACGCATCCGATTCCGAGGGCGCGGAACAACAGGCTGTCCACTGGTATCGGCGTCTGTTGCAGGTGCAACCGTCCTCCGAGGCGCGGGAGGGGCTGGCCTTCATGTTGATGCGCCGCGCCGACGATCCCAAAGCACTGCTTGAAGCGTACGAGCTTCTGCTTGTGGAGGCCCAGGATTCCGACAATGCACGAGCGCAGCTCCGAGTCGGGCTGGGATTGATCAGTGGCAGGTTCGGCGAAGCCGACCCAGAGACCGGAATGAACTGGATTCGGCGCTCGGCCAATCAGGGTTTCGTTCCCGCCATGCTCTCCTATGCAGCCAGACTCTATGCCGGAGACAACGTTGCCCCTGACCGAGAAGGCGCTTTTCACATGTTCGAGAAGGCGCTGGAAACCGAGTCGCCCCTGGCGTTCAACGATTTCGCGTGGCTTCTCTGCGCCACGCCTCACGAGGAGGATGTTGATGCTCTTCGCGGCGTCGCACTCATGGAATCGATCGACACATCTTTGCCTCAGCACCTCGCGTTTGCCGATACCCTGGCCGCCTGCCATGCGGCGGCCGGGCAATTTGCCAATGCCGTCGATCTGCAGCGCCAGGTGTTGGAAGCGGCAAGGTCGCAGGAAGACATGTCCGAGACAAGCCTCGCAGACTTTGCCGGACGCCTGGAGCTTTTCGAACGCGGCCAACGCTACACCGACCCGCAGTTGGGCCCTGCAACTCAAGACTAGTGTTCCGTAATTTGGTTGCCGAAATCGCGCTGCGGATTCGGCTCCGAGACAAGGCGCGAGGAGGAGGCATAGCAGCGCTATGGCGACAACGAGCAACGCAGTATCGGGGCTGAAGACCAAGTGAGTTCGGTAAGGTAATTTCGGAACACCACACTAGTGTCCTGTTCCGCAGACCCTCACGCCTATCCTTCGGCCATGACGCCAATTCAACGGGCGCTTTGCGCGATGATCATCGGCTCC
>CAZGKE010000052.1:0-22311 GCA_964526035.1 uncultured Gammaproteobacteria bacterium | reverse complement strand
ATCTGGCAGCAGATGCCGGCGCGGGTGCATCCGTCGCCGCTGTATGAAACCTGGTACGACGGTCTGGCACCTCTGCCTGCCGGCGCAGCGCTCGGGCCCAAGGAGTTCGATTGGCTGCTGGAGCTGCGCGAGGCGGTGTCCGCGGTGCTCGAGCCGCTGCGCAAGGCCGGCACCATTGGCGCCGCGCTGGAAGCCGAGATCGAAATGCACCTGCCCGCCGCGCTGTGCGGCCCTCTACAGGCCGCAGGCGAGGAACTGCGCTTCTTCTTCATCACCTCGGATGTGCGCGTGGTGGAGGCGGCCGGTGCGCCCGCGGGCGGCGTGGCGGTCAAGGCCGGCGGGGTCGAGACCTGGGTGGTGGCGCGTGCCAGCGACCACACCAAGTGCGTGCGCTGCTGGCACCAGCGCGAGGATGTCGGAACCCATGCCGCGCATCCCGAGCTGTGCGGGCGCTGCGTCGGCAACGTGGAGGGCCCCGGTGAGACGCGGCGCTTCTTCTGAGATGCGCCGGGCGACGTCGAGGCGAGGCTTTGTAGGAGCCCACTCGTGGGCGACCTGCGCGCGGCTGCGATTCACGGTGATGGTCGCGCACCAGTGCGCTCCTACGGTGCGGGGCAGGGCATGAACCGACCCCGTCCCAACGCCCTGATCTGGCTCTGGCTCTCCGCCGTCGTCATCGTGCTCGACCAGATCACCAAGCAGATTGCCCTCGCCACGCTCGAACCCTACCAGCCGGTCGCGGTGTTTCCGGGCTTCAACTGGATGCTGGTGTTCAACGAAGGCGCGGCGTTTTCCTTTCTGGCCGGTGCCGGTGGCTGGCAGCGCTGGTTCTTTACCGTGCTTGCGCTCACGGTCAGCAGCCTTCTTGCATGGTGGCTGGCGCGCACGCCCCGCACACGCTGGCAAGACGCACTACCGTTTGCGCTGATCATCGGCGGTGCCGTCGGCAACGTCATCGACCGCCTCCTGTATGGCCACGTCGTCGACTTCGTGCAGGTCTACTATGACCGTTGGGCGTGGCCCGCCTTCAACGTCGCGGATTCGGCGATCAGCTTGGGTGCAGCGCTGGTTCTGGTGATGGCGGTGGGCGACAGCCTTCGGCGCAAACGCAACTGATTGTTCATCCGCAATCGCGGATAATGCCGATATGGAAGTGATCCTCGCCAACCCCCGCGGCTTCTGTGCCGGCGTCGACCGCGCCATCGCCATCGTCGAACGCTGTCTGCAGGCCTTTGGTGCGCCGATCTACGTGCGTCACGAGGTGGTGCACAACCGCTATGTGGTCGAGGACCTGCGCAGCCGCGGCGCGGTGTTCGTGGAGGAACTGTCTGATGTTCCCGATGGCGCCACGGTGGTGTTCTCCGCACATGGCGTCTCGCAGGCGGTGCGTAGCGAAGGACGTGCGCGCGGGCTGACCGTGTTCGATGCCACCTGCCCGCTGGTGACCAAGGTCCACGTCGAGGTCGCTCAGCACTGCCGCGCCGGGCGTGATCTGGTGCTGATCGGTCACGCCGGACACCCGGAAGTGGAAGGCACCATGGGCCAGTGGGATCCGGGCAACGCGCGCGGGCGCGCCTATCTGGTGGAAACCGTCGAAGACGTCGCCAGCCTCGAAGTGGGGCATCCCGAGCACATCGCCTACGTGACCCAGACGACCCTGTCGGTCGATGACACCCGCGCCATCATCGCAGCGCTGCGGGCGCGCTTCCCGGCGATCATCGGTCCGCGTCGTGACGACATCTGCTATGCCACCCAGAACCGCCAGGACGCAGTTCGGGAACTTGCCGGACAGGCGGATCTGGTGCTGGTCGTCGGCTCCAGCAACAGTTCGAACTCCAACCGCCTGCGCGAGCTGGCGGAAAAGCAGGGCGTGCCGGCATTTCTCGTCGACGGCGCGGCCGATATCCGCGAGGAATGGCTCGATGGCCGCACCCGCATCGGCGTCACCGCGGGCGCGTCGGCGCCGGAGAGCCTGGTGCAGGAGGTGATCGCGCATCTTCGAACCAGCGGCGCCGCATCGGTCCGACACATTGACGGTGAGCCGGAGAACGTGGTTTTCGCACTGCCGAAAGAGCTGCGGCTGTTGGTGGTGGATTGAGGGGAAGGGGAGCAGGGCTTGATACCTCTTCGCTCCTTCCCCCGCCTGCGGGGGAAGGTTGGGATGGGGGCCAACGGAGCGAAAACATCTCAGGTGAAGTGCGGCCCTCCGTGCTCCGTACCTTGGCGGCCGCAAACGTGTCCGCACCGGGATCCGCGGCCTCTGTCGCCCACGGGTGGGCTCCTACAAAGTAGCGGGCCAGCTTTCCCCTGCTCCCCACTCCCTGCTCCCCGCCCCCGAGCTTGATCACCATCCAACCCTCACCTACACTTGCGGGCTTGCCAAAGCCGGCGTAGCTCAGTTGGTAGAGCAACGCATTCGTAATGCGTGGGTCGGGAGTTCGAATCTCTTCGCCGGCACCAGTTCAACCAACGGGTTGCACCTTTCTCGGGTTGCAGCCCGTTGTCGTTCCTGGGCCCAGCGCAGCGCCAAGGTCGCCGTCGAACTCGATCCAGATCTGCGCGTCGAAGGGCACTCGCGTGTCACCCGCGGAAGGGTCGCTCGAGTGCTCGGAAGCCGGGCCCCAGAGTACCTTCTCGACCGATACGCGCCGGATGGTGCGATCGCCCTCGTGAAACGGCGCCTGCAGACGGTCGAGCAGGGGTGGTGACGACAGCAGGCCAGCCAGCCATGGGTTCTCGCTTTGCGGCGACTGTGTCGCTGCAGCGGGGTCTGCCAGCGCGGTGTCGGCGATCAGCCTCGACAGCCAGGGGTAGTTCACCGCGCGGCCGAGGAACAGGGTGCCCGGCATCGCGCCGCCGTCTTCGTAGGCCGACAGCCAATCACTGATCAGTCGCCGATAGGTGACTTCGTCGACGCTGCACGACTCCAGCGCACTGGAATGCGCGCGCAACGACGCTATCCGGGCATCGGCATGAATCTCGATGAGTGGCGTGCAGACCTCACCGGATGATGGCGACCGCTCGGACCCGAGGCTCGCCATTGCGGAAAGTTGCATCGCGAGTGCGGCAAGTACAAGGGTCGAAGTCATTCCGGGCGCTCCGTTCTGGTTTCGCAACGCAGGTTATCCAACCTGGTGCCCCTTGTCCGAATCCGGAATTCTGACATGCTGAATCCTGCGTGCTTGCTGGGGCACACCGAGTCGGTGGCCCGGCCGGGACTTTCGGCGCAGGCATTCCCGTCTGCGAGGCGCGATGCTCGTCCCCCAATGTTGGTGCGGAGAACTGGATGCTGCGATACCTCGTTACCGTGCTTGCCCTTGTCTGGACGTCTTGCGCGCTGTATGCCCAGTCTGCCGCGGAATCCCAGGCGGCGGCCATCCTGAAGACGCTCGATGAGCGCGGCACGGTGACGCTGGCGCGCGTCGGCGTCGAAGTGCGCGTCTTTGATCGCGAACTCGAAGGTCGCCGCATCGAGGCGTTGCGCTTCGCCACTGTCCTGGATGGCGAACGCGGTGGTGTGCTGCTGGTACCCGGTTTCGGACGCGGCGCGCGTGATTACCTGCCGCTTGGCGTTCGCTGCGCCGCGGCCGGCTTCGTCTGCGTCGCCGTCAGTCAGCCCGGATTCGGCGGCTCGCAAGGTGAGCCCGATTTCGCCGGACCGGACACGGTCGCCGCGCTGGCCGTCATGCTGCAGGCGCTGCGTGAGGAATCCGATGTCGACCCGGCGCGCATTGGCGCCTTCGGATATTCGCGCGGGGCCCTCGCGGTGGCCTCGCTGGCAGCCGAGGACCCGCTGCTGGCGGCAGTGGTCCTGGGTGGAGGGATCTACGATTTCAGCAGCGCCTACGAATCCATTGAACTTGCCGGTATCCGCGCGAAAATGGAGAGCGAAGCCGGCCTTGACCCAGATGCCGTGGCGGCGCGCTCGCCGCTGCAGCGCGCCTCAAGGATGCGAGCGCCGACGCTCATCCTGCATGGCGAAGACGATCAGAACGCACCGGTCGCCCAGGCTCATGCACTGCACCAAGCCCTGCAGGACGCCGGCACGCCGATCGAGCTGCAGGTCTTTCCGCAGCATGGGCACGCCCTGCCGATGGGCGAACTGGCTGCGCGGATGACGGCTTTCCTCGGCAGGTACCTGGCGCCCCGGGAACGGTTGATGGCCATCTCGATCGACGACCTGCCGGTGGCCGACGCACGGCATCTCGACGCCGATGCCTACGGCGACATCCTGCGACGTCTCATCGACACGCTGCGCGAACGCGAAGTGCCCGCCATCGGCTTCGTCAACGAGGGCAAGCTGGCGGCGGGCGGACGCTTTCGCCCGGAGCGGCTGGAGCTGCTCGAAGCCTGGCTCGATGCCGGCCTCGAACTCGGCAACCACAGCCATTCGCATCCGAGCCTGAATCGGACGCCTGTCGATGTCTGGCTCGAGGACGTTGCGCGCGGCGAGCGTTTCCTGCGGCCCCTGCTTGCCGGGCGCGGAACGACGCTGCGCTACTTCCGCCATCCCTACCTTCATACCGGGCGCGACATCGAGACGCGCAGCGCGGCGGAGGCCCGCCTCGGCGATCTCGGTCTGCGCGTGGCGCCGGTCACCATCGACAACGCCGACTACCTGTTCGCCGCCGCCTACGCGAGCGCTCTCCAGACCGGAGACGCTGCACTCGCTGCGCGCCTGGCCGATCAATACATCGCTTACATGCTGGCCGTGGTCCGTTTCTACGAGCAGCAGTCGATCGCGCTGGTCGGGCGCAATGTTCCGCATGTCCTGCTGCTGCATGCCAACGCGCTGAACGCCGCTCACCTCGGTCGCCTGCTCGATGCGCTGGGCGACCACGGCTATGCCTTCGCCAATCTCGACCGTGTGCTGGAGGATCCGGTGTACGCGCGCGACGACCAATACTTCGGCCCCGCGGGAATCAGCTGGCTACATCGCTGGGCATTGACCGAGGGCCGGCGCGGCGACTTCTTCCGCGGCGAACCCGAAGTTCCGGAATGGGTGAACCAGGCCGATCGCTGAACGTGGCATCCGGAAGTTCGTTCGCTTTTCCGGCCCGTCCTGGGCGTCGCCGACACCAAACACCACCAGGCACAAGAAAGCTGATCGAGTTGAACCGGCACGCCGGCATCAGCCCCGCCAGGCCAAATCGCGCGTTCAGTCGCGGTCTGCGTCTTCGGCGGGCTTCGCCTGTTCCCAGATCATGACCGCGCGGATGACGTTGTCCTCGACCCTGTCCATGCGCATGCGCAGGCCGCCGATGCTGATTTCGTCGCCTTCAGACGGGATGCCTTCGAGCTGTTCCACGATCAGACCGCTCAGCGTGCGCGCATTGTCGGTCGGGAGCTCCCAGTTCATCAGTCTGTTGAGGTTGCGCAGCGAGACGCGACCGTCAGCGCGAACGCTTCCGTCGGGAAGACGCTCAACGCGCCGCGCGCTTGCCAGCGGTTCGGTGGTGAACTCGCCGACGACTTCTTCGAGGATATCCTCGATGGTGACCAGTCCGATGATGTCGCCGTACTCGTCAACGACCAGGCCCATGCGCCGCTCGCGGCGCTGGAATTCGCCGAGCTGACGGATAAGTGGAGTGCCCTCGGGGATGAAGTAGGGCTTGCGTGCCGCCCGCTGCAGAGACTCCGCGGTCAATGGCTCGGAGCCGAGGGCGCCGAGGAGTTTTCGCGGATGAAGGATCCCGGCGACCTTGTCGATGGTGTCGTGAAACAGCGGAATCCGCGAGTAGGGAAAGCGCGCGATGTGTTCCTTGATGGTGTCGATCGGCTCGTCGAGATCGATGCCTTCGATCTCGTTGCGCGGCACCATGACTTCATCGACGGTGGCTTCCTCCAGCGCCAGCATGTTCAGCAGCATGCGCCGGTGCTTCGGTCGCAGTACTGTTCCCGATTCCCCAAGCAGCGTGCGCAGTTCCTCCGGGGACAGCTCGTCGCCGCTTCGCGACGCCATGGGGACGCGCAACAGCCACAACAGCGCGCCCGCGACGGCATTGATCACGCGCACCAGCGGATAGGCGACCTTCAGCAGCGGATACAGCACGTAGGAAGCCGCGTAGGCGAGCTTCTCGGGGTGATAGGCGGCGATGGTCTTGGGCGCGACTTCGGAAAAAATCAGCACCACGGCGGTCAGGAACGCCGTGCCTATGAGAATCCCGGCTTCACCTGCAATCTGTACGAAGGCTACGGTGGTGATCGCCGAAGCCAGAATGTTGACGAAGTTGTTGCCGAGCAGGATCAGCCCGATCAGGCGGTCAGGGCGCTCCAGCAGCCGCTGCGCCAACATGGCACCGCGGTGCCCCTCGTTCGCCGAATGACGCAGGCGATAGCGGTTGATGGACATCAGGGCCGTCTCCGATCCGGAGAAGAAGGCCGACAGAATGAGCAGGACTCCCAGCGAGGAGAAAAGGATGGAAAGCGGTATTGCGTCCAACGCAGAAACTGTTCCGGGCGGCCGCGGTGGCCGTCTGCCGCGATTATGGACTATTGGCGGGTTGGGCGGCTGACGGCACGCCGGGCTTGCGGCATAGTGTCCGGCCCATTTCGATCCGAGAACGCGGTGGCCAAGCCCAAGATCGCCTATGTGTGCAGTGCCTGCGGAGCCAGCTTCAGCAAATGGCAGGGGCAGTGCGGCGAGTGCGCTGCATGGAACAGCCTCGGCGAGTTCCGGATCGGTCCGGCCCGCGAGGCGTCGCCGCGTCGCGCAGGCTACAGCGGGGGCGACGCGGAACGGGTGAAGCGCCTCGACCAGGTCGAGGGCGAGACCGAGATCCGCACCAGCCTCGGCATCGGCGAACTCGACCGCGTGCTCGGCGGCGGCCTGGTGACCGGATCGGTGGTGTTGATCGGCGGTGACCCCGGCATCGGCAAATCGACCTTGCTGCTGCAGGCGCTGGGCTCGCTGGGCGGACGTCTGCAGGGCGTCTACGTCACCGGCGAGGAGAGTCTGGCGCAGGTCGCCTCAAGGGCGCAGCGTCTCGGGCTGGAGCTGGGCGGTCTGCACTGCCTGGCGCAGACCTGCGTCGAGCGCATACTCGAAGCCCTGAACGAGGAGCGCCCTGGTCTGGCCGTCATCGACTCGGTGCAGACGCTGTGGTCGGAGAACCTGCCTGCCGCACCTGGCTCGGTGAGCCAGGTGCGCGAGTGCGCAGCGAGGCTGGTGCGCTATGCCAAGGAGAGCAACACCAGCGTGTTCCTGGTCGGTCATGTCACCAAGGAGGGCGGCATTGCCGGTCCGCGCGTGCTCGAGCACATGGTCGACGCGGTGCTCTATTTCGAGGGCGACAGCGGCAGCCGTTTCCGAGTACTGCGTGCCTTCAAGAACCGCTTCGGGGCGGTCAACGAGCTGGGCGTGTTTGCCATGGGCGACCGCGGCCTGCGCGAAGTGGCCAATCCTTCGGCCATGTTCCTGTCCGGGCGCGAGCAGGACATGCCGGGGAGCGTGGTGCTGGTGACCCGCGAGGGCACCCGCCCGCTGCTGGTGGAGGTGCAGGCGCTGGTTGACGACAGCCCTCTGGCCAATCCGCGCCGGGTGGCGCTGGGCCTGGACGGCACCCGCCTGGCCATGCTGCTGGCAGTGCTGCACCGCCACGGCGGCGTCGCAGCGTTCAACAAGGACGTGTTCGTCAACGTCGTGGGCGGCATCCGCGTGCAGGAAACCGCGGCGGACCTGCCGCTTCTGCTCGCGGTGCAGTCGAGTTTTCGCGATCGACCCTTGCCGCGTGGCCTGGTGGCCTTCGGCGAAGTCGGCCTGTCCGGTGAAATCCGCCCCGTTCCCAACGGCGAGGAACGCATCCGCGAAGCCGCCACCCACGGCTTCAAGCGGGTCATCGTGCCCGCCGCCAACGTACCGAAGAAGCCGCCCGCGGGCGTGGAGGTGGTGGGAGTGAAGCGGCTGGCGGAGGCGTTGGGCGAGGCGTTTGGGTGAGAGGTGGGGAGCAGGGAGTAGGGAGGCCCTGGCTGCGCGAGAGGCTGTCAGACGCCGTGCTTTTGTGGGAGGGGCCTCAGCCCCGACACGCCACGCCGCGAACAACCGGGTAGGTCGCGGCTGAGGCCGCTCCCACAAACCTTGCTTGGCCGACGGCGATGGGCGAGCCTTCGTTCCCCGCTCCCCGCTCCCCGCTCCCCGCTACCTAGGTCCTCCCCAACACCACCTCCAGCACGAACTTCGACCCGAAGAACGCCAGCAGCAGCACCGCCATGCCCGCCAGGGTGAAGCGCACGGCGCGGCGGCCGCGCCAGCCGTGGCGCATGCGGCCGTAGAGCAGGACGCCGAACACGCCCCAGGCGAGCACTGAGAGGGTGGTCTTGTGGGCGAGGTGCTGGCCGAAAAGGTCGCTGACGAACAGCACCCCGGACAGCAGGGTCAGGGTGAGCAGCAGGAAGCCGGCGGCAATCAGCCGGAACAACATCGCTTCGGTCAGGGTGAGCGGCGGCAGCGCCACCACCAGGCGCCCGACCCGGTGCCTGCGCAGCGCGCGTTCCTGGAAGGCCAGCACGATGGCGACCAGCGCGGCGTAGGAAAGCACGCTGTAGGCCGCCAGCGCCACCGCCACGTGAAGCTGGATCTGCCACTCGGCCGGTCGCGGCGCTGGATCCCCGCCGAACAGCGCCTGCAGCCCGAGCATGGTTGCGGCGATCGGGTAGACCAGCACGCCGAGCGCATCGATCGGGCGCGACAGGCTGGCCATCACGTACACCGCAGCCACCCCCATGCCGACCAGGGACAGCGCCGAAAAGAAGTGCAGGTCGAATCCGCCGGCCTGGTTGGCACTGCGCGCCAGCACCAGGAAATGCAGCAGCACCGCCAGCAGCCCGAGCGCCCGCTCGCCGTGATCGATGGGCTCCTCACGCGCCAGGCGCACGATCAGCAGTGCCGCCACCGCGAAGTAGGCGACCAGGGCGAGACTGACGAGTGCCGGAGTCATGCCGCCAAGTGTGTCACAGCGGACGCGGTGCCTGAAGGGCGGCGCTGGTATCATGCGCACCTTCCCATTGAATGCACTGCGCGCTCCGGCCCGCTTGCCATCCCATGTTCGAATCGCTGACCCACAGACTTTCCGGCACCATCGAGCGACTGCGCAGCCGCGGCCGCCTGACCGATGAAAACATCCGCGAAACCCTGCGCGAGGTGCGCATCGCGCTGCTGGAGGCGGATGTCGCCCTGCCGGTGGTGCAGGCACTGATCCAGCGCGTCAAGGTCCGCGCCGTGGGCCAGGAGGTTCTCAAGAGCCTCACGCCGGGACAGGCGCTCATCAAGGTGGTGCGCGACGAGCTGACCGCAGTGATGGGCAGCGCCAACGCGGCGCTCGATCTCAACGTGCCGGCGCCGGCGGTGATCCTGATGGCCGGCCTGCAGGGCGCCGGCAAGACCACCACCGTGGGCAAGCTGGCGCGACTGCTGAAGGAGCGCCACAAGAAGAAGGTGATGGTGGTGAGCTGCGACGTCTATCGTCCGGCCGCCATCGCGCAGCTGCAGACGCTGGCCGAGCAGGTCGGCGTGCTGTTCCACCCCTCCGATATCGCGCAAGAACCCGAGGTGATCGCCGCCGCTGCCGTGGATGCAGCGCGCAAGGCATTTGCCGACGTGCTGCTGGTCGATACCGCCGGCCGCTTGGCGGTGGACGAGGCGATGATGGCCGAGATCAAGGCGCTGCACGCTGCGCTGAATCCGGTGGAAACGCTGTTCGTGGTCGATGCCATGACCGGACAGGACGCCGCCAGCACCGCCAAGGCCTTCAGCGAGGCGCTCCCGCTGACCGGCGTCGTGCTGACCAAGACCGACGGCGATGCCCGTGGCGGCGCCGCGCTGTCGGTGCGCTACATCACCGGACGGCCGATCAAGTTCATCGGTGCCGGCGAGAAGTCCGATGCGCTGGAACCCTTCCACCCCGACCGCGTCGCCAGCCGCATCCTCGACATGGGCGACGTGCTGTCGCTGGTCGAAGAGGTGGAGCGCAAGGTCGACAAGGACAAGGCGGAGAAGCTTGCCGCCAAGGTGATGAAGGGCAAGCGCTTCGATCTCAACGATTTTCGCGACCAGCTTGACCAGATGATCAGCATGGGCGGGCTGAGCAGCCTGATCGACAAGCTGCCTGGCATGGGTCAGCTGACGCAGAACATGAAGGCGCAGGTCAACGACCGCGACGTCAAGCGCATGATTGCCATCGTCAATTCGATGACGCCCAGGGAGCGCAAGCGCCCGGATCTGCTCAACGGTTCGCGCAAGCAGCGCGTGGCGCGCGGCTCCGGCACCCAGCCGGCCGACGTCAACCGCCTGCTCAAGCAGTTCACTCAGATGGAAAAGATGATGAAGAAGGTCGGCAAGGGCGGCATGCGCGGCATGATGCGCGGTCTGGGCGGCGCGCTTTCCGGGCGCGGAATGTTTCCGAGATAGCTCTTCGGCGCAGGCCTTCCGATTGACGGAGTCCGGCCGCGCCATCAGTCTTCCACCTCATGCGCATCGTCATCGAACTCGATCCCGAGGACCTCAAGCGTTTCGAGGATGCGTTGCAGCGAGCCAGCGACTGCGCGCGTACTGCCGAGGAGTCCGACATCCTCGATGCCGCGCGGCACGCGCTGGAGGACCTGCCGTTGGCGACCGCACCGCGCTACGTGCGCGAACGGATGGGCCAGGTGCGGGTGCTGGTCGACATGCTGGAGGACGAGGCCTGGGCGCTCCCTGCCGAGGACCGCATGGAGGTGTTGCGCGCGCTCGCCTACTTCAGCGACCCGGAGGATCTGATCCCCGACCACATCGGCGGTATCGGGTTGCTCGACGATGTCATCGTCATCGAGATGCTGCTGCGGCGTGAGCGTCACCTCATCGCCGCCTACCGCGATTTTTGCGCCTTTCGCGCCGCACGCGGGGCAATGCCCCAGGAGCGGGATGCGCGGATTGCACACGCTGCGGTGCTGGCCCGGCGTCGCGAGCAGCTGCGGGAGCGCATGCACCGACGCGCGCGCACCGCCCAGGACTTCGGCGGACCGCACTGATCCGCCCGCGGGTTACGATGGCGCAGTCCATTCTGCGGAGGGTACGTCCATGTTGAGCAAGCTGTGCTGTGCTCTGCTGTTGCTGTCGGCGTCGCTTGCGCACGGCGCGGGTATCGCGGTTGAATTCCATCGCTCGGAGGCGTACGCGGCACGCAACCTCCCGCTGTCGGGTGCAGTACGCGTCGGCGACCTGCTGATGCTTTCCGGGCAGCTTGGTTTTGTCCCCGGTGGCGGACTGGCTGAGGGCGGTATCGAGGCCGAGACGCGACAGACCATGGAAAACATCGGCGCGGCACTGGGCGACCATGGCCTCGGCTTCGACGACGTGGTGAAGTGCCTGGTGATGCTCGCCGATATCTCGGAATGGCCGGCGTTCAACGGCGTCTATGCTGGTTTTTTCAAGAAGAGTTTCCCCACGCGCAGCGCGTTTGGCGGCGTCCAGCTGGTGGCCGGGGCGCGCGTCGAAGTGGAGTGCGTTGCGGCTTTTCGTTCGAGTTCTGCTGCCGAGTGACCCCTGGCGTCGCGCTTTGCCGTTGATTCAGACGAACCTGTCGTCCGCCTGCATGGTCGGGCTGAGCTGCCGTCGCCCATTGGAGAGAAACGTCTTGAACGTCCTGTTTCGAATTGCCTGCGCCTGCCTGCTGCTGCTGCCGTTCACCCGTGTCGAAGCCGACAGCTTCTACTGGGACCCCCTATTCAACGGGGAGGGCTGGTCGATCGACCGGCAGAACGATCTCGTCTTCCTCGCCTACTACACCTACGAGACCAACAACCAGCCGACCTTTCTCACTGCGGTCGGTGCGCCGGTCTACAGCGTGGTCCGGGGACCCGATGCCGATGAGGATGTCCACATCGCCCAGTTCACCGCCACCCTGTTCCGCTCGCAGCGCGGACAGGACGCCAGCGCGGCGGGCACGCTCAGCTTCCGCCACGAGCAGGGCAACGGAATCGATCGCATCCTGGTGAGCTTCAACAACCAGAGTCGAACCCTGGTGCCGTTCTACTACTCCTATACGACGCCCGGCGATGCGCTGTTCGGGCTGTGGGCGCTGTCATTCATCGACGGCGACTTTGGCGTAGCGGGATCAATGGCGCTGTTCGAGGCGGATTCCGTGCTGGCGCTGAGTGACGGCGGGTTGGTGCTTGGCATGGATCCGGCCAACGATCGCGAGGTGCTGGGCGCGTACCTGCTGGGAGGCCAGGGGATCGTGATGATTCTGGAGACCAGCGATCCCGATATCGACCGCGTGGTCGGCGTGTTCCACGGGGTGAAAGACAGCCGGCCAATGCGCGGCATCTGGGTGCTGGTCGATGAGAATGACCAGGAGCTGACGCCTCTGCTGCCTTTCACTGCCACCAAGTACCGCAGCCTCGGCGAACTCGATGACGTCGGCGTCTACGCGGCGAAGTCTGCCGAGAGGCCGGTCAATACGGCGTTCCGTGAGCGCGCGCTGGCGCGACTCGGCAACGGCGGTGCCGAGGCGCTGATTCAACGCCTGCGCGCGCGCCGCTGACCGGATGAGTTCAGGCCCGGCCGACGTTGTGGTCGGTCGGGCTGTGGAAGTAGTCGCTGTGTTCGGCGAAGTCCTTCGCGTGCTCCATCAATTTGCTCGTACGCAGTTCGGCGGTGGCAATCTCGGCGCAGTCCGTGCAGGTGGGGTCCTCGCAGGGCTGGCGCGCGTACAGCCAGAAGTGCACGGCACCTGAAAGCAGGCCGTCGGCGATCTCGCGGAGATCGGCGTCGGGAAACTGTTCGGCAATCCGGTTGGCCATTTCCACGGCCTGGCGTGCGCTTTCCTCGAACGCTGGATCTTCTTCTTCGTGCATGTCGGTCCGGATCTCGGTGGTGGGGGTCCGGACCGTGCGGCCTCAGGCCGGCAAGGGCATTCTTGCGCGACGCTGGCCGTATCGGGCCCAGACTTTCTCGTGCACATGATAGGCCACCGTGTTGGCCGCCGGTTCGATCAGTGCAACCAGGCCGCCCAGCGCCACGCTGCCGGTGATCAGCCAGGTAATCGTGAAGGCGACAGTGAAATGGACGACAGCGAAGCTGGCGGTCTTGGTCATGGATGCTTGCCTCCTGAGAGCAATGATAACCATTCGCAAATATGAATCCAGGCAATTGTTTCACTTGAAATGATTGATCGTATCTATCAAATTCCATCGGACGGGTGACGCGCCGGGCGCGCACGCGTACCCTTGCGGCCCCTGCTCCGGAGCCGCCGCATGAAAGTTGCCGAAAACACCGTCGTCCAGTTCCACTACGCCCTGAGCGAGAAGGGTCAGGCCGTGGAGAGCTCCTTCGGTCGCGAGCCGCTGGCCGCGCTGATCGGCGCCGGCGGCATCATCCCCGGTCTGGAAAACGCGCTGATGGGGCGCGAGGCCGGTGATCGTTTCGAAGTCACCCTGGAGCCCGCCCAGTGTTACGGCGAGCGCCATGAGCAGCTCATGCAGCGCGTGCCGCGCAAGCGCTTCAGCGACAGCGGACATCTGCAGCCCGGCGTGCAGATCATGGTGGAGACCAACCAGGGCAAGCGGATGGCCACGGTGGCCAAGGTCGGCGTGACCGTGGTCGATCTCGACCTCAATCACCCGATGGCGGGCAAGACACTGACCTTCGACATCGAAGTCGTCGAGGTTCGCGAAGCGGCCACCGAGGAAATCGAGCACGGCCACGTGCACGGAGAGGGCGGACACGACCACCACTGAGCGTTTGCGGCGGCGATCATTCACCGTCCCGCGCCCGGCATTGGGGGACAGCAGACTGCACGTTATCGCAATCTGACTTCCTACCCTGTCCGTCGTCGTCATGGGCATGCATGATGGCGGCGTTTTCCGGGGAGCAGTCATCATGAACGATCAGGCACTACGCATGGAGCCGGTGGCCGCCGGCCAGCGCATCGATACCCTCGACATCCTGCGCGGGTTCGCCCTGCTGGGCATCCTGCTGGTCAACTTCGAGTACTTTTCCAAACCGATCCAGGCCATCGTGCTGGGGCTCGACCCCACGCACGAAGGCGTCGACCGCCTGGTTGCCATCGGCACCCAGGTGTTGGTGCAGGGCAAGTTCTACTCCCTGTTCTCGATGCTCTTCGGCATGGGCTTCGCCCTCATGCTGACCCGCGCTGAAACACGCGGTGGTGGCTTCTTCGGCGTCTACGCGCGCCGTGTCCTGCTGCTGCTCGCCATTGGACTGGCGCACGCGCTGTTCATCTGGTCGGGTGACATCCTGGTCTCTTACGCGCTGTTCGGCATCGTGATGCTGCTGTTCTTTCGGCGTACTCCGGTGTCGCGTCTGCCGAAATGGGCTCTCGCCTTCATGCTGATTCCGGTGCTCTTGATGTGGCTGTTTGCCTTCGGCGTGGAATCCGAGCCGCCCGGCGGCGAGATGGCGGCGATGTTCGCCGAGCAGGAGGTGGAACTGGCGGCCGGCATCGCGCAGGCGGTACAGGCGCTGAGCGCCGGGAGCTTCGCCGAGGTGAACGCAGTTCGTGTCGGCGACCTGGCCTTCATGATGAGCTCATTGCCGTTCTTCGGGCTGGGCATTCTCGGATACTTTCTGCTCGGCGCCTGGTTCCTGCGCTCCGGTGTCTTCGCTGACAGCGGGCAGCACCTGCGCTTCTTCAGGCGCATGATGGCCATCGGGCTGGTCGCCGGTCTGCTGCTCAGCCTGCTGGCGTCCTACCTGATGTACGGCGAGAACCTGATGGTGCCGACCTACCGGATGGCCGCCGCAAACACCGCCGCCACGGCCGGCAACCTGCTGCTGATGCTCGGCTACCTGTCGACCATCGTACTGCTGCTCAGGCAACCGGACTGGGGCCGCCGCCTGCGCTGGCTGGCGCCCGCCGGACGCATGGCGCTGACCAACTACCTGACGCAGTCACTGTTCTGGACCTGGATGTTCTATGGCTACGGCCTCGGCTTCTACGGTCAGGTGTCGCGTTGGGGGATGGTGCTGCTGGCCATCGCCTTCTTCGCCCTGCAGGTGCAGTTGAGCCACTGGTGGCTCAGGCGATTCCGCTTCGGGCCGGCCGAGTGGCTGTGGCGAAGCCTGACCTATCTGCGTGCGCAGCCGATGCGGCGTGCGCAAGAGCAACACTGATGATGCGCGTGGACTACAAACCATGCCGGAGCAGTGATCGCCTGCCGGAGTTGCTGGAACCGCGCGCAGCCGATTGACCCGCGGCTATTCGCCGACTGCCGTCCTCACGTTGGCCAGCTTCGCGTCGAGCGCCGCACGGTCGTACCAGCGGCCCATCGCCATCACCCCGCGCACCTCTGCCGCGTGACCGATGTCCTGCAACGGATTGCCTGAGACCAGGATCAGATCGGCGTCCATGCCTTCCGCCACCAGGCCACGGCGGTCGGCGACACCGAGATGACGGGCGACGTTCACGGTGCCGGTGCGCAGTGCGCGAAACGGCGACAGCCCGGCGCCGACATACAGCACCAGCTCGCGATGCGCCGAGAATCCCGCCACGTTGAACATCTGCGGCGCGTCGGCACCGAGCAGCACGCGGTCGATGTCGTCGAGCGCCTTGATCAGGTGGCGACGCAGTTCCAGGAAGCGCGCCGCGCCGGCTGCATCGAACGTCGGATGCGCGCGCAGCATGTCGCGCTGCTGCGTCCACTGTTCGCGCGTGGCTGCCGAGACGTACTGGTATTCGGGTTCGCCGAGCCGCTCCTCGGTCGGCGTGTCGTCGAGCAATCCGACCATCAGGTGCTCGGTAGGCACCACCCAGGCGCCGGCTTCGCGGGTCATTTCCACCAGCGCCGCAATGCGCGAGGCGTCGGCATGCCGCGCGAGATTGACGCCGAAGAAGAAGGGCAGCGTGGCGCGCGCCGCATCCGAATCCGGCGGCAGCAGATGGCGCATGTAGTCGTCGAGATGATCGACCGTGAGCTGACCGCCCTTGAGGCTGTCCGGCAGGCCGACCTCCACTGACACGTGCCCGCCGAAGGGCATGCCCAGCGCGCGCGCCGCGGCGGCGATGGCATCGAACTTCGGCGGCGTCAGGCCGGGGTGCATCTTGATCAGATCGAAGCCGGCGGTGTGCTGCTCGCGCACCATCTCGGCGCCGCGCTCCGGGCTGGTCACCGAGTTGCCGTTGAGCGAGGGACCGGCGGCGACGATGCGTGGGCCGTCGCGCTCGCCACTGGCCACCGCCTCACGCAGACCGATGTGACCGGGTTCGCCGAGCATGCCGCGGATGGTGGTCACGCCGTTGGCCAGGAACAGGTCCAGCACGCGCTGTACCGCATCCATGTCCGCGGTGTTGGGGATATGCGCATGCATCTCGGCGAGACCGGGCATCAGGTACAGCCCGGTGCCGTCGATGATCGTGGTGCCGTCGGCGATCTCCACCACGTCGGCGGCACCGAGCGTGACGATGCGACCGTCGCGGACGACGACGGTCTGCGCTTCGATCACCCGCTCGCTGTCCATGGGCACTACGTGGACGTTGCGGAAGGCGAATGAAGCCGAGTGTGCGGCGGCGCAGGCGAGCGAGAACAGCAGGGCGGTCAGGATGCGCACGGTCGGGCTCCGTTCGGGCTTGCGGGTAGGGTAGCGCATTGGCATTGCGCATCTTCGGCTGAAGCGTCGATTGCGTTCGTGCGGCTGGCGGGCGGAAGGGCGCGCTTCGCTTGACCGTGCGTGGCGATTTTCGCGGCTTTCGCTGCTCCTGCCCGAAGCCCGGCCTTGCATGGTGCCGGGATGGAGGCGATAGGTGCGGAACGGCTGCGACGATTGCGTCGGATGCGCGCCGTGGCCCCGGCTGTCACCGTACAATCGCTGCCCATGTCGGAGAGCAAGACGGATGTCCTGATCATTGGCGGCGGCGTCATCGGGCTGTGCAGCGCCTGGTATCTGCTGCAGGCCGGCCGCAGCGTGACCGTGCTGGAACGCGAAACGGTCGGCGCAGGTGCCAGCCACGGCAACTGCGGCACGCTGACGCCCAGCCACGCGCCGCCTCTGGCCGAGCCAGGCGCAGTCGCCAAGGGACTGAAGTGGATGTTGAAACCGGACGCGCCGTTCTACATCCGCCCACGATTCGACCCGGCTCTGTGGTCGTGGCTGCTGCGTTTCTCGGCGCGCTGCAATGCGCGCGACTACGCGCTTGCTTCGGCAATCAGGGCGCGCCTGCTGAACGCCTCGCGCGATGCGCTGGAGGCGCTGCTCGCCGAGACCGGCATCGATTGCGCCTACCGCCGCAGCGGCCTGCTCTATGTCTTTCGCAGCGCGCGCGAGTTCGATGCCTGCAGCGGCTGGCGCGAGGAACTGGCGCCGCTCGGCATCGAGGCGGAACTGTGGGAAGGCGCCCAGGTGGAGCGCGAAGAACCGGCGCTGAAGCCGGGCGTGGCAGGCGGCATTCATTTCCCCGGCGATGCCAGCCTGCGTCCGGACCGCCTCGTGCAGGGGTTGGCTGCTGCCGTTCGCGCCGGCGGCGGCAGCATTTGCGAGCACACCGAGGTGGACGGTTTCATCGTCGAAGATGATCGCCTGCTCGGCGTGCGAGCCGCCGGACGCGAGTGGCGTGCAGGCGAAACCGTGCTGGCCGGCGGCGCGTGGTCGCCCGGGCTTGCGCGCAGTCTCGGCCTTCGCATTCCGGTGCAGCCCGGCAAGGGCTATTCCATGACCTTTGCACGCCCCGAGCTGGCGCCGCGCCGCCCGCTGGTGCTGAAGGAGCCGAGCGTGTGCGTCACCACCTGGGCAGATGGCTTCCGCCTGGGCAGCACCATGGAGTTCTCCGGCTACGACACCACGTTGAACGCGGTGCGGCTGGCGGCCCTGCGTCGCGGCGCCGCCGAATTCCTGCACGAGCCGGGCGCGGGCGAGCCACAGGAAACCTGGTACGGCTGGCGTCCGATGACCTACGACGACCTGCCCATCATCGGCCCCACGCCGCGCCTGTCCAACCTGACCCTGGCCACCGGACATGGCATGCTCGGCATCAGCATGTGCGCCGCCACGGGTATGCTGGTACGCGATCTGCTGACCGGCGCAGAGCCCGATATCGATCCCGCGCCCTTGTCACCCACGCGTTTTGGCTGATGTCAGCAGCCGGCGCGCAGTCCGGTTCCTGCATGGAAGGGTTCGGTAGTCGATTGGCGGCGGCGGCGAAAGCCGCTTCCCGAAGCCCCGGTTGAAACCCTTATCGCGGTTTCAGCCCACCTGCCAACCTTGTGCTGTGGCTCCCAGGAGCAAAGTGTGAATCCGAAATTCGATCTCATCGTCATCGGAGCTGGCTCCGCCGGCATTGCCGGCGCCTTCCGCGCCGCCGGTCATGGCGCCCGCGTGGCGCTGGTCGAATCCGGTACGCTCGGCGGCACCTGCGTCAATCGCGGCTGCGTGCCCAAGAAGGCAATGTGGATCGCCGCGCAGCTCGCCGGCGCCCAGGCTGACGCCATGCGGGCCGGTTTCGACAGTCGGCCGGGCGCGCTCGACTGGCCCGCCTTCATCGGCCTGCGCGAGGCCTACATCCAGCGCATCCGCGCCAGCTACCTGCGTCGCTTCGAAATCTCCGACATCGAACTGATCGACGGCCGCGCACGCCTCATGGGTGCGGGCAAGGTCCAGATCGGAGAAAGCGTGCTGCAGGCGCCGCACATCCTCATCGGCAGCGGCGCTCGTCCGCGCTGGCCGGAACTGCCCGGCGCTCAGCTTGGCGAAGACTCCGACGGCTTCTTCCGCTGGACCCGCGCACCGTCGAGCGTGGCGCTTGTGGGCGGTGGGTACGTCGGCACCGAACTGTCAGGCGTGCTCGCCACGCTGGGCAGCAGGGTCGACATCTTCGTGCGCGGCGAGCATCTGATCGGGCGCTTCGATGCGGACATGTCGCGGCACCTGTCCAACGCCATGCGCGTGCAGGGCATCGGCATCCACTGCGGTCACGCGGTGGCGGCGCTGGAAGGCGCTCCGGGCGCGATCCATCTGCGCTTCGCCGACGGCAAGCAGTCGGGCGCCTACGAACGCATCATCTGGGCCATCGGCCGCGCGCCCAACGTCGAGGACCTCGGCCTCGATCAAGCAGGCGTTGCGCTGGAGGAGGGTGGCCACGTCGACGTCGACGACTTTCAGAATACCTCGGCCGCTGGCGTGTACGCGGTGGGCGACGTCACCGGCCGCGTCCAGCTCACTCCAGTGGCGATTGCCGCCGCACGTCGCTTGATGGACCGCGTGTTCGGTGGTGAGACCGACGCGCGGCTCGACTACCACTGCGTCCCCACCGTGCTGTTCAGCCACCCACCGGTCGGCGTGGTCGGCTTCACCGAGGAGGAGGCGCGTGCCGAACACGGCGACAGCGTCACCGTGCACAGCGGCGAATTTCGCCCCATGCGCGCCGCGCTTGTCGACCACGGCGCACGCAGCTACTTCAAGATGGTATGTGCAGGCGCCAACCAGCGCGTGGTCGGCCTGCACCTGTTCGGCGAAGGCGCCGACGAAATGCTGCAAGGCTTCGCCGTCGCCATCCGCATGGGTGCCACTCGCTCCGATTTCGAGGCCACCGTGGCGGTTCATCCGACCGCCGCGGAGGAGGTGGTGCTGCTTTGACCGGTCGTTGTGCGGTGTGCGGGTTGCTTGTGGCCGGAGTGACGGTGCAACCAGATGCCCACCGCGGGCGCTTGAGCGGACTCCGCAGGTCAACCTTGCGGTCGGCAAAGAAAAAGGCCTGCCCCGAGGGGCAGGCCTTTTTTGCAGGTCGGAACGGCCGCTGTCAGCCGACGCTCATGCGTCGCCGCATCCACAGGCCGAGGCCACCGAGCAGGACGACCAGGCCGCCGAGAGCGACCACGCCCAGCGTGGGTACTGAGACCGCCTCAGGCAGGTCGATACCGGCCGGGCAGACATTGCAGACACCGACAGCCGCCGGCGTGATGAACAGCTCCCAGTCGACGACGGTACCGGTATCACCGCCGGCGGAATCGATTGCCGTCAGGGTCCAGGTGCCGTTGGCGTCTTCGCCGATGAAATCCGCCATCGCATCACCCGGGACCGGCGAAGCGTCGGTGACCGGCCACGGCGTATCGGCGGGACCACAGATGCTTTCCGGATCGGGCTGGCCGTCGGCGAACAACACGTTGATGTTCTCGTTGTTGCAGCCAAAGCCCGAGGCAGGAACGCCCGGACGATCAAGCAGCGTGACAACCGTGCCCCCAGGGCTGGTCAGGCGCAGCGTGACGTCACCCACCCATGTGTGGGTCGCGTTGACCTGGACTTCCACATTGGTGATCGGGCCCGGTACGCCGCCTACATCGGCCGTGACGCTCACACCGGCCGGGGTGTTGTCGGGAATCGCCGCAGGCAGGCCGTTGTACGTGAAGTCTGCCGACTGACCGACGTTGCGGGTGATCGGGAAGGAGAAATTGTCTTCGGTGCTGGTCACCGCCAGACTCAGATCAATCGCGGAACCGCAGGCCAAGGTCTCATCCAGCTGGATGCTGAAGTTGGCACTCGCGCTGTCGCCGTCGGCAATGTTGCCGTAGGTGCCCATGCCGGTGACGATGGTGACACCGGCAGTACCTGAAGTCAGGGTACCGACGACGTTGGTGAAGTCGCCACCCACCGCATCCAGCGGGATCGTGAAGTTGATCCGCTCGCCTGGCTCGATGATGCCGTTCTCGTTGGTCGGCTCGCGCGCGCAAACGTCCAATTCCGTAATGTCACCGATGTCGAGCGCCGAGCCGGCGGGATCGCCAAGCACGTTCATGATGATCTGCATCTGCGGAAAGCCGATCGCACCGGTGGGTGTGGGCGTGGTAATGGCGCAGGCGGCAGCTTCGAGGAAGCTGGGGCCGGTCTCGCCCCCGTTGTTGGATCCGATGAAGAAGGTGTGACCCGCGGCCTGGCCGTCGGGAGTGAACACTTCAAACACCAGTTGCCCGCTACCGGCCGGAACCAACGCGGCAAGCGGCTGGTTGAAGATCGTCGCCGACTGATTGGCCAGGCTGATGTTCTGCGTTCCGACCAGCGTCTGGGTACCGGCCGGGAAGACTCCGCCGGTGTTGGCGTAGACGTTGACAGTCACCGGCTGAACGCCACCGGCGCCGGTCGCCGTCTCGATCGCAAACTCCACCGCGCAGACACTGAAGCCGCCGGGAAATCCGCTCAAGTCAAACGCGCGATAGTACGAGTTGTCGGCATGCAGGCCACCGGCGTTGCAGGAAACGCTGTTGAGCGCCGTGACTGCCTGCGAAGCGGACTGGGTCAGGGTGACGGTCCCGCAGCCAGGTCCACCTGTAGCGATGGGCTTGAACGTTATTGCTTCGCCCCCAGGGGCGGTGGAGAAACTGGATGACTGGGCGCTGATTGCGCCTGCGAACATGAGTGCAAGGCCTGCGGCCAGGACTGGCACAGATCGTATTGCGAGCTGCATTGTTGTGACTCCCCGGATGATTGCTCTTCTTGGTCAAGGTGCCGACTCCAGCGGACTCGCACCTTGGATTGTTCCGAAGCGTGGTGTAGCACTCACCCACGCCACCCCCAAAACCGAATTTTACCGATCAAGAATAGCTTTGAGGAAGCCTGGATGTCAAAAAGTGGTGAAGAAACCTCTGAACGAGTCCGCAGGCCGGTGCTGCAGCCGCGATCCGAAAGGACTTGCCAGGGTTCGTTCAGAGCGGTGGACCTTCTGCGTTCGGCGCCGTGCATTGCCGTATCCCGGGATTTCGCAATCGACGTCGTCGCAGGGTCATCGGCCTGCCGTCGGTGCGCATCCCGCCACCATGCCCGTGTACGCGCCTGGCGGACCGGCCCGTCAGCCGCGGGTGCGACGCGCGCCTGCTTGATCGGGGGTTCCCCCGGGTGTATGGAAGAAGCAAGACCGGTGTTCTGCGAGGTGGATGATGGACAAGTTGATCGCGGGATTCACGCTGTGCCTGGCTTTGGTTGCGCAGTCCAGCCTCGCCACCGATGGGTCGCGGCCTTCGTTCGAGGCTGCGTTCGAACGGCATGTGCAGGCGGTGCAGGCGCGCGACATGCCTGCGCTCGAGCCGACGCTCACCCGGGGCGAAGCGCTCACTCTGATCCTGCCGAACGGTACCCACACCTCGACAAGAGCCGAGTACCTCGATTTCCATGAGCGCTTCTTCGCCACACCCGGATGGACGATCGCCTTCGAGACAATCTCGAAGGTCGTGGCGGACGACTTCGCCATCGTCACCACCCGCAGCACCTACGAGTCGTCTGGAGAGGATGGCGCCAGCCGCAGTCACAGCTGGGTGACATTCGCGTTCCGCTATGAAGACGGCGCCTGGCGCCTCGTCCACGACCAGAACACCCGAATACCGGCTCAGTGATCATTC
>CAZGKE010000051.1:17298-22333 GCA_964526035.1 uncultured Gammaproteobacteria bacterium | reverse complement strand
CACATAGTTAGACGGCACCTATCGCGGCCCATGACAAAATGCCCACCGCGCCAAGCGCAACCCAGCCAGGATGACGCCCACGAGTGCCAATGAGTACTAGAAGTGCGCCCGCAATGAAGCCAACCGCAGAGGCACAAAGCACTGAACTCGCCGGCAGCTCACGCCCTGGGTTACGCGCGAGCTGCCACAACAATGCGGCCATGACCCATCCAAGCACCGACGCGAGATGCCAAGTGGCCCACAAGATACGTACGTTGCGCGCCTGCAACGGCGGGGCTGGCAATGAAGGGACAATTGAAGACTGACGAAGGTGCCGAAAGATCAGCAGCTCCCCCAGCAGTGAATGCACAACGCCTGTGGCAACTGCAAGCAAAGCGGCAGCAGCGAGTAGTGGTTGCATGGACTCCCTCCGGCTACGTGTGCCGACTAACGTTCGATCTAAGCCGCGCGCTGCGGCAGACGCTGCCTGGCCGCGGAAGGACGATGACCACCTTGGCCTGGAGCGGCCAGGCGGCGACTGCCGTAGCGCGTCGGCTTGAGCGAGGGGTTAGACCGCGCCTCATGGCCGCGCCGTAGCGCCGCGTAGTCAGACATGCTTGATCCAGGACTGAATGAGCCGGATGAAGACTGAGCGCTTGACCGCGAGGTCCTCCTTGTCATTGAAGCGGACCAGGGCGCGATCGGCAGCAAGCCACTTCAGCAACTTGCTGGGGTCTTCGACTTTGATTTCAGGCGCATCCTGGCCGCGTACTTTCGCGCCCAGATGAAGGATTGCAGCGAAGCCCTGCTTCTCACGGAGATTGACCGTGGCGAAGTACTCGTGGGTACGGAAGCTGGGTGCATTCCACTTCACGCCCTCCTTGATGCCTGGATCGGCTTCGAGGATTGCTTCTCGCATCGTCTGAACCTCCGCCTTGAATGGGTGGACCAGCGTCTTGAACAGTGCGTCCACTGCCTCGGTCGTGTCCGCGGCGGTGGTGTGGCGCGAAGTTGTCTTCATTGGCGCTACGAGTGCGGAGGTGGGTTGTTTGCGTGGTCTAACGCCGTGCTAACCTGCCGCCGGCCGACAGCGGCAGGTTGAAACGAAAGGGCTCCCCGGCGGTCGGCTTGAGTACACACATAGTTAGCGCTCACCCAACGAGCTTGGCGGGTTCTTCAGAACGAACGTGGACTCGTTGCGCATGATTCGAAAGTGTTCGCCGGAGATCGAGTGGAGAATGACGTACTGAAAATGGGATTCGGCGTTCTCAAACACGCTGTCGAACTCGACCGCGACGTAGGTTCCGGGCAGCGGTGCGTCAGCCGGGTCCTGGTACCAGACTAGTCTGCGCAAGGTTCTCGAAAGACGTTTACCAAGATCACGATTGGTTTGCGCAACGGACTCGCGCCAGATTTCCGGCGTGAGATTCGCTCGGAAGACGTCCGTTAGAAGGGCGAAAGACTCGACATCTCTGTCCGCGTCCACTAGATCCAGCCACTCCGATGCAACCTTCTCAGCTTCGGCTTGGCGAGGCCGGGGCGAATCTGGGAGCAATAATTGACCGTGCACAGAGCCACACAGCAGGAGCAGTGCGAATAGAACGGCCAGTTGAAGGCGCGGATTCGACATGAGGGCCAACTACTTGTCGTTCCGCGAAGCGGGGCGTAAACCTCGTGCGTAATCCAGGTTGGCTCCTGAAGTTTCCAGGGGAAATCCTGCAAGAACATCAGCCTGTGCCCGCCGCGGGTGCGTAATCTCGGTGCGTAACATCCTGTCTCCGCTCAATCCGCTGAGAACGACGATGGAACGCTACCTTGGAGCGGAAGGGCCGGCAAGTGGAGCCGAGGACCCGGCTCTTGCCATCGATTCCGGCCGACGTGAGCCGAGGACCCATGGGAGCCTGCCGACAGCAGGGCGAACAGCCTCCAGCCCGGGGATGCGTGCTCGCCGTCACGTCGCGTCGAGCTCGATCCCCTCGGTCTCGCACCATTCCTTCAGCGCCAAGCGGGTCTGCTCTTCCTCGTAGGCGTGCCAGGCGTCGAGCTTGCCGTGGCGGTCAAGGAGATCCTTGTAGCGTCGCCATGCCCCGCGCCGGGAGAAGGCTGCCGCGACCGCGTCGTACAGATGCTCGGCGTGCTGGTTGACGAAACGCCAGACCAATCTCTGGCCGAGGTCGAGGTCCCTGGCGCCGGGCACGACGGCGTAGCGTGCATCGTCGTCGAGGTCGTCGGGTAGCTCCTGGTCGATGCCCAGGACTTCGCTCACGAACCACAGCTCGCCGCTCTCGCGGTTCACGTAGACGGTGGCCCCGTACTGGACACCGTCGCTGCTGTAATGCAGGGCGTCCTCCAGGTCTTTGAGTTTCACGGCCATGATGGAAATCGGGAGTGAATACCGGCTCTCAGGCCAGATAGCCGCCGTCCACGGCGAAGCAGCCACCGGTGATGTAGCTGGCCGCCGGCGAGGCCAGGAACAGCACCATCGGTGCGATCTCGTCGGGCTGCGCCACGCGGTTCTGCGGCACCAGCATCAGGAAGCGCTTGAGGATCTCCGGGTTGGAGGTCAAGGCGCCGGCAAATTTGGTGTCGGTCAGCCCCGGCAGCACCGCGTTGACGCGGATGCCGTGGCCGGCAAGCTCCTTGGCCATGCCCTCGCTGAGGTTGACGATGGCGGCCTTGGTCATCGAGTACACGCCCTGCATCGGCGCCGCACGCTTCGCGTTGACCGAGGCGATGTTGATGATGGCGCCGCCGCCCTTGTCCTTCATCCGTCGCGCGGCCAGCATGCTGGCCAGGAAATAGCCGCGGATGTTGACCTCGACGGTCTTGTCGAAGGCACCCATCGGCATGTCCAGCATGGGGCCGAAGTAGGGGTTGGCGGCAGCGTTGTTGACCAGGATGTCGGGCGCCAGCTCACGTTCGTCGAGCGCCGTGAACAGGCCCTCGATTGCCTCGCCTTCGCCGATGTGCGCGGCCAGCGCGGTGGCCTGACCGCCGCCTTCGCGGATCGATCCGGCGACCGCCTCGCAAGCCTCCTGACGGCGGCTGGACACGATCACATGGGCGCCATGCGCAGCCAGCAGGCGGGCGATGGATTCGCCGATGCCGCGGCTGGCGCCGGTCACCAGGGCAGTCTTGCCGGAGAGTTCGAACAGGGAATCGGACACGTTCTTTATCCTGCACTAGAATGCCGGGAGCATAGTCCGTACGGGTGCGTATGTTCCAGACCGTCGTCATCACCGGGGCCGGATCCGGCCTGGGCCGGGCCTTTGCCCGCCTTTACGCCGCGCAGGGGGCGCGCGTGGCCTGCGCCGATCTGCTGCCCGAGCGTGCGGCCGAAACCGTGTCCATGCTCGGCGGCGACGGCCACCTCGCGCTGCCGGTCGACGTCGGCGACGACGCCTCGGTGCAGGCCCTGGCCGATGCCGCGCTGGAAGCCTTCGGCCGCGTCGACCTGCTGATCAACAATGCCGGCGTGTCGTCCGGCGGTGGCGTGGTGGAGTCGGCCGCCGACGACTGGCCCTGGGTGATCAACATCAATACCCTCGGTGTGGTGCGCGGCTGCCGTGCCTTCGTGCCGGCGATGCGCCGCAGCGGGCGCGGGCAGGTGCTCAACATCGCCAGCTTCGCCGCGCTCGCAGGCGCTCCGGACATCGCCAGCTATGCGGTGTCCAAGGTCGGTGCCCTGATGGTTTCCGAAAGTCTGCGCGCCGAACTGCACGGATCCGGCGTCAAGGTCTCGGTGGCCTGCCCGGCGTTCTTTCCGACCCGGCTGCTGGAATCCATGCGCTGTCCCGACGACAACACCCGGCGCATGGCCTCCAAGCTGATGCAGGCCAGCGGCGAAACCCCGGATTCGATCGCCGCCGCCATCGCCGCGCAACTGGCGCGCGGGCGCTTCCTGATCATCCCCACCCGCCGCGAACGCATGCTGTGGCGCTTCAAGCGCTGGTTTCCCGAGCGGTATTTCAGCAAGCTGATGCAGATGGTCGGCGCGCACCGCAAGCCCAGACCCGAATCCGCCGCAACGAGTTGAGGACACGCCCATGTCGAACTGGATGATCTACGGCGCCAACGGCTACACCGGCCGCCTCATTGCCGAACTGGCCAAGGCCGAGGGCCTGACGCCGACCCTGGCCGGACGCAACGTCGAGGCGGTCAGGCGCCTGGCCGACACGCTTGAGCTGCCGCACCGCGCCTTCGCGCTCGACGAGCCGTCCACGGTGAAGACGAACCTCGAGGGCATGGACCTGGTGCTGCACTGCGCCGGCCCCTTCTCGCAGACCTGCGCGCCGATGGTCGAGGGCTGCCTTGAAGCGCGTGCGCATTACCTCGACATCACCGGCGAGATCGACGTCTTCGCCCACTGCCACGCGCAGGATGCACGCGCCGCCGAACGCGGCATCATCGTGATTCCGGGCACCGGCTTCGATGTGGTGCCAACCGACTGCCTGGCGGCGATGCTGAAGGCGAAGATGCCCGAGGCGGTGTCGCTGGTGCTGGCTTTCGACGGCGGCGGCGGACCTAGCCCGGGCACCGCCAAGACCGGTGTCGAGGGGCTCGGCAAGGGCGGCCGCGTGCGCAAGGACGGCAAGCTGAAGACCGTGCCGCTGGCCTGGAAGTCGCGCTATTTCGTGCGCGACGGCCAGCAGCGTCTGGCCATCACCATACCCTGGGGCGACGTCTTCACGGCCCATGTCTCCACCGGTATCCCCGACATCGAGGTGTACATGACGGTGCCGCCATCGGCCGCCAAGCGTCTGCGCCGACTGCGCATGGTGCAGCCGCTGCTGCGGCTGGGTCTGGTGCAGAACTTCATGAAGAAGCGCGTCGAGAAGTCGATCAAGGGTCCCTCTGAAGACAAGCGCATGAAGACCGGCTGCACCGTCTGGGGCGAGGTGACCGATGCCGCCGGCCACGTGGAGCGCGCCATGCTGACGCTGCCCAATGGATACACCATTACCGCCGAGGCCGCGCTCGGCATCGCCCGCCGTCTGCTCGACGACCCACCGGCCGAGGGCGGCTACCGCACGCCCTCGCAGCTGATGGGCTCCGA
>CAZGKE010000051.1:0-17198 GCA_964526035.1 uncultured Gammaproteobacteria bacterium | reverse complement strand
CCGAGTACCCGCGTGGCCCGCTCCCGGGATGGATGAATCCAGGCAATTCGATGCCGCCAGAACGGTCGGCGCGCGCCATCAGGATGGCGCGCGGGTGAACGGCGAGGACGGCTCCTCGCGCCACCACTCGCTGCTGGCTGTCGGGCTGCTGTTGCTGCTCGCAATGCTGGGCGGCCTTCTGCTCGGTGTGCCCGACCGGGAGCTGTTCGGATCGCGTCGCGAAGGTCTGCTGCTGGTCGGTCTTGCCCTGGTGGCGCTGATCCTCTCCTGGGTGCTGGGTTATCGGGCTCTGGCGCGCGCCAATCTGCGCCAACGTCGCCTGCTTGCGCGCATGCGCGAGACCGAGGACCAGTACCGCTTCCTGTTCGAACGCAACCCGCTGCCGGCTTACGTGTTCCATCGCGACAGCCACGCGATCCTCGCGGTGAACGACGCGCTGCTGCACGAGTACGGCTATCAGCGCAGCGAACTGATCGCTACCGACGCGATCGGGTTTCTCGCCGAGGCGCAGCGCGAACTGGCGTTTGCCGCGACACGCGAGTGGAGCGACGAGATGCGTCGCAGCCACGTATGGAAGCACCAGCGGCGCGATGGCACGCCGCTCGACGTGCTTACCTTCGGCAGCAACATCGAGTTCCAGGGACAGCCGGCGCGGTTGGTGGTCGTGCAGGACATCAGCGCCCGGCTGCGTGACGAAGTCCGTCGCGAGGCCAGCGAGAGCCGCTTCCGTCTGGTGGCGCTGGCGACCAGCGACGCCATCTACGACTGGGACGTGCGCAAGGACGCCCTGTGGTGGAGCGACGGTTTCTACGAGATATTCGCGGTCGACCGCGACTTGTTCGGCCCCAACCTGCGCGGTTGGACAGGCCGCATCCATGAGGATGACCAGGGGCGGGTGATGCAGAGCCTGCAGCAGGCCCTCGATGGCGATCATTCGCTGTGGAGCGAGCGTTACCGCTTCCGGCGCGGCAACGACGAGTACGCCGAGGTGGCCGAACGCGGATTCATCCTGCGCGACGAACAGGGCCGGCCGATACGCATGGTCGGCGGCATGCTCGACATCAGTGAGCGCCTGCGCGACGAGACCGACCTGCGACTGCTGCGTCGCGCCATGGAATCGGCCAACAACGGCGTGCTGGTGGTGCGCAACGACGAACCCGACATGCTGGTCGCCTACGTCAATCCGGCCTTCGAGCAGATCACCCGCTTTGTCGAAGAAGACCTGCTGGGTCGCGCGCTGGATGTCGTCGGCGAACGCTGCAAGGGATGGCGCCAGTCGCTCGAGTTCATCGGCATGGCCCTCGCCCGGCGCCAGGAAGGGCGCAGCCTCACGCAGCTCAATGACGACCTCCATGGCGTGCGCTGGCTGGAGATCCAGGTGGCGCCGGTGCGTGACGTCAAGGGCATTACCACGCACTTCCTCAGCGTGGTGTCTGACGTCACCGACCGCGAGCAGGCGCAGGAAGCGTTGGCTCACAGCGCCACACACGACGAGCTCACCGGACTGCCCAACAGGCGCCTGGTCGTGGAGCGCATCGACTCGCTGGCCGAAAGCCTTGAGCCCGCCTGCGCGCTCAGCGTGCTGTTCATCGACCTTGATCATTTCAAGCTGATCAACGACACGCTCGGTCACGCGGCCGGCGACCGTTTCCTGCAGATCGTCTCGGAACGACTGGTGGCCTGCGTACCCGATGCCGACATCGTCGGTCGATTCGGTGGAGACGAGTTCGTGGTGGTGATGCACGATCACGGCGATGGCCGGGCTGCGAGCGACGCCAGTGCGCGCATCCTCGAGACGCTGACCCGGCCTCTTGAAAGCGAGGGTCGCCTGCACTACCTCACGCCAAGTATCGGCTACGCCATCGCGCCGCTGGGCGGGCGCGATGCCGACACCCTGCTCAAGCACGCCGACATGGCGATGTACGAGGCCAAGCGCCGCGGCCGCAACAGCACCATGGCGTGGCACCCGCGCTTCGAGTCTGCGGTCGCCGAGCGCCTGCATCTTGTGTCGCGGCTGCGCGACGCGCTGGCGCGGGACGAACTGGAGCTGCACTATCAGCTGCAGTTCGATGCCGAAGATGGCACCCCGGTCGGCGTCGAGGCGCTGCTGCGCTGGCGCCAACCGCAGCGCGGCCTGCTGACCCCGGGCAGCTTCATCGCTGCCGCTGAGGAAAGCGGTCTGATCATGCCGATCGGTCAGTGGGTGCTTCGCGAGGCGGCGCGCACCCACGGGCGCCTGGTGGCCGCAGGCTGGCCCGAGTTGACCATCGCGGTCAACGTCTCCGCCGCACAGTTTCTGCGCGGCGATCTGCTCGACGACATCGGACGCATGGTCAGCGAGTTTGCCCTGCCGCCGCTGGCGCTCGAACTCGAGCTCACCGAGTCGGTGGTGCTGGAGGATCCCAAGGCGGCGATTGCCACCATGCAGCAGCTGCGCGAGCAGGGCATCGCCATCGCCATCGACGACTTCGGAATCGGCTATTCCAGCCTCGGCTACCTGCGCGAACTCCCGGCCGACAAACTCAAGCTGGACCGCAGCTTTGTCGCCGACCTGGAGCGCGAACCCAAGGCCACCGCGATCTGCGCGTTGATCATCCGCCTCGCGCAGAGTCTCGGACTGCGCGTGGTTGCCGAAGGGGTGGAGACGCGCGAGCAGTTGAACTGGCTGAAGCGCCAGGGCTGCGACCAGGTGCAGGGCTATCTGCTGGGCATGCCGGAGCCGTTTGACGCGCTGCTCAGGCAGCTGGCCAAGGCGCCACGGGACCGGCGCAGCGCGGTGGCCTGAAAGGGCACGTCATGGTCTTCAAGGACCACTTCTCGGCCCAGGCTGCGATCTATTCCAGGGCGCGTCCAGGCTACCCCGCCGAGCTTTTCGCGTGGCTGGCGTCGCAGGCTCCGTCACGCGCGCTTGCCTGGGACGCCGGCTGCGGCAACGGACAGGCGGCGGTCGCACTGGCGGCGCATTTCGAGCGGGTGGTGGCCACCGATCCCAGCGCCGCGCAGCTGACCAACGCGCAGGCGCATCCGCGCGTCGCCTATCGGGTGGAGGCTGCCGAAGACCCGACTCTCGCGGCGGCCAGCGTCGATCTGATCACCATCGCACAGGCGCTGCACTGGTTCGATCTGGACCGTTTCCATGTTGCGGCTTCGCGGGTCCTCAAGCCTGGGGGTGTCATCGCCGCATGGACCTACGCCCTGAGCCGCGTCTGCCCCGACATCGACCGCGTCTTCATGCAGCTCTACGAGGGACGCCTCGCCGGCTACTGGCCGCCGGAACGTCGCCACGTGGAATCCGGCTACAGCGATCTCGCCTTTCCCTTCGAACCGATCGAAGCGCCGGCGTTCGCCATGCGCGCGCGCTGGACCCTGCCGCAGTATCTCGACTACCTGCGCTCGTGGTCGGCCAGCCAGCGCTTTCTCGCCGACCGCGGCGAGGACGCGGTCTCGCTGATGGCTGCCGATTTCGCGCAGGCATGGGGCGACCCCGCACAGCCAAGGGAAGTCGATTGGCCGCTGTCACTGCGCGTGGGACGCACGCGGCGCCGATGACTACTGTCGCGCCAGCCGCGGGTTGCCCGGCTCGGCACCGCGAACGCTGGTGCGGAAGGGATTGATATCGATGCCGCCGCGCCGCGTGTAGCGCGCGTAGACGCTCAGTTCGGCGGGGCGAATGCGCGTCCACAGATCCATGAAGATGCGCTCCACGCACTGTTCGTGAAACTCGGCGTGATCACGGAAGCCGATCAGGTAATGCAGCAGACCGGTGCGATCGATGCGCGGCCCCTGGTAGTCGATCTGCAGGCTGGCCCAATCCGGCTGGCCGGTGACCGGGCAATTTGATTTAAGCAGGTGCGACACCAGGGCTTCGCGCGTCGGGTGTTCAGCGTCTGCCAGCAGGCGCTCGGGCTGCGGCGGACCGTAGTGATCGACGTCGAGCGGGAGGTCGTCGATGCATTCGCCCTGCAAGGCCTCGATCACGAATCCCCCGGCCGTCGGCGGGGTCAGCACCACCGCCAGGTTGGCGCCCGCGGCGGCGGACAGGTCGCGTCCGAGGGCGCTGCGCACCGCTTCGGGGTTGTCGAAACGGGTCCCGGAGAAGCCGTTGAGATAGAGCTTCACGCTCTTTGATTCGATGATGTTCGGGGCGTCGGCCGGTACGCGGAACTCGGCAATCGCCGCCCGTGGCTTGCCGCGCGCATCGAGCCAGGAGAATTCGTAGGCGTTCCAGATATCGACGCCAAAGAAGGGTGGCGGTGAGGGCACGCCGATTTCTTCGCGCTTGGGCGCGCGCGCGATGGAAAAAAGCAGGTCCGGGTCATAGCGCTGCGCGTAGCCGGAGACCTTGCCCAGCGGCGAATCTTCGACAGCGCTCAAGGCGCGCCTCCGCCGTCCAGAAAGTCGATGGTCAACGCAAGCATGGCGCGCGTGCCAAGCTTCAAGGCCGCCTCGTCGAGGAAAAACAGCGGCGAATGATTGGTGGCTACCGAGGCCATGTCCTGGTCCGGAGGTGTGGCGCCGACGAAGAAGAACAGCGCCGGCGCGTACTTGCCATACTCGGAGAAATCTTCGGCGCCAGTGATGGCCGGGATCTCGATCACCTTGCCGCCGGCAGCGCGCTCCAGCGACGGGCGCATGCGCGCGGTCAGATCGGGATCGTTGCGCGTGACCGGATAGCCGGCCATCCACGGGATGTCGGCGTCCACTGTCGCCCCGTGGGCAGCCGCCACATGCTCGGCAATCTGGCGCAGTCCGGCAAAAGTCGCCTCGCGCATGTCGGGCTCGAAGGTGCGGATGGTTCCGATCAACTCCACCCGGTCAGGGATGATGTTCTGGCGGATGCCTCCGGCGATGGCGCCAAAGCTGACCACCACCGGCGCGCGGGTCAGTTCGCTGCGACGGCTGACCAGGGTCTGCGCGGTGGAGACGATGTCGGCCGCGGCGACGATCGGATCGACCCCGCTCCACGGTCGCGAGCCGTGAACCTGCCGCCCTTTGACAATGATGCGAAAGCTGTCGGCCGCGGCCAGGAACGGCCCCGGGCGTACGGCGATGGTGTCGGAAGGAATGCCGGCTCCGACGTGCAGGCCGAACACCGCATCGGGCGGAAAGTCGTCAAACAGTCCCTCCTTGAGCATCAGCGCGGCGCCGCCCTCCTCACCCTCGGGCGGACCCTCCTCGGCCGGCTGGAAAATGAACATCACTTCGCCGGGCAGACTGTCGCGGCGCGACGTCAGAGCCTCGGCCACCCCCATCAGAATCGCGACGTGGGCATCGTGGCCGCAGGCGTGCATCACGCCGGTGGTCTGGCCGCGGAATTCAGTGGTGACTGTGGAGGCAAACGGAAGCTCGACCTGTTCGGTCACCGGCAACGCATCCATGTCGGCGCGCAGCGCCAGCCGCGGACCCTGCCGACTGCCGCGCAGGATGCCCACCACGCCGGTGTGGGCGACGCCGGTCTTGACCTCCAGTCCCAGGCCCTCCAGGTGCGCTGCCACCAGCGCGGCAGTGCGGAATTCCCGGTTGCCAAGCTCGGGGTGCTGATGGATGTCACGGCGCCAGTCCAGCACCTTGGCATCAACCGACCCGGCCAGCGCGTCGAGGTCGGCCGCAACCACCGGTGTTACCAGAAGTGCAGCGAGAATGGTGCAGGCCAGCTTGCGCATCGGAATCCCCTTCGGCAGACCGCCAAGGGTAGCGCACTACCGGGCAGCACGAAGGGATGAGTTGAGCAGACGATCCCTAGAAGCTGTACACCAGGTTCAGCGTGGTCAGGGTGTCGGTCTTCCTGGTGTCGGCATCGGCCTCGGTGTTGTGGCGTACCTGAAAGCCGGCCTTGAGCGCCATCCGTGCGTTGATCTTCACCTGCAGGCCCAGTTCGTTCTGCACCAGGGTGTTGTCGTCGCCGGACTCGAGCAGGGTGGCGTTGACCAGATCGGTGGTGTCGCTGATGCGGTGCTTGAAGTTGGCCGCGGCACGCAGGATCAGTTCGCTGTCGGTGTCCTGCTGCAGCGGTGCACCGCTGATCGGCGAGTCAAGGTCGCGCGGGCGGGCACGTCGAAATCCCGGGCCGGCCTCGAAGCTCAGGACGGTGGTGTCACTCTTGATCACCGTGCGGCCGTAGCCGAAGGCGGCCGTCCACTGGTAGTCGAACGGCGCGAAGTCGTCATTCTCGTAGCGCAGGGATCCGTAGCTGTAGCTGCGCTCGGAAAGCCGGTACTCGCTCTTGGCGCCGAGCTCATAGCGGTTGGCGGTGGTGTCGCCGTCGCGCGTGCTGCGCAGCGCGGCGAAGAACGCGCTGTGCTTCCACTGCTCGCCTTCGCGGCCGACGGCGAGTTTGGTGTTGAGCGTTTCCGCCTCGCTGTTGCCACGCGAGATCACCAGGCCAAGCTCACCGGTGCCGCTCCAGGTCTCGGCACCGGCCGCAGACGACAGGGCGACCAGCAGGGCGGCGGCGATGATGACATGACGCATGCATTGACTCCTCAATCGGGATGGTTCCGGGGTTCGTCCGGTGCGTAGTAGAGGCTGACCAGATGGCGCGCCTGCGCGAAGAACAGCCAGCGCTCGACGATGATGCCGAGCATGACGGCGGCGGCGGCGAGTGGTGCCAGCCAGCCCTGGGCGCCGCGCGCATGATAGCCGGCTGCGATGGCGATTGCAGGCAGTACAAAGGCCGAAACAATGGCAATCAGGCGCAGGCGACGCGCGTGGCGGCGCGCGACGCGATAGCCCATTTCCTTCATCAGGAACGCCGCTTCGGTGTTCGGCGCCTCGAAGCGCCGCACCTCGCCGCGGCCCGACAGACCAAGTGCCGAGGCGGCATCCACCGGCAGCGATTGACGATCGATGAAGCGCCAGTAGCCAAGCTTGAGGAGCGCGCCGGCCAGCGCCATGATGCCAAGGGCCGTGAGCGGAACGCGCGTCAGCGGATGGCCGCCGAGCGCCTGGAAGGCCCACAGCAGCACGCCGCCCGAATACAGCCCCAGCAGCAGATAGACCGGCAGCACCCAGGCGTTGTGCCAGGCCGGCACCGGCGCCAGCGAGGTGTAGATGCGTGCCGTACAGAACACGCAGAGCAGCGAAAGGGCCGACAGCAGCAGACCTGCAGCGCCGATCAGCGCTGCGCTCGCGTCGATCCACAGCAGCCACGCAATCGCCAGCGCCGGCATGTAGGCGAGCATCGCGGCCACCCCCTCGCGCGACAGCCACGAGCTGCGCCACTGGCTGAAAGAGCGCCACGCGCGCTCCGGGTGCCCGAGGTGCAGCGTTGAACTCAACAGTCCGCTGCTGACCAGCACGAAGCCGAGCGCCAGCGCGCCCAGCTTCAGCACCTTGCTGTCGGGAAAATGCCCGTTCCACAGATGCACGCCGAGCAGCCACCAGAGCCCGTAGCCGGCACCCGACAGGGTGGTGAAGAAAATGACCGAGAACGCCGGATGCATCAGCGCGACAGCGCGCGATCGAGCCAGCGCAGCAGCGGCGGCAGGGCATCGCTGCGGTAGTCGTCGTCATCGTCGCTGCGCGTGTCGGTCGTGGCGCAGCCATCACGTCGCGGGCGCGGCGCCAGGTAGCGATTGACGGGTGCATAGCCCAGCTCCGGCATCAGTGCCTGACCATCGCGTTCGGCCACCAGCTTCGATACCGCCGACCCGGGATCGCCAAGATCCCCGAAGTGACGCGCGCGCGTCGGGCAGACCTGCACGCACGCCGGCTGACGGTCCCAGACCTCCAGCGCCTCGTTGTAGATGCGATCGACGCACAGCGTGCACTTCTTGATGACCCGCGCGGCGACGTCGAATTCGCGGGCGCCGTAGGGGCATGCCCAGGCGCACAGCTTGCAGCCGATGCACTTCGCTTCATCGACCAGCACGATGCCATCTAAAGCGCGCTTGTAGCTGGCGCCGGTGGGACACACGGTGACGCAGGCTGCGTTGTCGCAGTGCAGGCACGAGCGCGGGAAGTGCACGGTGATGGCGCCGCCATCGGCCGGCAGCACATCGTAGCTGTGCACGCGGTTGAACCAGGTACCGGCGGGCTCGGCGCCGCGGGTGTCCTCGTCGCTCAGAGGACCAAAGGCGCCGATGTCGTTCCACTGTTTGCAGGCCACGGCGCAGGCGTGACAGCCGACGCAGGTATCGAGGTCGATCACCAGGCCGAGCTTCTTGGTGGGGGGCACGGGCAGTGAGGTCACACCGGAAATGTCCTTGCGCGGCGGCTGGGAGGGACGCAGGTCGAAACCCTGGGGCGCGCGCGTGCAGCCATCAGGCCTCGAGCAGCACGTCGAGCCGGTTGCGCCCCTGTTCGCGATGGTAGCGCAGCGCCTTGGCTGCCTGCTGCACCAGCAGCAGTCCCAGCCCGCCGCGCCCGCGCCCGTCGAGCGGCGTGGCGGGATCCATGGTGGCAGCCGTGGCGGAATCAAACGGCGGCGCGTCGTCGCCGAAACGCAACCACAAGCCTTCGTCGTCGACTTCCATGGCCAGACACAGTCGGGTGGCGCGCGCGTGGCGCAGCGTATTGCTGAGAATCTCCTCGCTCACCAGCCTTGCCAGCTGGCGTGCCGCCTCGCCCATGCCGGCGCGTTCGAGCAGGGCCTCCTGACGATCGAGCAGCGCCGAAAGTGCGCCGTTCGGTGCCGGCAGATCGAGGATCAATTCGGTGGGAAGCGCGCTCATGGCGGGGAGTGTCCGCAATTTGGCGTCGTACTTCCACACCTATACGCTCCGGGTTACATTGACAACCGGCATGTCGAATGGATGGCGATGCGCGAAAACACACGACCACCGGCCTTCACGGAGATTTCACCGCTGCGCGCGGCGATCCTCTACTTCCTCCTGGGCGGCACCTGGATCCTGGCCAGCGACGTCATGCTTCTCGGATTGTTCGGCGCGGAAGATGCGCTGCGCTACCAGACCCTGAAAGGCTGGTTCTACGTCAGCGTCACCGCGCTGATCACCTACGCCATCGTGCGCCGACTCCATCAGAGTGAGCTGGCGCGGCGCGTCAGCCGCGCCGAGGTCGACGCACTCTCGCGGATCGCCGCTGTCGCCTTCCAGACGCACGAAGGCATGATCATCACCGATGCCGAACGCCGCATTCTGCGCGTCAACGACGCATTCATGGAAATGACCGGCTACAGCCAGGGCGAGTTGCTTGGCCGCCATCCCGAGATGCTGATGTCCGGGTCGGCCCTGGCGCGCAGCGAATCGGTGGAGGCGACTCTCAGGGTCGAGGGCCACTGGGAGGGAGAAGTCGTCAAGCGCGCCCGCGATGGCACGCCGATACCGGTCTGGGAGAGCATCACGGCGGTGAGCGACAGTCATGGAGAGGTCACCCACTATGTCGCCGCGTTGCTCGACCTGCGCGAGAAGAAGGATGCCCAGCAGGCCATCGACCGACTTTCCCATTTCGATGCCTTGACCGGCCTCCCCAATCGACATACGTTCCTTCGCGTGCTGGAGAGCGAGTCGGCGCGGCTCCGCCACGGCGAGCGCAGTGCCCTGCTCTTCATCGACATCGACAACTTCAAGCAGGTCAACGAAGCGGCCGGCTATCGCAGCGGCGATGCCCTGCTGGTAGCAATCGCCGATCGACTGTCGATTCAACTCGACGGCGAGGAGGTGCTGGCGCGACATGCCGCCGACGAGTTCCTGCTGCTGCACGCGTGCAGGCTTGACGGCGCTGAAGCCACGGCGGCTGCGAGCGCACGCCGCGCCGAACGCGTGCTCTCCGCCCTGCAGCAGCCCTTCAATGTCGACGGCCAGGAGTTCCGGGTTTCCGGCAGTATCGGCATCTGCATGATCGACGGCCAGCAGGAGTCCGTGGACACTCTGCTGCGCGCCGCCGACACCGCCCGGCACCAGGCCAAGCGCGATGGTTCCGGAGCGGTGCGTTTCTTCGAACCCTCGATGCAGTCGCACGCCGAATCGGCCTTTCGCATGGTGGGCGAACTCCGCAACAGTCTCGAGTCGGGGGACTTCCAACTGCACTACCAGCGCAAGGTCGACCTTGCCGCGCGAAGCATCGGCGCCGAGGCACTGCTGCGCTGGACGCGCGCCAACGGTGAACCGGTCTCACCCGCCGTGTTCGTGCCGATCGCCGAGCAGGCCGGCCTGATCACCGCGCTCGGCGGCTGGGTGCTGAGGCAAGCCTGTCAGGATATCGCCGCGCTGGCCGCCTCCGGCACCGTGCTGCCGCTGTCGGTCAACGTCAGCGCCGCACAGGTGCGGCAGTCGGACTTCGTCGACTCCATCCTCGACGCGCTGCAGGCATCCGGCGCGCGTGCCGAACATCTGACGCTGGAGATCACCGAGAGTCTGGCGATGGAGGACATCGACGTCGCGGTCGAACGTCTGGGGGCGCTTCGCGCGCACGGCATTCGCGTTTCGATGGACGACTTCGGCACCGGCTATTCCTCGCTGGCCTACCTGAAGCGACTGCCTCTCGACGAGATCAAGATCGACCGCAGCTTCGTCCGCGATGCCCAGCAGGAACCCGGCGACCGTGCGCTGGTGGAAGCCATCGCTTCGGTGGGGCGCGCCCTCGGGCTGGCGGTCATTGCAGAAGGTGTGGAGACCGAGGCGCAGGCCGATCTCCTGCGCAAGGCCGGCTGCAGCGGAATGCAGGGCTTCCTGTTCGGACGGCCCGAACCCATCGAAGCGCTCATGAAGAGGCTGCGGACCGAGTCCCGCGCCTGAGCGGTCGGTCCGCCGGGTGGCGGCCTCAGTCGCTCGGTCCGCCACCGAGATCGGCCACCGTCAGCCGCGCTCGCGCCAGCGCCGGGTGATGCGGCGGGTAGGCGACCTCCGCGCGTTGGCCGGCGCGGTAGCGCTCCAGCAGTTCGGGCAGGTCCGGTCGCTGCGCCAGGGTCCCGCCGCGCAGCGCCTCGAAGACGATCCGCGACTGCAGGCCGGCGGCTTCCTCGTATTCGCCGCGGGCTGCCAGCAGCATGGCCAGCGTCTCGGCGCTCTCCATGCCCGGCTGGGCGCGGTGAATGGCGTCGGTCCAGTCGAAGGCTTCGTCCACCGCGACGCCGTCGGCGCCGCAAGTGGCGCGGCGCCGCGCCTCTGCCAGCAGCGCAAAGGCGTGGCGGCCACCGCTGGCGTCAATCGCCGCCGCCAGGGCGGCGGCGGCGACTGTGCAGTTGTTTCCTTCGGCCAGCCGGCTCATGCCCAACCAGTAGCTGGCATAGGTTGTGGCTTCGGCATCGGCGGCCACTTCGACCAGGCGTTCGAACTGCTCGGCGGCCGCGTCGTAGCGCTGCAGCCTGAGCAGGACCTGGGCGGCGCGATCACGGATCTCGAACGCGGACGGATCGAATTCGAGCGCGCGCTGGTAGCCCTGCAATGCCCCCTCGTCGTCGCCGGCGATTTCTTCGAGCCGCGCCAGGAAGTAGTGCGCCGACGCCGATCTCGGAGCCAGATCCAGTGCGCGCAGGAAAGCCTCACGCGCGGCCTCCAGCTTGCCCGCGCGCAGCAGCTGGTCGGCATGAAGCTGGACGTATTCGGCGCGCTCAGGATCAAGTTCGACCGCACGTGCCAGTGAGGTTTCCGCGGCCTCGGTCTGGCCGGCCTGACGCTGGCTGCGGCCGAGTTCGTAGTAGTACTGGGCGCTGCGCGACAGCGCCGTGACTTCCGCCATCAGCGCGTCGCCGAGCGGGACCGAGCCGTCTCCGCGCCGCGCCAGCTGCTGGCGGGCGCGCGCCACCTGGCCCATGCCGCGATAGGCCATGCCCAGCGAGGCATGCAGCTGGCTGGCCTGCGGCGCCAGCGCCAGCGCGCGTTCAAGATGGCGAACGGCGCTGTCGAAGCGACCCTGCGCCAGCGCCACGGCGCCGAGTTCGGCGTGCACGGCTGCCTGCTCGGGCGCGTGCTCGAGCGCCACCGCAAGATCCGCGGCGGCGGCATCAAAGTCGCCTGCATCGCGGCGCAGACGGGCGCGTCGCAGGCGCGCGAGCGCGTCGTTGGGCGCCAGCGCCACGGCCCGCGACAGGTGCAGGTCGGCCTCCTCGACGCGGCCGGCGTGGTGCGCCAGCACCCCCAAGAGGTAGTGCCAACGCAGCGCATCCGGGGCCAGCCGCAGCGCTTCGCGGTAGGCGGCGCGCGCAGGCTCGGTGAGCTCGTGGGCGTGCAGCACCTGACCGAGCCGGCCGTGCGCGGCGGCCTCTCCGTCGCTGCCGCGGGCCACGGCCAATGCCTGCTGCGCTTCCACCACCGCCTCACGGATCGCTGGCGGCAGGCGTTCGAGGTCGAGCGCCAGGGGGTCGGTCGCACGCGCCGACGCGATCAGCAGAAGCGAAGCCCAGCGGGCGCTGCGCCACACGCGCATCTCAGTCGCGCTCCGCGCCCTTGCGCAACACGTGGTAGCGGTCGCTGTCGAGAGCGTTGAAGGTCGCCTCGCTGCCGTCGGGCCAGCGCACGCGCACGCTGCGCGCCGCGCCAGCGTCGCCGAGACCGAACACCACGCGCGGATCGCGGGCCGAGGCGTAGGAACCGTCGGTGCGGGCGCGGCGCATGAGGGTGGCGCCCGCGGCGTCCTGCAGCCAGGCCACGGCGCCAGTCGCCGCGTGGCCGGCGCCGTCGCGCAGATCGAGCCCGAGCCAATGGTGGTCGCTGGCGCGATTCAAGAGCACCTGTGCCGGACCGCCGTTGTTGGCGACCACCACGTCGATGCGCCCGTCGTTGTCGAGGTCGCCGAAGGCGGCGCCGCGGCTGACCAGGGCGCGGGCGAAGGCCCGACCGCCGCGCCTGCTGGCATCTTCAAAGCGGCCGTCGCCGCGGTTGACGAAGATCTGGTTCGGCTGGGCATAGGGAAAGGGGTCGCCGCCATCGGCCAGCGCCTGCTCCTTCATCACTGCGCCGTTGACCACCACCAGGTCCAGCCAGCCGTCGTTGTCGATGTCGAGCCAGGCGGTGCCGAAACCGGTGTAGGCAATGCTCGGCGCGGCCAGCCCGGCCCTGGCGCTGACGTCCTCGAACCAGCCCTGGCCATCGTTGGCGTAGAGGGTATTGGTCTCGCGCTTCATGTGGGTGATGAAGATGTCCTCGCTGCCGGAGCGGTCGAAGTCGGCGGCATCGACGCCCATGCCGGCCTCGGCGGCGCCGCCCGCATTGACCGCGGCGCCCGCCAGCAGCGCCTCGTCGATGAACTTCATGCTCCCCTGGTTCAGCCACAGAAAGTTGGGGTCGCCGTCGTTGGCCACGTACAGATCAACGCGACCGTCGCCGTTGAAGTCCGCGGCGATCACGCCGAGCCCGTGTCCGCGCGCGGCGCCGATGCCGGCTGCCGCGCTGATGTCGGCAAAGCGGCCGTCGCCGCGATTGCGGTAGAGACGGTCCGCGCTGCCGGGAAAGGCCGATGGCGAACAGTAGTCGGCCTCGCTGGTGCCGAAGGCGCGGCACTGGCGATGGTTGTCGAAGTCGAACTCGGCGTAATTCGCTACGTACAGCTCGGGCAGGCCGTCAGCGTCGAGATCGACGAAGCTGGCGCTGACGCTCCATGACGGATCATCGACACCTGCGGTCGCGGCGATTTCGGTAAACGTGCCGTCGCCGTTGTTGCGCCACAGCTGGTTGGGCCCGAAGTTGAGCACGTAGATGTCGGGATGGCCGTCGCCGTCGACGTCACCGACCGCCACGCCCATGCCGTAGCCGAAGGCGCGGATGCCGGCGCTTTCGGTGACGTCTTCGAAGCGCAGCTGCAGGCGCCCGTCCGCAGCGCGTGTGGAGACGTTGCGCAGGAGCCTGTCGCCGTGCCCGCGCCCGTCGTCCCCAATGTCGGGACCCAGCGCACCGCCCTGCACCAGATAGATGTCGAGCAGGCCGTCGCCGTCGTAGTCGAGCAGCGCCACGCCGGCGCCCATGATCTCGGGAAAGTAGTACTCGCCCGCGGCGCCGTTGTGGTGGCGGAAATCGACGCCGGCCTCGATCGCCACGTCGACGAACCACGGCGCGTCCTCGGCGACTGCCGGAAGGGCAACCAGTGCAAGCACCCCGGAGGCGAGGCGCGCGGAAAGTGAAGACAGGGACATGCGGACCGTGCTGCTGTGGGGAGGGTGGCGTCGCCGCAGAATCGGCGGATGCGGCTGCTATGCTGCAGGGCATGTCCGTGAACCGCAAGACGCGACGCATCGCCGTGGTGAGCAGCTCGCGCGCCGACTATGGCCATCTTTACTGGGTGCTGAAGGAGCTGCAGGCGGCTGCCGACGTCGACCTGCGCATCATCGCCACCGCCGCGCACCTGTCGCCGCGCTTTGGGCACAGCGTGGATCGTTTTGCCGCCGACGGCTTCGAGATCGAGCAGCGCATCGAGTCGCTGATCGACGCCGACAGCGACGTCGCCATGGCCAAGACCATCGGCGTCGGCGTGCTCGGTCTGACCGACGCGCTGGCCGCGCTGCGTCCGGACCTGCTGCTGCTGATCGCCGACCGCTACGAGATGCTGGCGCCGGCCAGCGTGGCGCTGGCGCTGCGCATTCCGATGGCACACATCGAGGGCGGCGAGATCAGCGAAGGCGCCATCGACGACGCCGTGCGCAATGCCTTGACCAAGATGAGCCACCTCCACTTCGTCCCCACCGATGCCGCACGCAGGCGGGTGCTGGCGATGGGCGAGGAGGCCTGGCGCGTGCACCGGGTCGGCGCGCCGTCGCTCGATCACCTCAGGCGCAGCGTGCTGCCGGGACGCGCCGAACTGGAGCTGCGCCTCGACGTGGCGCTCGATCCGGCGCCCGCGGTGGTGGCCTACCATCCGGTGACCCTGCTCGCCGATCCAGGCGCCGAGGTTGAAGCGGTGTTCTCGGCGCTGCAAAGCGTCGAAGGTCCGCTGCTGTTCTGCTTTCCCAACGCCGACGCGGGCCATCAGGGCATCATCGAGCGCACCCGTGCCTTCTGCACGCAGCGCGCCGATGCGCGGCTCTATGTGAATCTCGACCACCTGAGCTACTGGGGCCTGCTGCAGCACGCGCGGATGCTGATCGGCAACTCCAGCAGCGGCATCATGGAGACACCGTCTCTGGCGCTGCCCTGCGTGAACATCGGCCTGCGCCAACAGGGCCGCGAGCGCGCCGCCAACATCATCGACACGGTGGCGGAGGCCGACGCCATCCTGGCCGCCGTGCGTCGCGCCGACAGCGCCGACTTCCGCAGCGGGCTTGCCGGCCTTCGCAATCCTTACGGCAACGGCGATGCGGCGACGGCCATCGTCGAAGTGCTGCGCAGCGTGAGTCTGGAGCCACGCCTGCTGATGAAGCGTGCGTTGCCGATGGCCGATGGCGCGGTACCGGCCTTCCTGCATGACTGAGGTGCTCGCCGGGTCGCGACTTTGCGGATTCGCCATCCGGTGAAGCACGTGGACGACATCCCGCTGGCGCGTCCGCAGGTCGGTCGCGCCGAGCTCGACGCGCTCGATCGCGTGCTCGATTCGCGACGCCTGAGCGTCGGTGCGGAGCTGCTCGCGTTCGAGGCCGGCATGGCCGCGCTGGTCGGTCGCGGCGGCGCGGTCGGCGTCAATTCCGGCACGGCCGGACTGAGCATCGCGCTCGAGGCGCTGGGCATCGGCGCCGGCGACGAAGTGATCACCGCCGGCTACACCTTCGTCGGCACCCTGAATGCAATTCGCCGCGTCGGCGCGATACCGCGCCTGGTCGACATCGACGCACACACGCTGAACCTCGATCCGGGGTTGCTCGAGGCCGCCATCGGCCCGCGCGTGCGCGCCATCATGGTGGTGCACCTGTTCGGGCGGCCGGCGCCGATGGACGCGATCAACGGCATCGCGCAGCGCCACGGGCTGGCGGTGATCGAAGACGCCTGCGAGGCCCTCGGCAGCCTTTATCGCGGCCGCGCGGTCGGTGGGTTGGGGAGCGTCGGCGTGTTCGGCTTCTATCCCAACAAGCCGGTCGCGGCCGGCGAGGGCGGCATGATCGTCGCCGACGATGACGACGTCCTGCTGCGCTGCCGCCAGCTGCGCAATCAGGGCTACGATCCGCTCAGCGACAGCTGGCATCCAGCACTGCCGGGCCACAGCGCGCGCCTGTCGGAGCTGCATGCCGCGGTCGGCAACGTGCAGCTGACCAGGCTCGACGCGTCGCTCAACGCACGTGCCTGCGTCGCCGACCTGTACCGGGAACGGATGCAAGGACAATCGCGCCTTGAACTTCCGGCACCCGCGGAGCGCGACGAGCGCATCGCCTGGTTCACCTGGCCGCTGCGCATCCGCGGCATCGACGCGCCGGCGCGCGACCGCCTGCTTGCGGATCTCGCGGCGCAGGGTATTGGCTGCGGGGCCTACTTTCGTCCGCCGCACTGGCTGCCTGCGCACGCCGACACGCCCGGCGCAGATAGCCTGCCGGTCACCGACGACAGCGGCCGTCGCAGCGTGGGCCTTCCGCTTTACGTCGGCATGGGAGCCGGCGAGGTCGATCGCGTCGCCACCACCCTGGAAGCGCTGCTTCCCGGATAGACACGGTTCCTGTTGCGGGAGGGGCCTGCCGCGGTGAAGCCTCAGCGCCCGCCCTGGAAACGCGTCAGGAAGCGCGCGTGCAGCGCCTCGCGGGTGGCGGCATCGCCGACGCCGGCGGTACTCGGCAGCGGACCCACGGTTTCGCCGTCGCGGGTGTACAGGTCCATGTCCTTGGCGTAGCCGCGAACTTCCAGCACCAGCACCCGACGCCAGCCTTCGGGTGGCTGCGGCGGGGCGTCGAACTCGAGCTGGATCTCCTCGCCGGGGCCGATCACCGCAAAAGCATCGTTGGCTGAAACCACCAGCGGCGTCACCGGTCCCAGCGCGGTGTAGTGTCCGAGCGGATAGCGCGTGTCCCAGAACGGCGAGCGGTCCTCGTAATCGTAGTAAGGGCGGCGCTGCGCCAGGGTATCGCGGCGCGCGAAGCCGGGTTTGGCGACGCGCGCGAAGCCGATGTCGCTGCGCGTGGCGCGCGCCTCGGCCGGCGGCGGCTCGGCGTACACCACGGCGATGCTGTCCCAGTAAACCTCCCAGTTGCCGTGGATGCGCAGCTGCGTGGTGCCCGGCGGCAGGGCGTCGAGCGTCAGGCTCATCTCGCGCGGCATGCCTGCCGGGTAGCCGAAGTGCTCGTGAACTTCGTGCCATGCACCATCGGCAAAAGCGTCCAGGCTCGGTGGACGGTAGACGGCACCGGCCTGCCAGGCCGAGAACAGGGTCTGCGAATAGGGGTATTCCACCCA
>CAZGKE010000050.1:0-22664 GCA_964526035.1 uncultured Gammaproteobacteria bacterium | reverse complement strand
CTGCTGCCACACTGGCACAGCCATGCCAGGTTCCACTCCACTACCTCCGGCTACATGCGCTGCGAAGTTTTAGGGTTGAAATATTGAGGGGGGGGGTACGATCCCCTAGACGCAATGAAGCGTCACGCCAAATGGAGTGCAATTGATATGCGATTGGTAGATTCTTCCGTATACGGCTGGCTGACCGCAGCCGCCATCGTTCTGGGAACAGCGCTGAGCCCCGTTGCGCATGCGTCGACGGACGCACTGAAGTCTCCAGGGTTTGAGGCCCCCGAGTGCAGCACCAACTGCATCCTGACCATAACGACTGGCAATACGGTCACGGCCTTTTTGACAATGCCCAATGGGAAGAGGGAGCTCGTCGCCACTTACGATATCCCCGAGAGCCACAGCGACTTCCGGAAATTCGCTCAAGGCGATTCGGAGATTCGGCTCCACACGTTCGAAGCCTCGCCGCAACAGGCCGGCAGCAAAGTCTGCGGCGGCTACGATGGTTGGGGCTGGGGGCTATTCGAGCTGATCGGCGAGGCGGAGCTCCCCGGTGGCACGATCATTACAAGCATTTATATTGGAGCGGGGCAACAGCTGGTCACCACGGAATACCCCAATGGAGGTGGTTCATCCGAGGTCGAGGATGCTCCGAAGAAGCAGCAGGAAGGCTGCACGCAACCCGACTAGAGCGGCAGATTCAGAAAGCTCCGAACGGCAATGCGGGCCGCAGAAATGCGGCCCGCATTGCGCTGCGGAGTTCCGGACTGCCGCATCATTTTCCAAGCCGCTCCCTTGCCCAGTCCCGTACCTGCAGCCAGCTGTAGGTAGCCTGCGCACCGACCTTGCCCAGTGCACCCCAGGCGCGGTCCAGTCCGAACTGATTGTAGTCGCGCCAGGCGTCGTCGCCGTCGGCCAGCGCGGCGGCCACCAGTTCACCGCCGACACTGGTCGTGGCGACGCCGTGGCCGCCGAAGGCCTGACAGGTCCACAGCCCGGGTTCGATCTCGCCGATATGCGGCATCTGGTGCGGGGCGTAGCCCATCAGGCCGCTCCAGGCGAAATCGACGCGCACGTCCACGAGTTCCGGGAACACCCGCGCCAGATCTCGGCGCAGCAGGCGCTCGACCGCTTGCGGCTCACGATCGAGGATGGAAATGCGGCCGCCCCAGAGCAGCCGGTCGTCCCTGAGACGGCGGTAGTAGTCGAAGGCGAAGCGTGTGTCATACACCGCAGCGCGCGTCGGCAGAAGTTCCGGCAGGCGCTCGCCGAGCGGCTCGGTGGCCATGACGTAGGTGGCTATGGGGAGCACGGCACGATGCGCTTGGCGATGAAGCGGCGTGGAATAGCCGCCGCAGGCCAGCACCAGCGCATCGCAGCGCACGCGCGCCTTCGGGGTGTCGATCGACCAGCCACCGTCGCGGCGCTCGATGGCGACCGCCGGACTGTGCTCGAACACGCGCACCCCCTGCCCGGTCGCCGCCCGCGCGAAGCCCTGCGCCATCTTCAGAGGATGCACGTGCATGGCGTTGGTTTCGTGCAGTGCGGCGGAATAGCGGTTGCTGCGAATGTGTTCGCGGCGCAGGGCCTCGCCATCGACGAAGGACCAGTCGACGCCGAACTGCTCACGCAGGAAGCCCTGCTTCTCGCGCAGCACGCTCTCGTCGTCGAACCAGTTGGCCCACAGCACGCCGGCGTCGACCATCTCGCAATCGATGGCGTAGTCGCCGATGCGACGCCGAACGGTGTTCACGGCTTCCACAGTGCGCAGGTAGAGACGTCGCGCATGCGCCGCATCCAGCGTCCTGTGCAGCGCCTCCTCGGAAAGCGAGTAGCCGGCGAACACGAACCCGCCGTTGCGACCGGAGGCCCCGTGGCCGATCGGGCCGGCTTCCAGCAGCACCACGTCTTCGACACCGCGCTCGGCAAGACCCAGGCAGGTGGCCAGCCCGGCGTATCCACCACCAATCACCGCCACGCGACAGCGCAACGCCGATGAAAGCGCCGGCAGTTCCAGGTCGGGCGCCGTGGCGCGGTAGTAGCTGCTCAAGCGGGTGGTCCTTGGGTAGCGCGGGCGGCAAGGATACGATGAAGGCCGGGCGCCCTGCGCGGACCGGGCCAATACGGGAGCCAACACAGAGTGCGACGCGAGGAGCGCGAGATCCATCGGGGTGATCCTGTCCAGCGGCGCCGTGCGCTGTGGCTGCTGCTGGCCTTTGTCGCCATCGCCGCAGTCACCATCCACGCCGTTCGCGACCATACCCGTGAACTCGGGCAGCGCCTCTACGGCGAGGCCCGCTCGGAGACTCTGAGCGAGGCCCGCACCAGCTTCCGCATTGCGGTCGGGCTGCTGCTGGTACCCGGTCTTGGATGGGTCTGGTGGGTGCACCGCTCAGCGGCACTCAGCGAAGCCGAGGGCCGCTTTCCGCCGTCGAGCGCGCGAACCCTGCGCGACATCCCCGTGCGTCGCGGTCGCAGCCTGCGCACCATCGTACGGGTGCATCGGCTGCTGGCGGCAACCATATTCGGCACTCTGCTGGCGGTGGTGATCCTGGTGGAGGTACTACTGGCGCGGCTCGGATAGCCCGTCGCGAGGCGCGATGCTCAGGCCTGGGCCAGCGCCTCGTCGAGGTCGGCGATGAGGACGTCGGCCGGTTCGAGACCGATCGACAGCCGCACCAGGTTGAGCGGCAGCGCGGTTCTTGCCTTCGCGTAGTTCTCGCTGTCGAACAAGGCGCAGACCGGCCACACCAGCGACTCGTGACCGCCCCAGGAGCAGGTCAGCAGGAAGCGCTGCAGGGCATTGCAGAAGCGCTCGGCCGCCTCCGGACCGCCGACGATTTCAATCGACAGCAAGCCGTTGGGCCGCCTCAGCTGGCGCGCGCTGAGATCCTTTTGCGGATCGTTCTGGTCACCGGCGACATAGACCCTTTCGATCTTCGGGTGGGTGCGCAGGAACGCAGCAACGGCGACCGCGGTATCGGCAGCGCGCTCCAGCCTGAGCGGCAGCGTGCGCAGGCCGCGCAGGACGAGGAATGCATCGTGGGGCGACAGGATCGCGCCGATCGTCATGTAGGGACCACGGAAGATCCGGCGGATCAGGTCGGCGCGACCGCACACTGCACCGGCGACCACGTCGCTGTGACCGTTCAGGTATTTGGTCAGCGTGTGCACCACCAGGTCGATGCCGTGATCGATGGGTCGCTGGTAGAGAGGCGTGGCATAGCTGTTGTCGCAGATCGTGGTGATGGACCGAGACCTGGCCATTGCCGCCACCGCAGCCAGGTCCTGCTGCTCGTAGGTCCAGGAATTGGGGCTTTCCAGCACGATGAGCTTGGTTTGCGCGCGCAGTGCATACTCGACGGCGGCGCTATCGCGCGCGTCGACGAACGTGGTTTCCACTCCGAACCGCGGCAGTAGATCGCGCAGCAGTCCACGGGTCCAGCTGTATGGCTTGTCGACGCAGACCACGTGATCGCCCGCGCCGACCAGAGCGATCACCGCGGCCGCCATGGCACCGCTGCCGGAGCCGAATACCAGTGCGTCCTCCGAACCTTCCAGCGCCGCGAGCTTCTTCCTCAGGATATTGACCGTGGGGTTGTGGCCGCGGGTATAGAAGGGATGTTCGAGTTCATCGCTCAGCGCCACGCGCAGGCTGGCCACGTCCGGGTACGCGAACATGCTGGACTGGTATATCGGCGGGGTGACCGCGCCAGCGTAGCGTTCGCGGTCCTCGCCGAGATGGTTGATGATCCAGTAGAGGTCGCTACTCATTGCAAGGACGCCAGGTGCCCGCGAAGCGCGTCGGCCATTTCGGGATCGTCGAGCGCATGGCGCAGCGTGGCCTGCACCAGGCCCAGCTTGCTTCCGCAGTCGTAGCGCACGCCGCGGAAGCGGTAGCTGAAAACTGGCTGTGCGGCGGCCAGTCGGGCGATGGCATCGGTGAGCTGAATCTCACCGCCGGCACCGGGGCTTTGCGTGGCCAGCAGGTCGAAGACCGCTGCGTCGAGTACGTAGCGACCGACCACGCCGAGCGTGGATGGCGCAAGCTCGGGGCGCGGCTTTTCCACCAGTCCGCGGATGTGACCGACGCGATCATCGACTGGATCGATCTCGGCGATGCCGTAGCTGCCGGTAAGCTCGCGCGGCACATCCTGCACGGCCAGGACGCTGCCACCGTGTTCTGCCGCGACCTCGACCATCTGCTTGAGGCACGGATCGCCGGGTGCGTACACGAGGTCGTCCGGCAACAGCACGGCGAATGGTTCGTCGCCGACCACGGCGCGTGCGCACAGCACCGCGTGTCCCAGCCCAAGGGCCTCAGCCTGGGTCACGAACACGCAGGACACGCCGGCCGGCAGCATGCCGGTGGCGCGTTCGAGCAACTCGCTCTTGCCGGCCGCCTGGAGTCTCGACTCCAGTTCGTAGGCCTTGTCGAAATGATCGGCGATGGGGTGCTTGTAGCGATTGGTGACGAATACCAGGGTGTCGCAGCCGGCCGCCACCGCCTCCTCGACGGCATACTGCACCAGCGGCTTGTCCACGATCGGAAGCATTTCCTTGGGTACCGCCTTGGTGGCCGGCAGGAACCGCGTGCCCAGTCCCGCGACCGGGAAGACCGCCTTGCGAATCTGCTTCATGGATGGATCAGCCCTGATTGGCGATACGATGAATGCTGGTGACATCGCCGTCACCACTCCCGGCCACGGACTTGAACTCCGGCACCAGCTGCCTCAGAAGTTCCAGAACGCGCGCCTCGTCATAGCTTCGTACGGCCGCATGTGCCTGACGCAGCAAGGCGTCGAGATCGCCGTCGAACGGAGCGCGCGGCGTCGACAGGAAGATCTTGCTGTGGCGGGTTTCCTGATACTCCTCATGATCGTGGAACAGCTCCTCGAAGAGCTTCTCGCCAGGGCGCAGCCCGGTGAAAACGATGGCGATGTCCTTGTCAGGTACCTTGCCGGCGAGGCGGATCATCTGCTCGGCCAGATAGCGGATGCGTACCGGTTCGCCCATGTCGAGCACGAAGATCTCCCCGCCCTCTCCGAGCACCGCCGCCTGCAGGATGAGCTGGCAGGCCTCAGGAATCGTCATGAAATAACGCCTGATTTCCGGGTGCGTCACGGTCACCGGACCGCCGGCCGCGATCTGCTCGCGGAACAAGGGCACCACGCTGCCGGCGGAATCGAGCACGTTGCCGAAGCGCACGGTGATGAAGCGGGTGCGGCCTTCGGCCTCGCGGGAAAGCGCGCGACAGACCCGCTCGGCGGCCCGCTTGCTGGCGCCCATCACGTTGGCGGGATTGACCGCCTTGTCGGTGGAGATCAGGACGAAGGTGCCGACGCCGTGGCGCATGGCGGCGCGCCCCATCCCTTCCGTACCCAGCACGTTGTTGCGCACCGCCTCGCGCGCGCCCACCTCGAGCAGAGGCACATGCTTGTACGCGGCGGCGTGGAACAGCACCTCGGGCCGCGACAGCCCGAGCACGTACTCGCATGCGGCCGGGTCGCAGACGTCTCCCAGCACGGGCTGGAAGAGGAGATCGGGAAAGTCGCGGCGAAGCTCCTGTTCGATACGGTAGAGATTGAACTCGGTCTGATCGAGCACCGTCAGCGATGTCGCGCCAAGTCGCGCCACCTGGCGGCAAAGCTCCGCACCGATCGAGCCGCCGCCGCCGGTCACCAGCACTCGCTTGCCGGCAAGGCCGGTGCGTACAGCGGTCCAGTCGAGCAACACCGGATCGCGACCGAGAAGGTCCTCGATGGCCACTTCCTTGAGCTGGTTGAAGCTGAGCCGTCCGGCGACCACGTCCTGCAGGCGCGGCACAGTTCGAAACGGCAGCCCGGTCAGTTCGCAGGCCTCCACCACGCGCTGCATCTGTGCGTTGCTGGCCGAGGGCATGGCGATCAGCAGCATTTCGGCCGCCGTTTCCTGGGCAATGTCGCCGAGCTGCTCCAGGCTGCCCAGCACGGGAACGCCGTGCAGCTTGGCTCCGCGCAGGCTGCGGTTGTCGTCAAGCAGACCCACCAGGTGGAAACTGCGGTCGAGGCGAAGATCGCGGAGCAGCGCCTCGCCGGCCCGTCCCGCGCCCAACACCAGTACGCGCTTGGACGGCGCCAGCTGGCTGAAATCCAGCCTGCTGTCCTTCCAGTAGCGGTACAGCAGGCGCGGTGCACCGAGCAGCACGGAAACCAGCACCGGGTACATCAGCAGCACCGAGCGCGGAACGCCTTCCAGGCGATTGAACAGAAACAGGCCGAGCGCGATGGCCAGTACACCGGCGACGGCGGCGCGCACGATGTTGAACAGGTCGGGCAAGCTGGCAAATCGCCACAGCCCGCGATAGAGACCAGTCCACCACAGAACCAGGCCCTGCGCGCCCAGGACGATCCACAGCTCAGGGGGAAACGCGCCCAGCGGCGGCGGATCGGGCCAGAAGTGATAGCGCGCCACGGTCGCCAACATCCATGCCGCCCACACCATGAAGAGGTCATGGCCGACCACCGCCAGCCTCGGATGGATACCGGCAATCCAGGCTCGCACCTGACGCCCCATGTCAGGCCGTCCTCATCCGCGACCTGCGCAGGCACCATGCACGCGCACCAGACCATGCCAGCAGAGCAAGGACATAGGCGCCAGCGGCGAGGGCGGGCTGCCAGGCGGGGCGATGCATGCCAAGAATGATCAGCGGGGACACCAGGAGGAGGTTCCAGGCCATGTAGGCAGCGGCAACTTCGGGATGCGAGAAACCCGAACGGATCAGCCACTGATAGGTGTGTTCACGATGCGCAGTATACCAACGGCGTCCACGCAGAATGCGCCAGGCCAGGGTGCAGCCGGCATCGCCGAAAAACGCTGAGCCAAGGAGCAGGGCCTGCCAGAGGGTCATCGCTCCGGACACGACAAGGGCCACCCCTGCCACCGCCAGACAGAAGCCCAATGAAGTGCTGCCGACGTCGCCAAGGAAGACCCTCGCCCGGGGTGCGTTGAAAGGCAGGAAGCCGAGGCAGGCACAGGCGATCAGCAGGCACCACAGCGCCCAGTCGAGTTCCCCTGCGGCGGCTGCCAATAGGGTCGCCGCCAGCGCAAGGAAGATGCCTTCCAGCGTCGCCATGCCGTCGCTGCCGTCCATGAAGTTCATGACGTTGGTCGACCCGACAACCCCCAACACCGCAAGCAACGCGAAGCCGAACCCGGCATCGATATCAATCAAGGCAGCGACGGCCAGCATGGCGGCCAGCAACTGCACGACCAGGCGCGCAAGTGCCGGCAGGCCGCGATGATCGTCGATCCAACCGACCAGGCCCACGGTGGCGATGGCTACCGACAGGGCTAGCTGCCCCTCCCATTCCAACGGCCACACCACCCACAGTCCGAGCAGGGCAACAACCACGATCCCTGCCCCGCCGCCGCGTGGCGTCGGCACTGCGTGCGAACGGCGTTGCCCGGGCATGTCGAGCAGGCCCGCGTGCCTCGCGTATCGGACGGTCAAGCCGGTCAGCAATGCCGAAAGCGCTGTGGCCGATGCTGCCGCGAGCCACGGCATGGGGCCGGGCGTGAATTCCAGCGGCAAGGCCACGGGAGCGCCTACTCGGCGGCCACGCCCTGGATCGGCTTGACCGAGTTCCAGGTCTTGCAGCTCGGGCACTGCCAGTGGTGGGCACGCGCGCCGAACCCACAGCGTTGACAGCGATACATGGGCTTGCCTGCGAGCAGCTTGGCGCTCAGGTCACGCAGAATCTCGAGACTGTCGCGTGCTTCCCGGCTGGCGCCATCCAGGCTGGTTTCGATCAGCGCTGCCAGGCCCCGTACCGAGGGACGTGCCTTGAGCTGGTCGGTCAGGAAGGCTGCCGCGACCTCCTTGCCGTCTTGGCGTTCAATCACCCGATACAGCGCCAGTACCGCGGAGATCCCCTGGTGCCTGCGAACGAGGGTCTCCAGCCAACGTCGCGCTCCTGGGCTATCGCCAAGCCTCTCATAGCAGGCGAGTACCGGGGCCAGTATTTCCGGCACGTAGTCGGGATCGAATTCGGGCACTTTCGAATAGGCCGCGATGGCGTTGGCTGCATCGCCACCATCCACACACAGGTGACCATCGATCATGCAGGCGCGGACGCTTTGCGGATGACGGGCTGCGGCAAGATCAAGCTGACGACGCGCCCCTGACCGATCGCTGGCGGCACGCGCCTGCTCGGCCAGCTCGCAGTAAAAATGGGCGATGACTTCGCCCATGTTTTCGCCGGTCGCCTTTTCCAGGCGACTGGCATGCTCGATGGCCTTCGGCCAATCGCGTTCCTGCTGGTAGATCGCGACCAGATGCCTGAGTGCCTGTGGCGCATGCGCATTGATGGCCACCAGGTCCGAGAGCAGGTTTTCGGCGCGATCAAGCAGGCCGGCACGCATGTAGTCCTCGCCCAGCTCGAGCAGCGCGGTGGTCTTCTGGTCAGCGCTCAGCGTCGGGCGGGCGATCAGGTTCTGGTGAAGACGGATGGCGCGATCGACTTCGCCGCGGCGGCGGAACAGGTTGCCCAGGGCCAGTTGGGTCTCGACCGCGCCGCTGTCGAGTTCGGCAATTTCGAGGAACACCTCGATCGCCTTGTCGGGCTGCTCGTTGAGCAGGTAGTTCAGGCCGCGAAAGTAGTTGCTGCTCAGCTGGGAAACACGCGCACCGCTGCTTCTTTCGTTGCCACGGCGGGCAAAGTACCAGCCGGAGGCCGCGGCCACCGGGAGCAGCAGCCAGAGCAGGTAGTCCGCCATGCGGGATCAGCTTTCGCTGGAGCTGGCGGTGCCGCGCTCGGCGCGGCGAAGGCGTGCACCCATCGGCAGCACCACCGCGAGCCACAGACAGATGCCACCCAGCAACACACCCAGCGCCAGCACACCCAGCAGCAGTACCCCGAGCGGCGCCTCGAACTGTACTGCGTGGAGGTCGATATCGACCCAGGCAGGGTTGAGGCTGCCGAACAGGATGCCGGCCAGCGCAAAGAGGACAGCGAGAAGGATTCCGATCAGCCGCATGCGCGAAGCATGACCCGGCTGCGTCGACAACTCAAGAAGCGGCGTCCGCTGTGTCGCCGTTGTTGACGCGCTCTCGCAGTTCCTTGCCGGGCTTGAAATGCGGCACGTACTTGCCGGGCAGGGCCACCGCCTCGCCGGTTTTGGGGTTGCGGCCGATGCGTGGCGGCCGGTAGTGCAGCGAGAAGCTGCCGAAACCACGTATCTCGATGCGATCACCGCCCGACAGCGACTGGCTCATGTGCTCGAGCAGTGCCTTCACGGCAAGTTCGACGTCGGCGAAGGCCAGGTGCGGCTGTCGCCGCGCCAGCGCTTCGATCAACTCGGACTTGGTCATCGCCATCTAGCGCTCTCCCCAGGGCAGGAGTGGCCGGCTTGCGCCGGCCACCGTCATGCATACAGCTTACTCGGACTTGTTGTCGAGTTGTTCCTTGAGCAGCGCGCCCAGATTCGTGGTGCCTGAGGCTGCGTTCTGGTACTCGCCGAGAACTTCCTGAAGTTCGGCATCGTCCTTGGCACGGATGGACAGCTGCAGGGTGCGCCCCTTGCGGTCCATGCCGACGAACTTGGCCTCGACCTCATCGCCGACCTTGAGCACGCTGGTGGCGTCCTCGATGCGCTCCTTGGCGATGTCGGATACGCGGACATAGCCCTCGACGCCCTCGGTGAGCTCAACCAGCGCGCCCTTGGCATCGACTTCCTTGACCGTGCCCTTGACGATGCTGCCGCGCGGGTTCAGGGCCATGAAGGTGCCGAACGGATCCTGCTCCATCTGCTTGATGCCCAGGCTGATGCGCTCGCGTTCGGGGTCGACCGCGAGCACCACCGCCTCGATCTCGTCGCCCTTGCGGAAGTTGCGCACGGCGTCCTCGGCAGTCGCCTGCCAGGAGATGTCGGAAAGGTGCACCAGGCCGTCGATACCGCCGTCGAGGCCGATGAAGATGCCGAAGTCGGTGATCGACTTGATGGCGCCAGACACCTTGTCGCCCTTCTTGTGGATGGCCGCGAAGGCATCCCAGGGGTTCGGACGGGTCTGCTTGATGCCGAGCGAAATGCGGCGACGGTCCTCCTCGACGTCGAGCACCATGACCTCGACCTCGTCACCGATCTGCACCACCTTGGCCGGATTGACGTTCTTGTTGGTCCAGTCCATTTCGGACACGTGCACCAGGCCCTCGACGCCCGGCTCGATCTCGACGAAGCAGCCGTAGTCGGTGACGTTGGAGACCTTGCCGAAGATGCGGGCGGTGGCCGGGTAGCGACGCGCGATGTTGTCCCAGGGGTCCTCGCCAAGCTGTTTCAGACCCAGGCTGACGCGGTTCTTCTCGCGATCGAAGCGCAGCACCTTGATGTCCAGCTCGTCGCCGACATTGACCACTTCGGACGGGTGACGGACGCGCTTCCACGCCATGTCGGTGATGTGCAGCAGACCATCGATGCCGCCGAGGTCGACGAACGCACCGTAATCGGTGAGGTTCTTGACCACGCCCTTGAGGATGGCGCCTTCCTGCAGACGCTCGAGCAGCTGCTCGCGCTCCTCGGAATGCTCGCTCTCGACCACGGCACGACGCGAAACCACCACGTTGTTGCGCTTGCGGTCGAGCTTGATGATCTTGAAATCGAGTTCCTTGCCTTCCAGGTAAGCGGGGTCGCGCACTGGACGCACATCCACCAGGGAACCGGGCAGGAAGGCACGCACGTCGCGGATATCGACGGTGAAACCACCCTTGACCTTGCCGGAAATCTTGCCGGTGACCGTCTCGTTGGCCTCGTGAGCCTGCTCGAGTTCGTCCCAGACCATGGAGCGCTTGGCCTTCTCGCGCGACAGTCGGGTCTCGCCGAAGCCGTCTTCGAGGGCGTCGAGCGCCACCTTCACCTCGTCGCCGATCTCGATCTCGAGATCGCCGTTGTCATCCCGGAACTGCTCGATCGGGACGATACCTTCGGACTTGAGTCCGGCGTTGACCACCACCACGTCGGCGCGGATCTCGACGATGATTCCGGTGACGATGCTGCCAGGCTTGAGCGTACTCAGGTGCAGCTGGCTCTCTTCAAACAGTTCGGCAAAACTTTCAGTCATGATGATTCCTGGATGGACACACGGATCGACCGTCCGGCAGCACGAGGCTCCGGAGCGATGCTCGATTCAGGGGAAACGATCGGTCGACCCACCCGTTATGGCGTGCGAAACACGCCGTCTGGTTAGTTGAAAACCGGCGCCTGGCGGCGACGGACCCTTGGCTCTCTCCTTTGCGTCAGACCAGTCCCCGTGAGGAGGCAAGCTGCATGAGTCGCTCCACCACAGCGGCGATGCCGATTCCCGTGGTATCCACGGTCACGGCGTCCTCGGCGGGCACCAATGGCGCCACCGAGCGCTGGCTGTCACGATCATCGCGCGCCTGAATCTCGCGCAAAAGAGCCGGGATTGTAACGCTCATCCCTTTTTCCTTCAACTGCTTATAACGCCTTTCGGCACGCTCCCCTGCGCTGGCGGTCAGGAACACCTTGAGCGGAGCATCCGGAAAAATGACCGTACCCATGTCCCGGCCGTCGGCCACCAGGCCCGGGGCGCGCCGGAATGCGCGCTGGCGCTCCACCAGGGCCGCACGAACCGCCGGCTGCGAAGCGATGGCCGACGCGGCCGCGCCGGCAATCTCCGAACGCAGGGCATCGGCAGATTCGACGCCGTTCAGCCAGATCAGCGGGTCGCCCTTGCTGCGCGATACGAAACGTACCTGCATGTCGCGGGTCAGGTCACAGACCGCAGCGGTATCGGCAGGATCGACACCGGCACGGGTCGCCGCCAGTCCGACCGCCCGGTACAGCACGCCGGAGTCGAGGAACCGCCAGCCCAGGCGTTCCGCCACGGCCCGACTGATGGTGCCCTTGCCGGACCCGGAGGGCCCGTCGATGGTGATCACGGGAGCGACGATTTGCGGATCGGAGACGTTCATCGGCGCGGCATTGTATACGAGGCGTGCGCAGGCACTCCGACAGGATCGCCCTCACCCCGCCTCAATCCCGGCACCGAGACCCTGCATCAACTCGACGAAGCCCGGAAAGGAGGTCGCCACGTTGTTGCAATCGAGAACCTGCACCGGCGTCGGGGCCACGAGACCGGCCACCGACAAGGACATCGCACAGCGATGGTCGCCGGCACTTTCGACTGTTCCACCGCGCAGGCAGCCGCCGCGAATGCGCGCGCCGTCGGCAGTCTCTTCGATGTCGATGCCGAGTTCCCGCAGTCCGCAGGCCATCACGGAGATGCGGTCGGATTCCTTGACCCGCAGTTCTTCAGCGCCCTCCACCACGGTCTCACCCTCGGCACAGGCAGCGGCGACGAACAGGATCGGAAACTCGTCGATCATGTCTGCCACCAGCGCCTCGGGCACGGTGATGCCGCGCAGCTGTGAATGACGTACCCGCAGATCGGCCACCGGCTCGCCGCCCAGCATGCGTTCGTTCTCGCGCTGCACATCGGCGCCCATCATCGCCAGCGCCTGCAGCAGGCCGATGCGCCGTGGATTCATGCCGACTCCGCGCAGCAGGACGTTCGAATCCGGTACCAGAAGTGCTGCCACCAGCGGAAATGCGGCTGACGATATGTCGGCCGGCACTTCGACGCGAGTCGCCTCCAGGGCATCGCAGCGACTCACGCTGACGGAAAGACCATCAACCAGCGGCGGCACGCCGAAAGCGGCCAGCATGCGCTCACTGTGATCGCGGGTCGGACGCGGCTCGACCACGGTGGTTGCCCGATCCGCATAGAGACCGGCCAGGAGCAGGCACGACTTGACCTGTGCGCTGGCAACCTGGAGCTCGAAACGCTGACCGTGCAGGGCCGCCACTGGGCGAATGATGAGCGGCGCGAACTGACTCTCGCGCGCATCGATATCTGCCCCCATGCGTGCCAAGGGACCAGTTACGCGGGCCATCGGCCGCTCGGTCAGCGAGGCATCGCCGACCAGGATCGATGGAAACGACTGGGCCGCCAGAATTCCTGCCATCAGTCGCATCGCGGTGCCGGAATTGCCCATGTCGAGCGACCCTTCCGGCGCGCGCAGTCCACGCATCCCACGGCCGTGGATGCGCAGCCGGCCGGGACCGGGCTGCTCGATCTCCACGCCCATTGCGGCGAACGCACGCGCCGTGGCGCGCGTGTCTTCGCCTTCCAGGAATCCCTCGACCGTGGTGATCCCGCTGGCAAGACTGCCCAGCATCACTGCGCGATGCGAGATCGACTTGTCGCCGGGTACCCGGACCTCGCCGCGCAGTCCCACACCGGTTCCGTGGGCCTGGAGCTTCATGCCAGCACCTCGCCCATGGCAGCAAGAAAGCGTACGTTTTCGGCCAGATCGCCCACCGTCACCCGCAGGCAGCCTGGCAGGCCATAGCCGCCCATCGGTCGTACCACCACGGCGCGTTCGAGCAGCGCCGCTTCGACGGTGGCCGCGTCGCGCCCGAAATCGACGAGCAGGAAATTGCCCTGCGAAGGCCCCACACGTAGCCCCAAGGCGACCAGCGCCGTGCGCATATGCTCGCGCTGTTCGGCGTTGTGGTCACGCGCACGGGACACGTGGTCATCGTCTTCCAGCGCTGCCAGCGCAGCAGCCTGGGCGACGTGATTGACGTTGAAGGTCTCCCGGAACTTCTCGATCGTCAACGCCACCTGCGGATGGCACAGTGCGTAGCCCACGCGCAGACCGGCCAGACCGTGCACCTTCGAAAAGGTGCGGGTGACCAGCAGATGCGGATGCTCGTCGAGCAGCGCCACGGCCGAGCGCGGCTCGCCTTCGATCACGTACTCCTGATAGGCCTCGTCGACCACCACCAGCGCCCGGTCCCTGGTCCTGCGCAGCAGAGATTCAATGTCGCTGAGCGGCAGCCAGGTGCCGGTCGGATTATTGGGATTGGCGATATAGAGGATGCGCGTGCGCTCCCCGATGCGATCGGCCAGCGCAGCCGCGTCGTGACCACGCGGCATCGGGTCGTCCGTCGCCAGCGCCGGCGCCGCCACGGGCGTGGCACCGACTGCCAGCGCCGCGATCGGAAACACGGCGAAGCCGAATTCGCTGAACAGCACCTCGTCGCCAGGTCCCGCAAAACACTGGGCGATCTGGATCAGCAGTTCATGAGAACCATTGCCGACCACCACGCCGTTGACAGGATGATCGAAACGCCTGGCGAGTGCCTGCCGCAGCGTCAGCGCCGAGGGATCCGGATAGCGCCAGGCGCCAGCGAGCGCCGCGCTCATCGCCGCCTGTGCTCGCGGCCCCGGCCCCAGACTGTTTTCGTTCGACCCCAGTTCCACCAGCGCATCGCCGTGACGGCGCCGCAACGCGGGGAGGTCGTGTCCTGGGTCGTAGGCTTTCAGCGCCCGCAGGGCGGGCACGGGCTGGGGAAGCATTGCGGAACCCTTCGGGATTGGGCTGCGCAGTCTGCCACCGCGCCCAGCTTGCCGCTATACGCTCAGCGGTTCAGCCACCAGAAGCCTGCGTTCAGCAGCCAGGCAAAGCTGACCCAGGCGAGATACGGAGCCATCAGCATTCCCGCGAGCGGCCGCACCTTCCAGAACGCGCGAAGGCACAGGACGATCATCAGCCACAGCAGGGCCATCTCCGCCAGCGCCACGCCCAGCCACTGGAGACCGAAGAACAGCGGCGTCCACAGCGCGTTCAGGGCCATCTGCGCGGCCCACAGCGCCATCTCCCGTGAGCGCCAGCCGACACGCTGCCAGACCATCCAGCCGGCCACCGCAATCAACACATAGAGCGCAGTCCAGACTGGACCGAACAGCCAGTTCGGTGGCGCATAGAAGGGCCGCTCAAGCGCCGCATACCACGCGCCCGGCCCATACAGCGCGCCCATCGCCGCAGCGGCAAAGCTCAGCAGCAAAAAAAGCGGCAGTGCCAGCCAGTCGCGCTGGGAGGTCGGGTTGTTCATCGCATCAGGATGATCCGGGGCGTGTCACGACAGTGTCGACACGCGACAGTCGCGCTATCGGGCCGGCGATTCGAAGGAGTCCGAGAACAATCGGCTGAAGCGGTCGCGGAAGTAGCCGTCCACCAGGTTCTGCACCAGCAGGTCGTAACCTGCGGGACTGAGATGGAAACAGTCGCGACCGATCCCGCGGTCGCGCATCGCCGCAACCGGACTGGGACGCCCCAGGTCGCCCGGCGGCAGGATGTCGCCCGGTGCGATCCCCTGGTCGGGAAAGCCAAAGGCGAACTGCATGGTGCCGAAGTGACTGACGTGATGAATGCGCGGGTTCTGAAGCGCCAGGTCGGCATACACCGCTTCGAAGGCGCGCGCCGCCAGATTGAGCTCGATGGGCGTGGGCTCGCCGAGATCCTCCCACAGGGGCCGACAGAAGAAGAATCCCAGCAGTCCGCCCAGGGTGTCGACGAAATTCGGGTAGTCGTAGAAGCTGAGTACGATCTCGATATCCGGCCGCTGCTCGAGAATGAAGGCCGAGATGGTGTCCAGCCGATCGGTGATGGCCAGCATCAGCGCGGCTTCGTCGCCCGCGCTCATGCCGGTATTCCACGCGTCGAGGAAATCGTTCCCGCCGAGCGTCAGCTGCACGGTGTCGATGGATGGCTGCGCTGCCAGCGCGTCGGCGATGATCTGCAGGCGGGCCGGCGTGCTCCACTGCTCGGCGGTCGAACCGCTTTCCGTGGTCTGGGCGCCGCTGGCAAGAATGCCGCTGAACCCATTGGCATTGAAAACCAGCGCGTGCGAACCGTCGCCCCACTGCTCGGCCGCCCAGCTATCGCCCACGATCAGGACCCGCGTCGTCTGCGCCGTCGCTGTGGCAGCAAGGCAGACAAGGACACAGGCAAGCGCCGACTGCCACGGTCGTCTGGACATGACCACCCTCCCCCGCGCGCCGCAAACGGAACGCATCAATCAAGTACATCAAATCCCGGGAACACTCGCCCCAGGCTCACCACACGAAGACCGAGCTTACAGCAGCGCACACATCGATGCCCCGGCTCGCGCGGCGGGGACGAACCCGCGCATTCAGAGCGCGTTCCATCGCGCCTCGATCGCATCAAGACAGAGGGCACCGGGCGCACCGGGCGAAGTGCGCGCGGAGATGCTTGCAGCAGGGTCGTGATCGGCCAGCGAAGCCAGCTGCGCCTTGACCCGTCGATAGGCCTCGCGGAACGGCACGCCATCGCGCGCCAGCTCCACGGCGAGGTCGGTGGCATACATCGAGGGCTCGATCGCCGCGGCCATGCGCTCGCGGTTCCAGCCGAGGTCGGCCAGCAGCCGCGGCAGCAGGGCCAGCGCGTCGAGACCCTGACAAAGGGCGCGGACCAGCGGTGCCTTGGTGAACTGCAGGTCACGGTGGTAGCCCGACGGCAGCGCCAGCACCTGCTCGATCTCGGCGCGTGCGCCTGCCACCACGGCGTAGCGCGCGCGCAGCAGCTCGATGACGTCGGGATTGCGCTTGTTGGGCATGATCGAAGAGCCGGTGGTCCACACATCCGGCAGTGCGACGAAGCCGAACTCGGCGCTGGTGAACAGCGACAGGTCCCAGGCCATTCGGCGCACATCGAGAAGCGCCTGAGCCAGCGCTTCCAGTGCCGCCAGCTCGAACTTGCCTCGCGAAAGCTGTGCGTAGTGGGGGTTCACCTGCAATCGTGCGAATCCCAGCGCTTCGGTGGTGTGGTCGCGGTCGAGCGGCAGGTTGACGCCGTAGCCCGCAGCGGTGCCAAGGGGATTCGCGTCGACCCAATCCGAAGCCTGGTTGGCACGCCAGGCATCATCGACAAAGGCTTCTGCCCAGCCTGCCCACCAGTGCCCCGCGGAGGAGACCACTGCGCGCTGCAGATGCGTATAGCCTGGCATCGCCAGGCCAGCCTCGGAGCCCGCACGATCCAGGCAGACACGGGCGATGGAGCGACAGCGCTCACCGAGATCGGCGAGACGCGCCTTCAGCCACAGTCGCGAAGCCACCAGCACCTGGTCGTTGCGGCTGCGGCCGGTATGCACCTTGCGCCCGGCATCCCCCAGCTTCGCGGTCAGCCACGCCTCGATGGCGGAGTGGCCGTCCTCGAAGCGCGAGTCGAGCAGAAAGCGCCCGGCCAGCACTTCCTCGCCCAACTCGGCGAGCGCATCGTCGAGCTGTACCCCTTCTTCCTTCGAGAGAATGCCGATGCGCTGCAGTCCACCGACATGCGCGCGACTGGCCAGGATGTCGAAAGACAGCAGCTCGCGATCGAGGATCACGTCCTCGCCGGCGAGGAAACGCATGATGGCCTCGTCGGTGGCGGAGTCCTCGGATTGCCAGAGGTAGTTGGAATTCATGGAGTGATTGTGCCTCCTGAGGCGACCGTTGTCGTAGGAACCCACCCCTGGGCGACCCTGGAAGCGCGCCGAAGTTGGGACGATGGTCGCCCACGAGTGGGCTCCTACATGGGGATGCCGGTGGTTTCGGGCAGATCCAGCGCCCGATTGACGTTCTGCAGCGCCTGCGTCGCGGCGCCCTTGAGCAGGTTGTCGAGCACCGAGACCAGCACCAGGCGACGGCCGTCATCGGCCAGTTCAAAGCCACCGAGAGTCGCGCCGGGTTTGCCCGCGATTCGGCTCACCCACGGGGCCTCATCGACGATCTCGACCAGAGGCTCGTCCGCATAGTGCTGGCGATAGAGGGCGCGTGCGTCATCAAGGATGATCGCTTCGCGCAGGTGCATGTTCACGGTCATCGAGATGCCGCGAAAGAATGCCGCCACGTGCGGAAAGAACTCCACCGGTTGACCGAGGTGCCGCGTGACCTCGCGCTGATGCAGATGTGCGGAAAGGCTGTAGGGCATCAGATTGTCGTGCAGAAGCTTGGGGTCATTCTTCGGCGATGGCGTTGTGCCGGCGCCGGAGTAGCCGGACACGCCGAAGCACTGCGGCGGACCGGCAAGCCGGTCCAGCAGCGGCGCCACGGCGAGTTGCATCGCGGTGGCGTAGCAACCCGGATTGCTGATGCGACGCTGGCCCGCGTAACCCTTGCGGGTGAGTTCTGGCAGGCCGTAGTACCAACCCTTGTCGAAACGAAAGTCCGCACTCAGGTCGACAATGAGCGTGTCCGGCGCCTCCTGCTCAAGCGCCTCGACAAAGGGCGCAGCCTTGCCATTGGGCATCGCCAGAATGACCACCTCGGCGCCCCGCCCGGCCACCGCCACCGGGTCCAGCGCCTCGAAGCGCAGATCGCCAGCGTAGCCTGGCATGGCCGCGGCCACCGCCTGCCCGGCAAGCTCCCGCGAACTCACGCAGACCAGCTCAAGCGCCGGATGCGCCGCGACCAGGCGGATCAGCTCCGCACCAACGTGGCCGCGGGCGCCGATGAGGGCAAGGGAGATGGTTGGGCGGGGTGTAGGCAAGGTTCGTCTCGATTCGACTCGGGTTTGTGAATTGTGAATGGACGTCGGTTGGGTTGGGGCCCAGGGATCAGGGCCGAGGGGAAAAGCGCGCGGGTTGTCGCGTTGCAAGGTAACCAAGCCTATAGCGATACGCCGCGAAATTGCGTTGCCGAAGCGAACTTGCCAACTCTAGGCCCCAAGCCCAAAGCCCTGGGCCCTGAGCCCTCACCTGAAACCAGCTACGCCTTGAGCGTCACCCTCCTCCCCTCACAATGCGCCACGCAGCGGGCAATATCATCCCAGTCCTCGAGGCCGTACCAGAACACGTTCCATTTCTCGGACTTGACGCAGCCATCGGCTTCCTCGAAGTAGAAATCGTTGATCGCATTGCCGGGTCGCGAGCGCCAGAACAGCTTCGGGTTCTCGTTGCGCATGCGTCGCCAGGCGGCGCGGCCAAGTCCTTCTCCCTGGGCGTCGTCGGCCACGGCGAACTTGTCGAGATGGGTGAAACCTTCGTCGACGGTCAGCAGCAGCGCGGCACGGTAGTGTTCGCTGACGTAGGCGCGAAACAGAGGCGTGCGCTTGAAGTAGTCGGCGGCGAGCTTGCGGCGGAAACCGGATTCGATCAGGTGCCTGAGCCTGACCAGATCGAGCTGGTCCCAGCGGCTGTAGCGCCTGATCTTCTCGCCGCGGCGCACCAGGGTGCCCGAACCACGATGGGTGAACAGCTCCTTGGCAAGCTCCGACGGCCGCGTGATCGATACCGAAGATTCAAGGGGCAGATGCTTGAGCAGGTCATTGATCTGCCCGAGCTTGAGCAGCATTCCGGAGTGCAGCCAGGGCTGCCTGCGCAACTCGGCATAGTCGGTGCTGAGGTTGATCGAATGGATGATGTTGCCGTCGCCATCCAGCAGGCCGCCGGTGCCGGTGAGGAAGATGATCTTGTAGGGCTTGAGCGTCTTGACCAGCTCGTTGGCGGCGTAGTCGGCGTTGACGTTGAGGATCTGTCCCTCGCGGGTCTCGCCGAGACTTGCAATGACCGGGATCGAGCCGGAGCGGATGCTGGCGTCGATCGGCTTGCGGTCAACACGGGTCACCCGACCCACCAGCCCGAAGCGGCGGCGATCGAGAAGCGCCGCCTCGAACACCGAGCCGGTGATGGAAGTTGCGCGTGCGCCGACCTCGTGCAGGGCCTCGACCAGCCGCAGGTTCTCCGCGTGGAAGACGCGTCGAACCACCGCCAGTGCGGATGCCGGAGTAACCCGCAGGCCGTCGATCACACGGGTCTTGACGTTGGCAGACTCCAGCTCGGCGTTGAGCTGCGGTCCTGCGCCGTGCAACACGATGGGCGTCAGGCCTACCTGCTGCAGGAACGCCAGCGACGATACCAGATTGGCCATGTCTTCCTTGAGTACCGCGCCGCCCACCTTGACCACCGCGAAGCGATCGGCATCAAGCTGCGAGAAGCGCTTGAGGTACTGCTGGATTTCCTTGGCGCTGCCGATGTTCGACAGCAGCCGCACTATCACGTTGCGGGTTTCGCGGTGCGCGTTCATTTCGACAGTATCCGCAGATAGTGACCGGCCACCGCCTCGAGTTGGTCAAGCAGCACCCATTCATCGGCCGTGTGCGCCTGGGCGATGTCGCCCGGACCAAACACCAGGGCGGTCAGGCCTGCCTCCGAGAACAGCGAGGCCTCGGTCCAGAAATCCACCGGATCTCCCACCGGGAGCCCGAGTTCTTCGGCCAGCGCGCGCGCGCCCACAAGCTGCACCGCCGCAGCATCACCGGAAGCTGCAGGCAGCGGCGGGCCACGAAACGTATCGGCGAAATGCGAAATCTCGCCTTCGCCGGCAAGACTGCGGAAATCGCCAAGCAGACCGTCCAGCGACTGCGAAGGCAGCGGTCGGAAGCCGAACCGCAGGTAGGCGTCGGGCGCAATGATGTTGGCCTTGATGCCGCCCTCGATCCTGCCAATGTTGAAGCGGAAACCGGACAGCCCGCCGAAGCTTTCGTCATCCAGCGAAGCAGCATGATCGAGCGCCCTGCCCGCCCAGCGCACGGCGCGATGCAGCGCGCTGTCGGTCTGCCAGCTGCGCCCGGAAGAGTGGCCCGCGCGTCCGGCAAAGCGCACGTCCACCGACGCGATACCGCGATGCGCCAGCACCGCCTGTGCGCCGGTTGGTTCGGCGATCACCGCGCGGCTGAAGCCGTGATCTCGTGCCAGGAATGCCCCCACGCCACGCGGATCATTGGCCTCCTCATCGGTAGTGAAAAGCAGGGCGACTGCACCCGGTGCCCGCTGCACGGCTGCCAGCATCGCCGCTGCAGCACCCTTGATGTCGCAGGCACCGAGGCCTATCGCCCGGTCATCGGCGACATGCAGCTCGAACGGGCTGCGTGTCCATGCCGGGGAATCCGGCACCGTGTCCATATGGAAGTTGAACACCACATCGGGATTCCCGCGCCGCGCGAACAGCGACACCGCGCCCTCACCATGATCGGTGACCACCCGCTCGAAGCCCTCCAGGCTGTCGTGCAGATAGCCGATCAGCCCATCGCTGCCAATCAGGCGTGGCGGGTTGCGGGTGTCGTGGGCGACGAGGGCCTTCAGGTGATGGAGGGTTGATTGCAACATGTGCGAAAGTGGCGTTGAGTGTGGGGTTTGGCTAGAGGGGAAAGGCTCAGGGCTCAGGGCTTGGAGGTCCTTGGAATGAGGTGGTATTGCCCTTCCCCTGAGATTCGGTTTGGCGGTGGGCTTGTCTCTGATGGAGTGTCGCAATTCTGCAGACTGTTCCCTAGGCCCTGGGCCCTGAGCCCTGGGCACTGAATCGCCCCAGGCACTGAAGCCCCACAGGCCCTGAAGCGACATAGGCCCGTGCGCGCTGCCCTCACCGATTAACCTCCGCCCAAAGCGTGGAACTCATCCCGTACAGCCGGATGAACCCTTCCGCTTCGGCCACGCCCCAGTCGGCGGCCTGGGCATAGGTGGCGCTGGCGCTACGCAGGATGTGGGGGGATCTGACCGCGACGGCATCGACCGTGCCGCCCTCGGTGCGCAGGGTGACTTCGCCATTGACCATGCGCTGGCTGCTGTCGATGAAGGCCTCGATATCGGCCTTCAGCGGGTCATGGAAGAATCCTTCGTACACCAGCTCCGTCCACTTCTGTGCCACCGTCACCTTGAATCGGTTCTGATGCTTGCTGAGGACAGCTTCCTCCAGCGCGCGATGTGCAGCATGCAGGGCGGCGAGACCGGGCGCTTCATAGACGATGCGACCCTTCAGTCCGATCGTGGTGTCACCGGTATAGAGACCGCGGCCGACGCCGTAGCGGGCGAAATCGGCATTCAGACGCTTCAGGATATCGATGCCGGGCAGGCGCTCGCCGTCGAGACTGACGGCTTCGCCCTGCTCGAAGCCGATGCGGATCTCCAGCGCCTCGGCCGGCCAGGCGTCGCGCGTCGCGCACCAGCCGCGCGCGCCCTCGCCAGGCGCATCCCATTGATCGATTTCGCCACCTGAAAGGGTCACGCCGAGCACGTTCTCGTTGATCGTATAAGCCTTTGCCTTGGCGCGGGTGGGGAAGCCGCGCTGGTCGAGCCAGGCCTGCTCATAGGCGCGCACTTCACTGTGCTCGCGCTGGATCTCGCGGATCGGCGCATGGACTTCATAGTCGCCGAGTGCCTTCACGGTCAGGTCGAAACGCACCTGGTCATTGCCCATGCCGGTGCAGCCGTGGGCGAAGTGCTTCGTGCCCAGCTCGTCGCAGCGCTGCAGACAGGCTGCGACGATCAGGTAGCGGTCGGATACCAGCAGCGGGTACTGTCCCTGGTACCACTGTCCGCCGCGGATCAGCGGCTTTACGAAGGACGCCCAGATCTCCGGCCCGGCATCCACCGTGACGTGCGAAGCCGCTCCGAGTTCGACCGCACGCTGTTCGATGTAGGCACGCTCGTCCGCATCGACGCCGCCGGTATCGGCGAACACGGTGTGCACGCGGAAGCCGCGTTCCTTCAGGTACGGCACGCAGAAGCTGGTGTCGAGGCCGCCGGAGAAGGCGAGGACGAGGTCTTGGGTTGGGCTTGCGGGGTCGGTCATGGTGTCGTGTCGGCGTGGCGAAGGAGGGCCTGGGGCCTAGGCCTTAGGGCCTAGAGTGACAAGTTTGGAGCGGCACTTCATTTCCCATACGTTTCGGCGTGCTGCTTTGTGGTTCATTTCAGAGGCGTCGCAATCTCGCGGGCTGTTCCCTAGGCCCTAGGCCCTGTACCACCCACCAGCGCAGCCATCACCGCCTTCTGCA
>CAZGKE010000049.1:0-23006 GCA_964526035.1 uncultured Gammaproteobacteria bacterium | reverse complement strand
GGCGCCGGGAGAGCCGACATGCTGCGAATTGCCCTTGCCCTGCTCATCGCTTCTGCGCCCTTCAGCCTCCGCGGCCAGGATGCCGAAGCGCCCACGGAACCCGTGAACGACGCGCCTGCCGTGGACGCTGACGGCTTCGAAAGCGGTGCTGCAGGCAGTGCGCCCGGCGACCTCGAGGCCTTTGTCGACGGTGTGGTATTCACGCTGAAGCGCGAGCACGGCCTCGCCGCGCTGACCGTGTCGGTGGTGAAGGACGACGGCCTGTGGCTGGCCAAGGGCTACGGCGAGGCCGACATCGCTGGCGGGCACGCGACCGACGCCGAGCAGACGCTGTTCCGCATCGGTTCGGTGTCAAAGACCTTCACCTGGACCGCGGTAATGATGCTGGTCGAGCGCGGCAGCATCGATCTCGATGCGGACGTCAACAGCTACCTGCGCAACGTCCGCGTCGATGACGCCTTCGGCCAACCGGTGACCATGCGTCACCTGATGCACCATCGCGCCGGCTTCGAGGACTCGCTGCGGCTGTTTGCCGTGCCTGACAACGAATCGCGCTCGCTGTCCGAACTGCTTGCCGCGCACCAGCCGAAGCGGGTGTTTGCGCCTGGCGCACGCACCTCCTATTCGAACTGGGGTTCGGCGTTGGCAGCGCAGATCGTCGAGGATGTGGCCAATCTGCCCTACGGGGAGTTCCTGCGCCAGGAGATCCTGTTTCCACTCGGCATGCGCGACACCGTATGGGCGCCGCCGGATCGCATGACGCCGCTGCAGCGCGAGCGACTGGCCGTCGGCTACAAGGAAGGCAAGGGGGCCGTCGCGCTGCAGGGCTACATGCAGATCGGTCCCTATTGGCCAGCCGGCGGCATTGCGTCGAGCGCCACCGACATGGCGCGCTGGATGCGCTTCCACCTCAACCGCGGCGAGCTGGAGGGCACGCGCCTGCTGCGTGCCGATACCCACGCGCAGATGTGGACGCGCGGATTCGATGACCGCCCCGCCGCCAACGACGTCGCCCACGGCTTCCAGGACCGCAGCTACCGCGGCCTGAGAACCTTCGGCCACGGCGGCGGCACCGCCGCCTTCCTCACCAACATGGTATTGGTGCCGGAACTGGGTCTCGGCATTTTCCTGTCCCAGAACAGCACCAGCAGCGCCTCGCCGATCGGACAGCTGCCGGACCGCATCATCGACCGCGTGGCGGGTTTCGACACGCCGGTGGCGCTGGAAGTCGAGGCCAGTGAAGCGGGCGGCCTGCTCGAGTTCGCCGGCACCTACCTGCACAACAGGCGCGTGTTCTCCAGCTTCGCCGCCATACTCGGCGCCATGAGCACGACCACGGTCACGCCGCTGTCGGCCGAAGCGCTGCGCGTCGGCGCATCCGGCAAGCACAAACAGTACCGTCGCGTGGACAGCGAGAGCGACGTGTTCGAAGCGGTCGACGGTGGTCGCATCGCCTTTCTGCGCGACAGCGGTGGTCGGGTGACGGCCGTGGCCGACTCCATGGGCGTGCACACGCTGGAAAAGGTCACACCGCTGGGTTCGCCACAGACGCTGCTGCTGGCGCTGGGCGCAGCCATCCTGCTCAGCCTCACCACCCTGCTCGGATTCTGGTGGCGCCTCGGTCGCCACCAGGGCTATGGATTCGCCTCACGCATCGCGGCCTTCATCGCCTTCATCGCGGCGCTCTCGGTGCTGGCGTTCGCAGTCGCGACCGGTCTGTTGGCGCAAGCCTTCGCCGGTTTCGATCTCAGCACCATTCCCGGCAACTATCCGCTGCCCGCCATGCTGTACGTGAATTACGCCGGCTGGGCGCTGGCAGGCGCCGCGGCGGCGATGCTGTTCGCGCTGTGGCCGGCCTGGTCCGGTTCGGACTGGGGCCTGTGGCGACGGCTTCACTTTTCGGTGTTCGCCCTGGTCCTGGCGTTCACCGCCTTCCTGCTCTGGCAGTGGAAAGTGTTCGCGGCGCCGGTGTACTGAGTCGGACGCGCGCGGGCTGGTTCGGCGATTCGCTATCGCCTGGCCGTCAGGCTGCGCCCGTCGGCGGCTTCGATGCGCAGGTGGCCGTCGTCGCCGATATCGAAGCGCACCGCCTTGCCAAGGATGTCGAGGAACAGCGCCTCCTGCTCCATCAGCCCATCGCCCATGCAGGCCATCTTGGTGGCGGCGATCGGACCGACGCTCAGGCCTTCGCCGCTCAGCGCGAAGCGGCCGCTGTAGCGATTGCAGGTGGCGCGTCCGGCGACCTCGTCATCGGAGAGGAAGTTGAGGGTGGCTTCGGGTTCGTCAAGAACGGCATTGCCATCGAGCGAAACCAGCCGCCATTCGGCGCCGCGAAGCATCTGCATTGGCTCTCCGCCGCAGCCGTTCAGGGTCTGCTCGCCAAGCTGCAGGCGCACGCTGTCTGGATGCGGCATGCCGCTCATGCTGTCGCGGCAGGTGCGCCCGGACTCGACGCTCATGCGCAGCTCACCGCGCGCGGTCTGCGCGACGAGGGTCCAGCCGCCCTCGGCCTCGAGACGTTCGATCGACTCGCCTTCGATGCGCTGGTTTTCTGCGGCGAAGACCATGGCGACGCCATCGCCCCACCAGGTCAGCGACCAGCCCGGCTCCTGGCCGGTGGCGCGATAGCGAGTGGACGCAGACTCCTTTCCAGCGTCGGCCTGACAGGTCGGATAGCGTGTTCCATGCATGGTCAACATCGCCTCTGTGCCCTTGCTCCAGAATTCGATTTCGGCGGGGTCGCTGCCGCTGGCGTAGCGCATGCCGGACGCCGCGACAACCTCGCTCAGCGCGATTTCTTCCCCGTCCACGATCAGCAACGCACCCTCGCGGTAAAAGCGCGCCTCGACGTCGGTCCCGCCGCAGGCAAAGCGCACCACTTCGAGCGGTTCCGGGGCGACCTCGGCGGCCGGCGGGCTGTCGGCCGGCGCTGGCGCCGGCGTCGGTTCCGGCGCGCGTTCGGCGCAGGCACCAAGGCCCACGATCAGCACGGCGAGGGCGCTGCTGCGCAAGACACTCATGGCGGGCATCCAGAAATAGTTGCGGATTGCTGAGTCTAGCAGCCTGTCCAGGTCCGACCATCGGCACTGCGGTCGGCGCAAGCGACGACCGATTCATCCATCGCCACGGCCCGTTCACGGCGGATTCCGGTGCATTCGTCGCAGGGCTCGGCAGCGCGATCCAGTGAACGGCAGGGTATTGCCACAGCTTTCACGGAGAACCACCATGCAGCCCATGCTCAGCCTTACTCTTCTCGCCGCACTGGCGCCGCTGTCTTCCGTCGCCATCGACGATGCGCGTCTTGCCGAGGTCGTGGGGCAACGCCTGCACGGCGACCGCAGCGGCGCCTGCATGGCGGTGGCGGTGGTCGATGAGGCGGTGTCGCGCGCCTTTGTCTGCGCCGACCCCGACCAACCGCCGCGTATCGGGCCGACCTCGGCCTTCGAGATCGGTTCGATCACCAAGACCATGACCGCGGCCCTGCTGGCCGACATGATCGTACGCGGCGGGGCTTCGCTGGACGATCCGCTTCACGAGTGGCTGCCTGAAGGCGCGCCTGTGCCGGACCACCAGGGCCAGCCGATCCTGCTGCGCCACGTGGTCACCCACACCTCCGGCCTGCCGGGCCTGCCCTCGCGCATGCAGACGACATCGCTGGTCGATCCTTATGCCGAGCTCAGCGAAGGCGATCTGCTGGCGTCGCTCGGCGACGTCACGCTTGATGCGCCACCGGGCAGCGCGTTTGCCTATTCCAACTTCGCCAGCATGGTGCTGTCGATGGCGGTTTCGCAGCGCAGCGGAATGGACTTCGAGGATCTGCTGCGCGAGCGTCTGTTCGATCCGCTGGGCATGGCCGGAGCCTACGTCAACGACGTGCCGGACACGGTCGTTGCGGCGCAGGGCCACCTGCCCAACAGGGCGCCGACCGCTGCCTGGACTTTCAGCGGCAACCTGGCGGGCGTCGGCGGCGTGCGCGCCACGCTCGACGACATGGTGCGCTACGCGCAGGCGCATCTTGGAACCATCGAGACTCCGATGGCGACCGCCCTTGAGCACACCCAACAAAGGATCGAGGGCAGTCCCCGGCCAATGGCGATGAACTGGATGCTGGCGCCGCTCGACCAGCGCCACATCCACGTTCACGAGGGCGGCACCGGCGGCTTTTCATCGCTGATGGCCTTCGACCGCGAACGCCAACGGGCGGTGATCGTGCTCGCCGACACCGCGCTGACTTCAGTCGGCGGTCTCGGCGATCTCGGCATGCATCTGCTCGACGCACGCCTGCCGCTGGGTCAGCCGCGACGGCTGGCGACGCCGCCAACGCAGCTGCTCGACGATCTGGTCGGTCGCTATACGCTCGCCGGTGGGCTCGGCATGACGCTGACCCGCAAGAATGATGCCCTGGTCATCCAGGCCACAGGTCAGCCCGCCTTCGAGATGGGCTACGACAGCGCCGGTGACTTCTTTCCCCTGCTCTTCGACGCCCTGCTCAGTCCGCGCCGCGGTGCAACCGGGTGGACCTTCGACTGGCTGCAGGGCGGTGCGCATATTCCCGCTACGCGACTGGATGCCGCGGCCCCGACAGCTTCCATCGACGTCGCGGCGCTGGCCGAGTACGTCGGCGACTACCGCCTGGCCCCGCACTTCTCCATCCGATTCTTTGTCGAGGACGGGAACCTGCATGCGCAGGGGACCGGACAGCAGGCGCTGCCGGTCACCTACACCGACACCGACCTGTTCGTGATGGACGCGGTCGGTGCCGAAATGCACTTCGAGCGCGACGACGAAGGGCGCATTGTCGCGATGCTGCTCAAGCAGCGCGGTGCGGAGCAGCGCGGAGTGCGTGAATGAGCGACGCGTTGCGGCCTGAGCTGCAGCGACCGCTGCCGGCCGAAGTGGCGCTGGGCCGCGGTCGCTGGCTCGGCTATCGACGCTATCCCGCCTTCAGCCGACCCTGGCTGTGGCGACGTGCGCTGTTGTTCCTCGTCGTGATCGTCCTTTTCGCAGTGCTCAGGACCGTGGGCCTGGGCTCGAGCATCGGCGAATGGCCGCTGGCCCTGCATGCCGGTGTGTACGTCACCGTCGCCTTTTTTACGATGAGCCAGCTCGGTCCGCTGCTGGCCACCTTGGTGCGTCACGCCGGTTGGCCGCTGCGCATCGAAAGGCTGGCGGTGGTGCTGGCGCTGGCGGTCGGTATCGGCGTGGCCTTCGGCGTCGACCGCTGGGCCTCGGGTTGGATCGAGCGCGAGATCCGGCCGCGCCTGGAGCAGAAGGGAGAGATTCCCGCGGTGACGCCGCCACCGGCGACGCCGGGCATCAGCGGCGGCAAGCTCGCCAATTTCATGGTGCTGGTGCTGGTCTACGCAGCACTCGGCGGCGGACTTGCGCTGCGCTCCTACCTCGGCGAGCCGCGCCGGCTCGCCGAGCTTGCGCGGCTGCGTGAGCTGGAGACACTGCGTCGCAGCATGCACGAAACCGATCTGCGGCTGTCGGTGCTGCAGGCCCAGGTCGAACCGCATTTCCTGTTCAACACCCTGGCCTCGCTGCGCCTGCTGATCCGCGAAGATCCGGCGCGCGCAGAGAACGTGCTCGATGCCCTGGTGCAGCACCTGCGCGCCACCATTCCGCAGCTGCGCGACGGCGAAGCCGGCGTGTACTCGACGCTCGGGCAGCAGATCGATATCTGCCGCGGGTATCTCGATCTGATGCGCGTGCGCATGGGCGATCGCCTGCAGATCGAAGCCGAGGTCGACGCCGCGCTGCGCGAACTGCCGTTTCCGCCGCTGCTCCTGATCACCCTGGTGGAGAACGCCATCAAGCACGGCATTGAACCCAAGCGTGGTTCCGGCCGCATCGTCATCGCCGCGCGTCGCAGCGACGATGAGCTGCAGGTCACGGTGGCCGACGACGGTGTCGGGCTCACGCCGGGCCCGAGCAGCGGCGTGGGCCTGGCCAATGTTCGCGAGCAGCTCAAGGCGCGCTTCGGCGAACGCGCACGGCTGCAGGTCGGCGCGCGCGAGGGTGGCGGCACGCAGGCCCGCATCCACGTTCCGCTGGAGCGGGCGGCGTGAGCAAGGTGCACGCGCTGATCGCCGAGGACGAAGCGCCGCAGCGCGCGGCATTGGTGCGCATGCTGGCAGCGGCGTGGCCCGAACTGAGCGTCGACGCCGTCTGCGAAGACGGTCTGGCGGCGCTGGAGGCGCTCGACAGCGGCTGCCCCGATATCGCCTTTCTCGACATCCGCATGCCCGGCGCCAGCGGCCTGCAGGTAGCGCGTGCGGTCGCCGCGGCCGGCGGGCTGGTGGTGTTCACCACGGCCTATGACCGACACGCGGTTGAAGCCTTCGATGCCGGCGCGGTCGACTACCTGCTGAAACCGATCCAGCCCGAGCGGCTGGCGGAGACCGTGGCGCGACTCCGGCGGCGCCTCGCGGAGGTGGCACGCCCGGATCTGGACGCCCTGCTCGAACAGCTGCAGTCGCGACTGAAACCCGCCGGCGACCAGGCCATCCGCTGGATCAGCGCCAGCGTCGGCGACAGCGTGCGCATGCTCGGTATCGACGAGGTCGTGTACTTCCACGCCCAGGACAAGTACGTGCGCGTCATCAGCAACGACGACGAGGCGATCATCCGCACGCCGCTGCGCGAACTGCTCGCCGGGCTCGATGCCGACACCTTCTGGCAGGTGCATCGCAGCGTGATCGTGCGGGTCGCGGCGATCGAACGGGTGCGCCGTGACGAGCTGGGCAAGCTGCGCCTGCATCTGCGCGGGCGCAGCGAGACGCTTCCGGTGAGCAGTGCGTTCCAGAGCCGCTTCCGCGGAATGTAGGCGCCGCGACGGCTTGGGGAACCTCTGAACAAGTCCGCGCGCGCCGTGCGAAGACTTGTTCAGAGGTTTCTTAGGGTCGCGGATGCTTGCCCCATCCCATGAGCGGTCGCTCCACGGCGTAATAGCTGAGCGCGGCGAACGCCAGCGTGACGGCGGTACTCAGCGCCAGCGCCAGCAGACTGGAAGCGGGCGTGTTCCAGGCATCGGGCCACAGCAGGCGCATCGCGTTCTGCACCGGAAAATGCCACAGGTAGATGCCGTAGCTGAGATCACCCAGCCACACCATGGGCCTGCTGCCGAGCAGCCCGAAGCCGCGCCCGGGCTGCAGGACCGAATACACCCCGACCGCGATCGCCAGGCCGTTGAGCGGGCTCCACAGGGACATCATCCAGTGGCCGTTGAAGTAGGCGTCGACGTTGTCCATCAACCAGTACTGCAGCGCCAGCCACAACACCACAGCCAGCAGCAGCAGCCGGCGTCCCGGCTTGTGCTCGCCGCGCATGTCCTGCACGAAGAACGCCATCGCGAAACCGGCCCCGAAGACCGCCAGGGTCCCCGGAATGGCATCAAGGACGGGTATCCGCGCGGCGAGGTTCTCCCCGCTGAACGACCACATGACGCCGGCACGCCACAGGATCGATGTGCCCGCGCAGAGCACGAATACCCAGCCCCAACCGATGCGTCGCTGCAGCAGGATCAGCAGCGGCAGGATCAGATAGAAGGACAGTTCGATGGGCAGCGTCCACCACACCGGATTCAGCGGCGCGCTCATCGCCGGCGGCAGGTTCACCCAGAGCAGGATGTTGAGCCAGACGTCGCTGGCGTCGAAAGGTCGCCACAGCGTCGGCAGCCAGGCCACCACGCCGAGCAGGATGGCGAGCTGCAGCCAGTGCGCGGGATAGATGCGCAGGAACCGCCGTTTCCAGAAGGTCGCCATGACCGTCGCCGACAAGGGCCTTCCGATCCATTGCGAGGTCAGCAGGAAAGCCGACAGCACGAAGAACAGCGGCACCCCCTGCCAGCCCAGCGCCAGGGGCAGGGACAAGTTCATCCACGGCTCCGGCCCCCAGCGCATGGCGGCGAGTACGCCATTCATCGCCGGAAAGATCTGACTCCAGTGGAACAGCAGCACGCCCACCGCTGCCATGCCGCGGAGTCCGTGCAGGACCGGAACGAAAGACTGGTTCATGAGGCCGCGCATTGTAGTGCGTGGCGGTCGCCACGAGGGCCGAGGACCAGAACCGTCGTCCGGGCCGGGTGGTCCGCATCGAAGATTCTGCAGAGTCGCGACGCTGACGCGCGCAGCGATCAAGGTGGTTCCTTCACCTTCCCTCGCCTATGCTTGACCGCATTGCTTTCGGGGGAGACGGACACGCAATGGGCGAACAGCCGATCACACAATTGCTCGGACGGGTGGCGCGCGGCGACCGCGACGCCGACGGGCAGCTGGCCGCGGCAGTGGTGCAGCGGCTCGAGCAGATTGCCAGCCACGAAATGGCCGCGCGCAACCGCGGCGGTCTGCATGGCCTGACCCTGGAGCCCCGCATCCTTGCCCACGATGCGCTGCTCAAGATTCTCGAACAACCGCGTGATTTCGAGAACCGCAGGCATTTTTTCGCGTACGCCACACAGATCATGGCGCGCGCCATGATCGACTATCAGCGTCGCCGCGGCGCGCACAAGCGCGGCGGCGACCAGCTGCGCATCAGCCTGTCCGATGCGAGAGCCAGCGACGACCTGCTCGACGTTGCCGAAGTCGCAGCCGCGCTGGAGGCGCTTGAGAATCTGGACGCGCGCAAGGCCGATCTGGTGCGACTGCGGGTGTTCTGGGGCGCCACCATGGACGAGGCCGCGCAGGTGCTCGGCCTTTCCTTGTCCAGCGTCGAGCGCGACTGGCGCTTCACCCGACGCTGGCTGGCATCGCGGCTCGGCGACGGCGACAGCGGTGGAGAGGACGACGACGCGTGACCGGAGCGCTGCCGCGGGTCGGCCCCTACCAGCTGGTGCGTCTGCTGGGCGAGGGCGGCATGGGCACGGTCTACGTGGCCGAACAGGTCGAGCCGGTGCGACGCACGGTGGCGCTCAAGCTGAGTCGCGCCGGGCTCGAATCGAACGAAGCGCAGCAGCGCTTTCGCGCCGAGCGCCAGGCACTGGCGCTGCTCGATCACCCCAACATCGCCCGGGTCTTCGACGCCGGCAGCAGCGACGAAGGCCGACCCTGGTTCGCCATGGAGTTGGTCGATGGCGTGCCGATCACGCAATGGGCTGCGCAGTCCGATCTGGATCTGGAACAGCGCATCCGCCTGCTGCTGCCGCTGTGCGATGCGATTGAACATGCGCATCGCAAGGGCGTCATCCATCGCGACCTCAAGCCCTCCAACATACTGGTGGTCGATGTCGAGGGCATCGGGCTGCCCAAGATCATCGACTTCGGCATCGCCAAGCTCGCCGAGTTGAGCAACGCGGACACCGAGTCCGGAATGCTGCTGGGAACACCCGAATACATGAGCCCGGAGCAGGCTGCGCTGGGTGCCATCGACATCGACACCCGCGTCGATGTGTATGCGCTGGGACTGGTGCTCTATGAACTGCTGACCGGCGCGCTGCCGATACCGGTCGAGACGCTGCGCAGCCTGGGATTCCACGAGATGTGCCGGCGCATCCGCGAGGACGAAGCCCCGGCGCCCAGCGTTCGATTCGATCCAGCAACTTCGATCCACGGCAGCCAGTGGCGCCGTCGTCTGCGTGGCGATCTTGACGCGGTGCTGCTGAAAGCCCTGGCCAAGGATCGCGGGCGCCGCTACGAGTCGATGGCTGCATTTGCTGCCGACCTGCGCCGTTTCCTTGACGGCGAGCCGGTCGCTGCGCAGCCGCCGAGCCTGCGCTATCGCGCCGTGACCCTGGTGCGGCGCCATCGCGCCGTGGTGCTGGCAGGAGCCGCAGTGGCAATCGCTCTTCTTGCCGCCAGCGCCCTCGCCACGCACGGTCTGATCGAGGCCCGGCGCGGTGAAGCGCAGGCCACGACGGCCGCCGTCGAGGCCCAGCGCGAACGCGATGAAGCGGAAGCCACCATGGGTTTTCTCGTCGAGCTGTTCCGGGCCGCCGATCCGCGCCAGCAGCCGGGACTCGACCTCACTGCTCGCGAACTGCTGGAGCGCGGCGTGGCGCGCATCGACAACCTCGAAGCGCAGCCTGGCGTTCAGGCCAGCCTGCTGACCAAGCTCGGCGACCTGTACTGGGTACTGGGAGACGCCGGTCGCGCCGAGCCGCTGCTGCGGCGCGCGCTTGCGCTGCGCGCTGATGATCCGGCGGGTCGCATCGAAGTGCTGAACCGGTTGGCCGGGTTGCTGCGCGACAACCACGACTACGAGGAGGCCGCTGCGCTGTATCGCCAGGCGTTGGACCTGCTCGCAAGCCTGGACCGACTGGGTACGCCGCAGGAAGTCACCCTGCTCAACAACTACGGCATTCTGCTGGTTCGCACACGCGCCTTCGATGAGGCGGACGCCGTCTACAGTCGCGGCATCGCTCTGATCGAGGCGCACGCAGAGGCCGATCCCGAGGGTCACCAGGGCTGGCGCAACAACGTCGCCAACCTTCTTGGCAACCTGGCCCAGGTGCGCCATCAACGCGGCGATACGGTCGGCGCCATCGACGCCGGCGAGCGCGCCCTGGCCATGTTCGAACGCCAGCTTCCCGACGAGCACCCGCGGCTTGCGGTGTTGCACAACAACCTGGCCTTCCTGCAAGCCGCGCTGGGCCGCTATGGCACTGCCCTGCGCCACGCCGAGCGCGCGGTCGCCATCAACGCCGTGGCGCTGCCGGCCGAGCATCCCACGGTGGCCGCGCATCTGCTCAACAAGGGACAGATTCAAGTGCGCCTCGGCCGTTTCGAGGCCGCCGAGCAGACCCTGATCCAATCGCTCGAAATCTACCGCGCCACCCGCGGCGCCAACAGCTACGACACCACGCGCCCGCTGGGATGGCTGGCGCTGGCCGCGCATGGCTCGGGCAACACGAGGCTGGCGCTGCAGCGCGGCGACGAAACCTGCGCGCTGATCGCGGCAAGCGATCACCCGAGCGCACCGCGCGACCTCGCGGTATGCCGTCGCCGCCAGACCGTGTTCCTCGACGCATCGGGTGATCGGCAGGGCGCGCAGAAGGCCGCCGAGGCCGCGTGGCTGAGCGCCGATGCGACCGGCGAGGATGGCGAACGGGCGCAGGCGCGTCTGCTTCAGGCGCTCATCCTGCTGCGGGTCGGCGATGTCGATGCGGCGCAGACGCGGTGGGAGGAAGCGCTGCGGCTCGGGGACTGCGCCGACGCCCCATGCGTGCTCGACCAGGCGCAGGAACTGGTGACTCGCGCCACGTGGTGGCTGACGACGGGAGACTTCGATCGTGCCTTCGCGGCGCTCGCACTGGCGATCGAACACCCGCGATGGACGCCGTGGATGCTTGACGACCACGTTTGGGATGGCCTGCGAAGCGATCCGCGCTGGTCCGAACTGCAGACGCAGCTGGCAGGACGCATCGCGAACCACGGCCAATGAAGGGTCCGCCCGACATCCTGCGTACAGATCCATGGAGCCGATCCAGGATGCGCGCGAAACCATGAGCAGCCGATGACCGACAAGACTTCCTTCCAGCGCCTCGAAGCCCTGTTCCATGAGCTTGAGGCGCTGTCCGTCGAGGCGCGCCGCGCGCGCCTGCAGGCGCTTGCACAGGACGAACCGGCGCTGCATGCGGAACTGGTCGCCATGTTCGACAGCCCGACAGGATTGGTCCAGCGTGAGGCCGGCCTGGAGGGCCTGGCCGATGTGGTGCGCGGGTTCGCCGGACCCACTCAGGCGCCGGCCGATCCGTTGGAGATCGGTCCGTACCGACTCGGCGAACTGCTCGGCGAGGGCGGCATGGGTCGGGTGTATCGCGCCGAGCAGCAGGAGCCGGTGCAGCGCACGGTGGCGCTCAAGGTGACCCGCCGAGGCATGGACAGCGACGAGGCACTGGCGCGCTTCCGCGCCGAACGCCAGGCGCTGGCGGTCCTCGACCATCCCAACATCGCGCGGGTATTCGATGCCGGCAGCAGCTCCGACGGCAGGCCGTGGTTCGCCATGGAGCTGATCGAAGGCTTGCCGATCACGCGCTGGGCCGGCGAACGCAGACTCGACCTGCGCCAGCGCATCGCGCTGTTGCTGCCGGTGTGCGATGCGATTCAGCACGCGCATCGCAAGGGACTGATCCACCGCGACCTGAAGCCTTCCAACATCCTGGTGGTCGACGACGGCGGCATCGGCCTGCCCAAGGTGATCGACTTCGGCATCGCCAAGCTCACCGACTTCAGCCGCGATGGTCGTTCCTTCGCCACCGCTTTCGGCGAGCTGCTGGGGACTCCGGAGTACATGAGTCCGGAGCAGGCGTCGATGGGCGAGATCGACGTCGATACGCGCTCCGACGTGTACGCGCTCGGTCTGGTGCTGTACGAGCTCTTGGTCGGTGAGCTGCCGCTGAGCCAGCGGGCACTGCGCGAGATGGGTTTCGAGGCCATGTGCCGCGCCATTCGCGAAGGCGACACGCCGCGCCCAAGCGCCTACGCCGGGCGTCGCGGCGACGGCATCACGCTCAACTGGAAGCAGCGCCTGCGCGGCGACCTCGACAGCGTGCTGCTGAAGTCACTGGCCAAGGATCGCGAGCAGCGCTACGGCTCGGCATCGGCGCTGGCCGAGGACCTGCGCCGCTATCTGGACGATCAGCCGGTGTTGGCACAACCGCCGAGCCTGCGCTATCGAACCTTCAAGTTCGTACGCAGACACAAGCTGGCGGTCGGCGCGGGCGCCGCGGTCGTCACCGCGCTGCTGGTGGGCACCATGGTCGCCGGCCTGGGATTGCTGGAGGCGCGCCGCGCCGAAGCGCGGGCCATCGATTCGCAGCAGCAGGCGCTGGAAGCCAAGGGTATCGCCGAGTCGGCTTCCGGATTCCTGATCGAGCTGTTCTCGGGCGCCGATCCCCGCGACAATCCCGGACTCGACCTCACCGCACGCGAGCTGCTTGAGCGCGGCGAAGCGCGGATCGAGAACCTTGCGGACGCTCCGGCGGTGCAGGCACGCCTGCTCGAGGCGCTGGGGGACGTCTACTGGTCGTTGGGCGCCTTCGACCGGGCCGAGTCGCTGCTGCTGCGCGGCATCGAACTGCGGCGCCAGCCACAGCTCGCCGATCCGGAGCGCCTGTCCGCCCTGCTCGACCGGCTCGGTGGTCTTGAGCGCGATCGAAAGGCGCTGGAGCGCGCCGAGGAGCTCTATCGGGAGGCTCTGGCGGTACTGTCCGACGCCGGCATTGAAGGCGGCGAGCACGTCGGGCGCAGCCTCAACAACCTGGGCATCGTGCTTCGTCAGCGCGGACAACTCGACGAGGCCGCTGCTGTCCTGGCCCAGGCGCTGGCGGTGAGCGAGGCGCTGCCGGCCCTGGACGAAAAAGCGAGCACCGCTGCGCGCGCGCGCGTCGCCAACCTGCGCGCCAACCTGGGGTCCGTGCACCAGGCGCGCGGCGATTTCCTGGCCGCCCGCGAGGCGACCCGCGGCGCACTCCTGCTGGCGCAGGACGAATTGCCTCGCGAACACCCGTTCATGGGCGCGCTCTACAACAACCTCGCACGCGCCTCCGACCGCCTGGGCGAACTGGCGCAGGCTCTGGAGGAGGCCGAACAGGCGCTGGCAATTGACCGCGCGGTCCTTCCTGCCGATCACCCCAGCCTGGCCGATACGCTGATGCTGGTGGGTCAGGTGCAGACCCGACTTGGCCGCTTCGAGGCCAGTGCAGCGCATTTCGACGAAGGGTACGCGCTGGCGGCCGCGCGTCTGGGCGAAGCCAACCCGCGCACCCGTTGGCTGGCATTCGAGCGTGCGCGATTGGACCTGTTGCGCGGCGACAGCGCCGCAGCGCGGACGGGCTTCGAGCGACTCGCCCGCACGTCCGCGTCGTCAGCCGATACGCCGCGTCTGGCGGCCGGCGTTCAGCGCTACCTGGCGCTGTCCTGTCGCGCAGCCGGCGCGCGCGACTGTGCCGCAGAGGCGGTCCGTGAGGCAGGCGTGCTTGCCGGCGAGTCGGCTCGCGGGGAACTGGCCCTGACCGAGCTGCTCGGCGCGATCCTTGCACTTGAGGAAGGACGCGTTGCCGAGGCCGAACGGCGCTACCGCGAGGCGCTGCGGCTCGGCGACTGCGCCGCCGCCGGGCCGTGCGACATGCTTGACGATGCCGGCAAGCTGGTGATGCGGGCTCACTGGTGGGCGCTGCAGGGCGATCAGGACGTCGCCTTCGAGCACCTTGCGTTCGCCGTCGACGCGCCTACCTGGCGCGCCTGGATGCTCGACAGCGCCGACTTCGCGGCGCTCCGAGACGACCCCCGCTGGCCGTTGCTGCAGGCACGTCTCGCCGCGCGCGCTCCCTGACGCCGCAATTCGCGTCGTGCCGTGTGCCTGGCAAGTGCTCAGTCGCGAAGTCCCAGCGCAGCGTCCAGTGAATCCCGTGCGGCACGCAGTCCTTCGCCCAACCGACCCAGCAGCCACAGTCCGTAGCGCAATCCAAGCCAGGCGACGACCAGGTGCCCGAGGTGCAGCGCCAGCGCCGAAGGCAGACAGACGCTGGCCGGAATTCCCGTCCAGGCGCAGGTCAACGGCAGGGTGTTGCTCGCACCCGAGAGACTGCGCGCCAGCAGGTCGACCCCTAGAATCAGCTGCAATACGAGACCGGCCGGGTAGATGGCGAACGCCAGCAGAGCAATCGCAAGGCCGACCAGGGTCGGCACCGCGATGACCAGCAGATGACGCAGGTAGCCGAGCGCGATCATGGGCGGCGTACGCGGATAGCGGCGCCGCATCACATCGCTGAAAGTGGCGAAAAGCGGCAGCACCACCATCAGCAACAGCAACAGCACGCCCATGACTTCGGCGTCTTTCATCGCCTTGGCTCGTGGAAGATCAGGCGCGGCGCGCAAGCTGGCGCTCGCGACCGATCCGGTAAAGTGCTGCGAGGATGATCAACATGCCGAACGGCGCATACAGCCGGTCCCACCACTTGAGATCGCGGGCGATCACGCTGAACGCAGGGTCGTCGGGACTGACATAGGCGGTGATGATATCGCCGCGCTGGTACTGGCTGACTCCTTCGTGCATACGACCGCGATAGCTGTAGCGCGCACCCTCGTACATCTTGCCATCGCGGATGTAGCGATACGCGAACAGGTACCGGATACTTTGTCGCCCGCTGCGCTGGACGCTCGTCGTTTCCGAAACCGTAACCTGGGCCGGTACAGGTTCCCAGTCGGCGCTCATTTGAATGAACCATTCGGCATGCAGGCCGAGCACGACCAGAAACAGGCCAAACGCCGCCAGGCCCCAGAAGGCGGCAGCAGGCGGAGACGCACGAGGGGCAGGCGTGGCGGTGTTCATCTCGGGTCTCCATCTGGATCGGCGGAAGGACTGTTGCGACGCTGCTCGCGCAGCTGTTCGAGCCGCGCCCGCATGGCTTCATGGTCGGCCTGTCGGCGCGCGTCGGCCTCGGCGCTGTCGCGCTGGATCTGCTCCAGGAAGGCCTGCGAGCGCGCTTCGGATTGCGCGCGCTCGGCCTCGAAACGCGCATCCGATTCCGCCTGGCGTGCGGCCGCAGCGCGTTCCACTTCGGCCATTTTCGAATCGAACTCTGCGGAAAGCGCGTCGATCGATCTGGGCGCCTCGCCTTCTGCGACGGTCGGTCGCGGATAGATGCCGGAGAAGTCCGGTCGACGCACCTCGGGCAACTTCACCTCGATGCCGTCGATGCGGTAGACCCGCGCCAGCTGCGCGCCACCGGTATCCATGCGGTTCACCACGTCCAGCACGCGCTGCACATCGATTGCGAGCGCACTGTTGGCCAGACCGGGGTGAAACTCCGGGCTGATATTGCGAGCGACCATCTCGCCCAAGGCGAATCGATCCGGTCGCGCCACCGCGATCACGAAGGCTCCCGAGGTGCCGAGCCACAGATCCTCGATCCGCGAAGCGCGTTCGGCAGCCTCGACCGTCCATGGCGGCGCGGGCAGTGCGTCCTTCGACAACACCGTCCATTCGGGCAGGTTTGCGCCCTTGAGCTCGACTGCGATGGCGAGGCGGGTGATGTTGGCGCGGTGGCGCTTCAGCGGGGCGAGATGGCTGTCGGTGATCATGACGACTTCGCTGGCCTTGAACTCGAACACCCACAGCCGGTGGCTGACGTCCTCGCGCCACATCACCGTCTCCACCGAACGCGCCTCCCCGACGATGGGCTCGAATCGCTGCAGCAACGCGAGCAGGAATCCGCGCTGCGGCGAATCGAACTCCAGGTTGAGGCCGAGGCGCTCGGCAACCGGCGGCAGCAGTTCCTCCGGCGGCAACGGCGGTTCGCGGATGAACAGGCGGTCGATCAGCAGGATGCCTGCGGCGATCGGGATCACCGCGAGGCAACCGATCAACAGAATGCGCGAGGCGGTGCCAAGTTCGTTCCAGAAGGCGCTGAGCATGTCGGTTACCTAAACGAGCAGGAAACTGATCGCGATCGCAATCGCGGTGAACAGCAGCCCGGCCAGCAGCACCGCCAGCACGATGACGATGAGGACCAGGACAGGTCGGGTTTCGATCCAGCGCGGCCGGTGTGCCGTCGAGGGCGGTGGCAGCGCGCGCGCGACAGCGGCCAGCGCGAGCAGCCGAAGGCGCCATTCGGGGAAGCGGTGCAGGACATCCGCCTGGCTGTCCTGAGCGATGAATGTCAGTTGATCGGGATTCCAGTGAAGCGCGGCATGCGGTGGCGCATCGTCGGCGGCCAGCAGTGCACCGATCTGCGCGGCGAGATCGGGGTCTGCGAGCAGACGCTGCGCCCACGGCGGCTCGTGCGACCACGCGTCCAGATGCGCCAGCGCCGGGGGCGGGGCGAGCGGCTGCAGACCGCCGTAGCGATTCAGCCAGCGGGTGAACCAGGAGCTCAGGCGGCGCTCCGCCAGCACCAGTCGGCCGCCGGTGACGAGCGGCGATTGCAGGGTAAGACGCAGACCGAGCAGCTCGGTTCGGCGACGTTCGCGGTTGCGCCGCAGCACCGGATCGAGCCGACCGGAGAGTTCGCCCCGTTCCGAGTGCTCGCGGAACGCGACGCCACCCATGCTCGGCTCGTGCTGCATGCCGATCTCATCGAGCATCGTCTGAAACCGCAGCGCCTGTGAAAACCGCGGCGCCGCGTTTCGCCAAGTCATCTCCGCCATCGTGTCTCCCCCGGGTCGTTGGTTTCGACCTGTGGCTTGATACGCAATCCGGCAGATCGGGGCCGTCATCGAATCGGGGGGCCGTTCACGCAGCGGCATCCGATGCCGATCAGGGTGACGGCCTGGAGATGCGTTGTGCGTATTCCGGAGTTGCAAGCCGTATGTGTGACGACGGGCGTGTCACGACATGGCACCGCTTTGACGCTGTCGCGATCCAATTCGGGAGTATTCACGATGCGAACGCTGATCAAGATGAAGATTTGCAGCCTGGCTCTGCTGGCGACCTCGTCACTCTGCGCGCAGTCGCTGCCGGTGCTCAGCATCGAGGGGAGCCGCGCGGTGGCCGAGGAATCCACCCGAGACCCCGTCCGCCTCACCGTGGTGTCGGATCGCCCTGCACCGGAGCCGGGGCTGCCGGTGCGGCTGGGCTTTGCCGGCGGCAGTGCGCGGCCCGGCATCGACTTCCTGCTGCCCGAGGACATGCCGATGATCGCGGCGGGCAGCAGCTCGATCACCGTTGAACTCACCATCATCGACAACGACGAGGTCGATGGCGACCGTACGCTGGCCATCGAGATCCGTCCTTCGCAGCGCTATCAGGTGGGTGAGCCTTCGCGCTTCATGCTGCTGATCCGTGACGATGACGACAGCGAGGCCTCGCTGCGCCAGCGTCTGCGGCAGCTGGTCGATCGCACTCCCGATCCGCTGGTCGCGTCGCAGATCGAAACGCTCGGCCGCCTGTGCGCCAGCGAACGTCCCCCGGCCGACAGCGAACTGGCTCGGCGTTGCGGCATCCTGCGACTGGCCTTGCGTGACCCCGACGCCGCGGTTCGGCTGGTGACCACCCTGCGCAGCCTGATCGCCGAAGATCTGAGCAGCCAGCGTCGCGGCTTCCGCAGCCTTGCGCAAAGCCAGTTCGCACCGCTCTCGCAACGAATGAGCAACCTGCGCCGCAGCGAAGCTGGCGGCCTTGATTTCAGTGGCCTCACCGTGCAGCGCGACGGCCTGCTCCTGCCGCTCGCCTGGCTCCATTCAAGCGCTGCGTCGGACACCTTGGCGGGTCGTGGCTACGGGGTATTCGTCTCCGGAAACCTCGGCCACGGCAGGCGCCGCAGCGGCGAACTGGAATCCGGCTACGACAGCGATTCCGACAGCCTGATGATCGGCGTCGACTACCGCATCAACCCGAACTGGGTCCTCGGCGGATTTCTCAGCCGCGCGCGCTTCCGCGCCGAGATGAACGACGGCCTCGGCAACCTGCGCCTGCGCCAGCACAGCGCCGGACTGTACCTCGGCAGCAGCCTGGCCGACGGTCGCGGCTTCGTCGACGCTGCGCTCGGCTGGGGTCGTGGCGACCTCAGGCAGCAGCGTGCGGTTCGTTTCGAAGCCGATACCGACGAGGGCAGCTTTGTGCTCGACGATCTGCTGTTGGGGCGGCCGGATGCCCAGCTGCGCCATGCCTCTCTGGCGGCCGGCTACGATTTCACCCGACGCGCCTGGACCCTGGGTCCGCGTGCCGCGCTTGAATATGCACAGCTGCGCATCGACGAGTTCGAGGAACGCGCCGTCGAGGGTAGTGATGCCTTCGCGGTAGCGCTCGATACACAACGGCTGCCCTCGCTGATCGGACGACTCGGCCTGTCCGCCACTGGCGTCACGTCGACGCGCTTCGGCGTGCTTCGGGCGCAGTTCGACGGTGCCTGGGTGCGCCAGTTCAGAAACGAGACCGACCCGGTTGTCGGGCGCTTCATCAATGATCCGCAAGGCTTGCCTTTCGAACTGCCGACGGCACCCATCGACAGCAACTATGGCGAGGTCGGCCTCGCCCTGAGCGCGCAGTTCGCACACGGTCGATCGGCCTACGTCGGCTACCGTCGATTGTTCGGCATCGACGACACCCGGCTGGCCTTCTGGAGTCTCGGTCTGCGTTTCGAATTCTGATACCTGTCATTCACTGTTCGTTGCAAATGGCTGTTCCTGTTGGCAATTGGTCACACTGGTAGTTTTTGGTGAATGCCGATCAACGGTGCCCTTTGCGCAGTCGTGCTTGCCTATAGTTCGATCCCCACCTTGTGAGGATCGGCCTGTGGACCGAACCGTTGAATTGTTGTTGCGGCAGATGGCCGAGGCGCTCAAGGCCTTGCGTGATCGGCCGGGTGCGCCGGAAGCAGCCCAGCTTGACGCACTGGAAACCATCCGCCGCGACTCGCTGTTGCCGGCGCTCGCCGCCGACGACATGGCGCAGGCGGCCGCCGCTGCGCGCGCGCTCGAGTTGAAGGTTGCAGAGCTGCCGCTGCCGGAAGTTGCACTGAGCTCGGCACTGCGTGCCGATGTGCTGGCGCTGCAGGTGGAGCTGCTGCGCACGGCCGCCGGGCTGCATCACGCGCTCGACACACGGGTCTGAGCCATGCTGGCTGCCTATGCAAACAACCGTCAACCCGATCCAAAGTGTGACCTCGGCCACACTTTCGACGCAGCGCCCGGAGCACTTTGTACGCGATGAGCATCGAAGTCCCTGCACGTCCCGCCAACTGGTGCCCACGCCTTGAGCGTCGCCGCAGACGCACCCGCAGCGCCCTGCTGGTATCCCTGATTGCCGGGTGGATGCTTTGGACCACCCTCGGGGGTCAGGTATTTTGAATTCAGCAGTGGTCATTGACCGGATCATCACCGCGCTGCCGCCGCTGGAGCGGTCGTCGGTGTTGAACTTCATGCACAGCCACCGTCACGGCCAGCGCGAGCTGCAGCGCCTGACCGAGCAGCTCGCCGGCGAACTGTTCATCCAGTGCCTGATGGATCGCGAACTGGGCCTCGATCAGGATGAGCTCGCCCAGGCAATCGGCGACACCAGGGCGAAGATCATCAGTACCGCCATGTGGGCCACGCTGTCAGCCAGTCATTCCGCGCTGGAGCGTTTCTGGATCGCCTACTCGCGTCGCTATATCGAGGACGTACTGGTCCGGCTGCCAAAGGCAACGCCCGCCCGCCAAGCAGCCTGAGCCTCCGCCCACGCTGAACCTCCGTGCGTCTGCTGTAGCGCCCCGTGGCGCGATTGGCGCCCCGTGATTGGGGCGCCAAGCTTTCTTGCCCGCGTCTCATGACCAAATCAGGGCACCGCCTCGAAGCCATCTCCGAAGATGAAACTCGGGTCGATGCGGACGTTGTTGAAGAACCAGTTGAAGTTGGAGGCCGAGCCAAGTTGCACGTTGGCGTTGGTCACGCGCAGGTGGTTGTTGTTGCCGTTGATCGCCTGCCCGTTGAACGAGCAGAAAGCGAAGCTGGAGCCTGTTACGCGCACAGTGATGTGGCAGCCGGTGGCGACGCCGCCGTAGACCAGTCTCGGTACGTAGTCATCGGACGTGCCCTGGGTGCGATCGAGCCCCGACATGGCAAGCCTCAAGGTGGCGACGTCATCGACTGCAAGCTGACGCTGGTCTTCGTCGAAGAAGGCGCCCTGCTGCATCACCGCCTCGGAATCCGGAATGCCCAGACTCGCGCCCACCGTGCGGTCGGCATTCGCGGCAAAGGTATGCCCGACCGGCAGATCGGCGAGATTGCGACTGTAGACCGTGGCGTCAAACACCGGACCGGCAACGAAAGGATTGTTCTGGTCGATGACGAACCAGTGCAGGTTGATGTCGTCACCGCGGATATCGTCGGCCGAGCCCTTGATGCCGTCAGAACCGGCACTGAGGTTCCAGACGCCATTGGGGCCCTCGGCAGACTTGGTGTAGTCGCGATCGGCCGCGGGCAAGCCCGATTCGGTGGCGACATTGGGATGGGCAAGGCCGATGCAGTGGCCAATCTCGTGGGTGAGGGTCGACTCGAAATCAATGGCGTCGGAAGGAATATTGTTGCTTCCACCCAGAAACAGGTTGGGGCTCACCGGATCGAACTGGTTCCAGATATAGATGCTGTTTTCCAGCGAGACCTGCATTTCGGCAATCGACTCGCTGCTCGGGTGGATGCATACACTCACGTCGAGGATGCCGCCGGTGCCGACATAAGGTGTCGGATGCGCAAACCGGTCCGGATTGGCACCGCTGGAGAGCACAAACGCGCCGGCCAGGGCAGTGCCCACGGGCGCGGCAATCAGCACCGCAATGAGACTGCCGATGCGCATGCTGCGGTTCATGGCGTCCCCTCCCTGGCCAGAGCGTCCTGCATCAGCCGCCACCATTCCTTTTCAAGCGCATCCAGCGCCTGCAGCCGGACATCGTCAGCAAACTGGCGCGCGAACGGCTCCAGCGACTCCACCTCGACCGAATCGATCATCTGACGATTGTCGTCGAGGCTATAAAAACGCGAATACTCCGGATCGCTGACTTCGAACCGCTCGGCTTCGGCTCGCTGACGCACATCCTCGCGCAGCGATCGGGTATCAACGCGGGCGTCATCATATGCCTGGCGCAGGCGATGGTAGTCGTCTCCCTTCAGCTGACGCACATGGACCCCGGCATGGGTCATCAGTGCAGGGCGCTCGATGGTGACGAGTCCGCTGTTGTCGAGCGTGATGCGCAGCGTATTGGCGCGGGCGTCGAAGATCGCATAGACGCGCTCGTAGCGCAGCGCTTCGGCGGCAGCGGGAAGCGGGGCCGCGAACAGCACGATCAGCAGCATGGGTGCCGCAAGAATCCTTGTGAATTTCACGTGATGACTCCGATGGGCCCGGGAACGCGAACCGTATGGGCAGCGCTCGTTCTGCGCAACTGAAGTTGGCGTATCACCGTGATGCTGTCCCATTCGAAGTCGTCTGCCTGGATTTCCCGCCTTCAAGGCGCTTCACGAGTCAGTTGCCGGTCGCTGTGCACTCCAGGGTGATGTCGTCGACGATGAAGCTCGACTTGCCACCGTCGGTGGGGTTGTCGTACTCGAACTCCAGGGTGTGGCTGGCGCCGTTGGCGAACGCTGACAGATCGACGCTGCGCGCCACGTAGTCGGCCTCGGGTGCGGCCGGTTCCTCGAAGGTGCGCAGGGTGTTGCCGTCCACCTTGATCCTGAGCACCGCACTCAGCGGCGCGCTCACGAAGCTGCGGCGCAGGAAGAAATTGAGATGGCGCGGATCGCCGGCGGGGATGCTTACGGTCTGCGTCAGCGTCGAGGTTTCCGCCGCGGCGATGCCGCCGAACCAGGCGAAGAACTGGCCGTTGCGCGGAACCGCAGTGCCATCATCGTCCGGGCAGTTGCCGCCGGCACCGCTGTTGCAGAACACGCTGCCGAAGTTGCTGGAGGTGGAGCCCCAGAACGGATTGGTGCCGAGGCCGCCGCCATCGATGCTGGTCGCTTCCAGACCGGGGTCGCTGAGAAGCTGCACGGGCGTGCAGACAGGCACGCCGCCGTCACCCTCGAAGCCGTTGCCGAAGATCACCTCGACCGGGGGCGGGCCGCTGCCGTCCTGGACGCAGTCTGGCCACCAACAGGGGTTGTTGTCCATGAAGCCGAGGATGGCCATGTACTTCGGCGAGCTCGCCGGGTTCTGCTCCTGGAATTCCAGTGCACCCCAGCGCCCGAAGGGCCCCCAGCGCCCGCTGTTGTAGAAATGCGCGAACTCGTCGCCGTTCTGCTTCCAGGCATCGAAGTAGGCGGTGTACAGGTCGCCCATGCGCGGGTCGGCGTTGGCGGCGTCGAACAGGGTGTTGCAGGTGCCGTTGAAGGTGAAGCCACCGATGCCGGCCAGGTGCTGGCCCCCTTCATAGGCGGTCAGGCGGATGCCGCTGCCGGGAAACTGCGTGTCGAGCATCGAACGGTTGCCGGTCATGAAGCCGATGGCGGTGGGCAGGGCTCGGCTCTGCAGATCGGCCATGAAACTGTCGAGGTTGGCGTAGACCGCCGGAAAGTTGTCGGGATTGATGCCGTCCGACGGCGTGCAGTATTCGGTGCCGAAGTAGGGGGCGATGGCATAGGCGTCGGTCTTGCTGG
>CAZGKE010000048.1:0-23249 GCA_964526035.1 uncultured Gammaproteobacteria bacterium | reverse complement strand
CGCGCCACGTTCATGCCCTGCTCGCCCTCGGGCATGGCGCAGCCGATGATGGCGTCCTCGATGCGCATGGCATCAATGCCGGGCGCCTGCGCCATCACCGCACGGATGACGTGGGCCAGCATTTCATCGGGACGGGTATTGCGGAACACGCCGCGCGGCGCCTTGCCGACCGGAGTGCGGGTGGCGGCGACGATGTAGGCGTCCTGGATCTGTGTCATGGGGATTCTCCGGAATTCAGAAGCGTGTTTGTCCGCGAAGGACGCAAAGAGCGCAAAGGAAAAGAAGGAAAAATGTCTATTCTTTCTCGGTCATTTGCGTTCTTCGCGTCCTTTGCGGACTGATGCTGTTCTGGCTCAATTCCTCAGCGGCTTGCCGGTTTTCAGGGTGTGGACGATGCGTTCCTGGGTCTTCGGCATCTGGGCGAGGGCGACGAAGTGTTCGCGCTCCAGGCGCAGCAGCCAGTCCTCGTCGACTTCGCTGCCGCGATCCACTTCACCGCCGCACATGACGCTGGCGATGCGCGTGGACACTTCCATGTCGTGTTCGCTGATGAAGCGGCCTTCCAGCATGTTGACCAGCATCATCTTGAAGGTGGCAATGCCGACGTCGCCGGCAACCGGGATGCGACGCGCGGGCAGGGGCGGGCGGTAGCCGCTCTCGGCCAGCGCGGCGGCCACCTGCTTCGCCACGTGCAGCACTTCGTGGGTGTTGAACACCACCACGTCGGATTCGCGCAGCAGGCCCATCTGCTTGGCTTCCAGCGCCGAGCCCGAAACCTTGCCCATGGCCACGGTCTCGAACCACGGCTTGAGCCCGGCGAAGACGTCGCCGCCCTGGCTGCCGACGCGGGCGGCGATTTCCTTCAGGCCTCCGCCAGCCGGCAGCAGGCCGACGCCGGCCTCCACCAGACCAATGTAGCTTTCCAGCGAAGCCACCGTGCGTGCCGAATGCATCTGGAACTCGCAGCCGCCGCCCAGCGCCATGCCGCGCACCGCAGCCACCACCGGCACCAGTGAGTACTTGATGCGCTGGCTGGTGGCCTGGAAGGTGGCGACCATGGCCTCGAACTCGGCCAGCTTGCCGGCTTGCAGCGCTTCCATGGCGCCGGACAGGTCGGCACCGGCGGAGAATGGCTCTCGACTTTGCCACAGCACCAGGCCCCTGAAGCCGTCCTCGGCCGCGTCGACGGCACGCTGGATGCCGTCCAGCACGCCGTCGGAAACCGTGTTCATCTTGGTCTTGAACGACAGCACCGCGACGTCATCGCCGGCGTGCCAGCAGCGAACGGCATCGGTCTCGAACACGGTGGTCCCGGTGTCGAAGCGCTCGCCGATGATCGCGTCGGGGAACGCCTGGCGCCGGTAGACCGGGTTCGACGAGCGTGACCGCATGGTGTCGTCGGACGGCGCATAAGAGCCGCCCTTGTCGTGCACGCCGTCGCGGCCGTCGTTCACCCACGCCGGCAGGGCGGCGTCGCTCATCGACTTGCCGGACTTGATGTCCTCCTCGATCCAGGCAGCGACCTGTTTCCAGCCTGCCGCCTGCCAGGTTTCGAAGGGACCCTGCGCCCAGCCGTAGCCCCAGCGGATGGCGAAGTCGACGTCGCGTGCGTTGTCGGCGATGTCGGCCAGATGAAAGGCGGTGTAGTGGAAGAGATCGCGGAAGCAGGCCCACAGGAACTGCGCCTGCGGGTCGCTGCTGTCACGCAGCTTGCCGAACTTCTCGGCCGGATCCTTGAGTTTGAGGATCGCGGCCACTTCCTCGCTGGCGGCCTGCTGCGATGCACGGTAGTCCTTCGCGGCCAGATCCAGCACCTGGATCTCCTTGCCGGCCTTGCGGTAGAAGCCAGCGCCGGCCTTCTGACCGAGGGCGCCCTTCTCGATCAGCGCAGCAAGCCACTCCGGCGCCTTGAAGTAGCGGTGCCAGGGATCGTCGGGCAGGGTGTCCGCCATGGTCTTGATGACGTGCGCCATGGTGTCCAGGCCGACCACGTCGGAGGTGCGGTAGGTCGCCGATTTGGGGCGACCGACGGCCGGCCCGGTGAGCGCGTCGACCACGTCGAAGCCGAGACCGAACTGCACCGTGTGGTGCATGGTCGAGAGCATCGAGAACACCCCGATGCGGTTGCCGATGAAGTTGGGAGTGTCCTTGGCATAGACCACGCCCTTGCCGAGCGTAGTAGTAAGGAATGCCTCGAGCTGCTGCAGCATGTCCGCGTCGCTGGACACGGCGGGGATCAGCTCGGCCAGGTGCATGTAGCGCGGCGGGTTGAAGAAATGCACGCCGCAGAAGCGTGCATGAAGTTCCTTGGGAAGTACTTCTGCCAAGCTGTTGATTGATAGACCGGAAGTGTTGCTGGCCAGCACCGCAGTCGGGGACACGTGAGGGGCCACCTTGGCGTAGAGGTCGCGCTTCCAGTCCATCCGTTCGGCGATCGCCTCGATGATCAGGTCGGCCTCTGCCAGGCGCGGCAGGTGCTCATCGTAATTGCAGGCGATCAGCCTGCCCGCCACGTCCTTCGTCGCCAGCGGCGAGGGCGACAGCTTGTGAAGGCCGGCGATGGCGCGGTCGACGATGCCGTTCTTGTCGCCATCCTTTGCCGGGAGGTCGAACAGGAAAGTCTCGACGCCGGCGGCGGTCAGATGCGCGGCGATCTGTGCGCCCATGACGCCGGCACCGAGAACGGCGGCCTTGCGGATTTTCAGTCGGAAAGTGCTCATGCGTTCCTCTTGATCTGACGTTGTCGATGAGGGCTCAGTCGGCGCGCAGACCGGCAGCGGCAAACTGGATGAACTGGGTGGCGGCACGTGCGCGATGTGCCTGGTCGCTGACACCAGCGCGACGCCGGATCAGGCCGAACTCGGCCATCGCATAGACCAGCGCGCCGGCGACGAAATCCAGGCGCCAGTAAAGCGTTTCGCGCGCAAGATGCGGCAGCACTTCGGCAAACGCCTCTGCAAAGGTCTTCAGCACGTGCCCGTAGCGCTCGGAAAGGAACGAGCGAAGCTGTTCGTTCTGCTCGGCATAGGCATGCGCCAGCACGCGCATGAAGGCGCCGCCGCCGGACTCGCCCAGAGTCATCGCCAGCGCTGGTTCGACAAAGGCGTGCAGCAGGTCCTCAAGCTTCGGGTCGCCCTTGGCCCGTGCGGTAGCAAGCGCCGCAAGGCGGTCCTCGCCAAGCTGGTCGAGGCGGCGGCTGAAAACTTCCGCGATCAGGTTGTCCTTGGAGCCGAAGTGATAGTTCACTGCCGCCAGGTTGACCTTGGCTTCGGCGGTCAGCTGGCGCAGCGAGGCGCCCTCCAGTCCGCGTTCGGCGAACAGGCGTTCGGCGGCACCGAGGATGCGGTCGCGCGTGGAGAAGTTTGCGGTCTTCAAGGGGTCGATGGATTCAAACAACCGTTTGAATATTAGCAGAGCGAAGAACCACCGACGAGGGGCGTGGGACGCTGATGGGCAGCGTCCTTGTCGACCCCTTGGGCAAAGTTGCGGGACTTCGTTAGACTGGCGCTGCGAATAACCCGCTAAGCCCGCGTTTCAGCGCGGGTTTTGTGTTACGCTTCTTCACATTTCGTCGACCCTTGGTCGGCGCCGTCTATCTGCAGAGGATTTCCCGGACATGGCGCTGGAGCGCACCCTATCCATCATCAAACCCGACGCCGTGGCGAAGAACGTCATTGGCGAGATCTACACCCGTTTCGAGAAGGCGGGACTGCGCATTGTCGCGGCCCGCATGAAGCAGTTGAGTCGCGAAGAGGCCGAGGGCTTTTATGCGGTGCACCGCGAGCGCCCCTTCTTCAAGGCGCTGGTCGATTTCATGATTTCCGGCCCGGTTCTGATTCAGGTGCTGGAAGGCAACGATGCCATCGCCAGGAATCGTGAAGTCATGGGCGCCACCAATCCCAAGGACGCTGCACCCGGCACCATTCGCGCCGACTTCGCGGAAAGCATCGACGCCAACGCCGTGCACGGGTCGGATGCACCGGAAACCGCGCGTCAGGAGATAGCCTATTTCTTCACTGCCACCGATCTTTGCGACCGGTAAGCGCGTGAGCCCTGGTTCGGACATGAGCGACAGCGCATCCACTTCCGGTCTGGTCAACCTGTTCGACCTCGATCGTGCAGGCCTGGAAGCGCTGTTTGCCGAGATGGGCGAGAAGCGCTTTCGCGCCCATCAGGTGATGAAGTGGATCCATCACCGCCATGTCACCGACTTCGAGGAAATGACCGATCTCGGCAAGTCGTTGCGGACGCGCCTCGCGCAGGTCGCCATGGTTCGTCCGCCGCAGGTCATCTTCGACAAACCGTCGGCGGACGGCACGCACAAGTGGCTTCTCGGCATGGACGGCGGCAACGCGGTGGAAACCGTGTTCATTCCCGACAAGGGTCGCGGCACCCTGTGCGTTTCGTCGCAGGTGGGCTGCGGCCTGAACTGCCAGTTCTGTTCGACTGCAACCCAGGGGTTCAACCGCAATCTTTCCGCCGCCGAAATCATCGGCCAGGTTTGGGTCGCGGCGAAGTACCTGGGCAACGTGCCTCATCAGCAGCGCAAGCTCACCAACGTGGTGATGATGGGCATGGGCGAGCCCCTGCTCAACTTCGACAACGTGGTGCGAGCGATGAGCGTGATGCGCGACGATCTCGGATACGGGCTCGCCAACAAACGCGTGACCCTGTCGACCGCCGGCCTGGTACCCATGATTGACCGGCTTGCCGTGGAGAGCGATGTTTCCCTGGCCGTTTCGCTGCATGCACCCACGGACGATCTGCGTACGGAACTGGTGCCGCTCAACAAGAAGTATCCGATCGACGAACTGCTGGCGTCCTGCGCCCGCTATGCGCAATCCAAGCCGCGCAGTTCGATCACCTTCGAGTACACCATGATGAAAGGGGTCAATGACCAGCCGGAGCACGCGCGTGGTCTGATCAAGCTGATGCGACGGCTGCCGAGCAAGGTCAACCTGATTCCTTTCAATCCCTTCCCCGGGACGCGCTTCGAGCGTTCCGACGAAGACACAATCCGTGCATTCCAGAAAATCCTTCTGGACGCCGGAGTCCTCACCATGGTGCGGCGTACGCGCGGCGACGACATCGACGCCGCCTGCGGTCAGCTCAAGGGCCAGGTGCTGGATCGAACACGTCGGCAGCGTGAACACCGGGAACGGCTTGATGCCATGGAGCATCATGCGGCCTGAGAAGAATGCAGCGCTGACGTGGGTCATCCTGCTGGCCGCCGTGCTGGCCCTGGCAGGCTGCGCATCCCAGCAGCCACGCAGCACCGGCGAGATGACCGAGCAGGAGTCCGCAGCCGACATCAACCTTCGTCTCGCCCAGGGCTATCTTGAGCAGGGCCGACTGGAAATCGCCCAGGACCGCATCAACCGGGCGATTGCCCAGGATCCGAAAAGCGCCAAGGCGCACACGCTGATGGCCGTCCTGCAGGAGCAGATTGGCAACGCGATCGCGTCGGGCGAACACTACCGGCGTGCAGTGGAGCTGGCGCCGAAGAGCGGCGTCTATCAGCAGAACTATGCGCGCTGGCTGTGTCGGGAACGTCGCTATGACGAGGCCGAGGCGAGCTTCGAGCGGGCGCTTGCCGACCCGTTCTATGACACACCCAACCTGGCCTTGCTCAACTCGGCCCTGTGCGCGCACTCCAGCGGCAACTCGGCGCTGGCCGAGTCGCGCTTTCGTGCCGTCCTGCAGCGTCAACCCAACAACGGAGCGGCGCTGTTCCAGCTGGCTTCGATTCATTACGACAAGGGCGAATATCTGCGTGCCCGGGCGTTCCTGCAGCGTCTGGAATCGGTATCGCCGTTGGGACCGGAGGCGCTCCGGCTGGGTCATGCCATAGAGCTTGAGATGGGCGACAGTGACGCTGCCCGAACCTATCTGCGCCGCCTGCGGGAAACCTTCCCGGACTCCGAGCAGGCGCGTTCCCTCGAACCGTCGGAAACATCATGAGTGAAAAGAACGGAAACGAGGCCGAGGTGCCGAAGCTGGGGGCTCGGCTGCGTCATGGTCGTGAGGCCATGGGGCTCACCCTTCAGGAGGCCGGTCGCCGGCTTCGCCTGCCGCACCAGGTCGTCCGTCGCATCGAGTGCGACGATGTCGAATCGCTGGGCGCTCCGGTTTTCGTCCGCGGCTATCTGAAGAGCTACGCCCGGCTGGTCGGTCTTCCAGAATCAGAGGTCGACAACTGCATGCTGGAATCGGTGGCGCCGCCGCCCTTGATTGCCACCGGGGCGGTGCCGCTGTCGCGCCGCCTGCTGGACCGTTTCACCAGGCAATCACTCTACGTGGTGCTGACTGCGATCACGGTCGTTCCGGTTGCCTTTCTGGCGTTCGGCGGGCACCTTTCACAGGAGACGCGAACCGCATCGCTCGATGCTCCCTTGATGGACGGCGCTGCCGTCAGCGCCCTCCCGGAGAGCAAAGGGGATCACGACCTGACGCGGATTCATCAGGGCCCCCCCGCGCCGCGAGCTGCAGCCGGAGACGGCGACCGGCGTGCCATGCTGGCGTCGATGTTGCCGGCGCCCGTTCTGCAGTCGCGGACCGTCGGAGACAGCGCGGACGGACCCCTGCTGACCCTGAACTTCAGCGAGCGGAGCTGGGTCGAGGTCAACGCTGCGGGAGGCGAGCGACTCGAATTCGGAATGCTTCCTGCTGGCGCGGAACGCAGCTATCCGATAAACGCCGGATTGCAAGTGAGTATCGGCAACGCGCAAGGTGCAACAGTCACCTACAACGGCGACAGCGTCGATCTGAGCGAGGTGCGTCGCGCCAATGTGGCCCGCTTCAGGGTATCCTCTGACGGGCGCGTTCAGCCGCCGTCCGGCGGCTGACGGCTACTCTATTCTGCGTCGGGGGTCGGAACGCGATGCGTTCCGGCCTCCCGCTGTCCTATTCAACCCAGGTTCTATCGAGGTTTCAGTGGCCATTGAAATTCTGGACGATCACGAACAAGGCGAAGTTGTTCGCCGTTGGCTGGCTCAGTACGGCAGCGCGCTGCTCGGCGGTGTCGTACTTGGCATCGGAGCGCTCATCGGCGTGCAACAGTGGCAGAACTACAGCGTCGAGCAGCGGGCCGAGGGTGCGCTCCAGTTCCAGCAGCTGGTCGAGGCCTACGATTCGCGCGACCTTGATCTCGCGGAGCGCCTCGGCGCCGATATCAAGGAGCGTCGCACCAACACGCCATACGCCTCCCTGGCAGCGCTGCGCGAGGCTGATTCAGCGCTGGATTCCGGTGATCTGGACAAGACCGCGGCTTCCCTGCAGTGGGTGGTCGAGCATGGTGGTGACGCCGCGCTGAAGGATCTGGCGACCCTGCGTCTGGCAAGAATCAGGTTGGCGCAGGGCGACGCACAGCAGGCCCTGTCGCTGGCGGGCAACTTCGCTGGCGGCGCGTTCGCTGCCCTGGCGGCCGAAGTGCGTGGCGACGCATTGGCTGATCTTGGTCGTCCGGAAGAAGCGGCGGCCGCCTACAGGGAAGGCCTGCAGGGCGATGGCGCCCAGTTTGCGCGCAGCGATGTGCTGCGCATGAAGTTGGAAAACCTTGGCGGTGACGCGGACGAGGGCTCGGAATCGTGAGTGCTGCGATACGTTGGCTCCTGGTCCTTGCTCTTGTTGTCACGGTGGTCGGCTGCAAGTCGATTCGTCCCGGCGCGAAGGACAACGTGAATCCGCCGCGAGAGCTCGTCGATATCGCCTCCACCGTTGATGTCAATCGTGTCTGGTCGCAGTCCGTTGGCAAGGGTGAAAGGATGCTGCGCGCAGGCATGGGTCCCAGCTTCGGCGACGGTCGAATCTACGCCGCGAGTCCGGACGGCAGGGCGTTTGCTTTCAACGCCGAGAACGGTTCCCCGGTGTGGTCGGTGCGCGGCGATGATCGCTACTCGAGCACGCCGGGCTTTGGCGAAGGCCTTGTGGTTCTTGGCACCCTGGACGGTGCGATCGTCGCCCTGGACGCGGCCAACGGCACCGAACGCTGGCGCGCGGAGGCGCCTTCCGAAGTGATTGCCCAGCCGGCCATCGAGGAAGGCGTGGTGGTGGTCCGAATTCATGACGGTCGGATTTTCGGCCTCAGCGCCAGTGATGGCAGCAGGCTGTGGGTCTACGATCGTGGCGTTCCGATCCTGACGCTGCGCGGTAACGGTCCGCCATTGATCCGAGCCGGATCGGTGTTCGCCGGCTATGACGATGGACGAGCAGTTTCGCTGCGCCTCAACGACGGTACGGCGCGCTGGGAGCAGACGCTGTCGCTGCGTGAAGGTCGCACCGATCTCGATCGCATGTCCGACATCGACGGGGCGCTGCAGATGGTGGGCAGCGACCTCTACCTCGGAGCCTATCGCGGCCAGGCCACTGCGGTCACCGCCGACGCCGGGCGCCAACTCTGGGCCCGCGACCTGTCCACGACAGTGGGCCTCGGGCTGTCCGGCAGGCTGGTGTTTGCTGTTGACGACAGCAGCGTGGTGTTCGCGCTGGACCGTGCCAGCGGCTCCGCCATGTGGAGTCAGGATGCACTGGAGTACAGACAGCTGACCACGCCTGTCGCCATGGGCGACCACGTCGTGGTGGCCGACGTCGAGGGCTATGTGCACTGGCTGAACAGCAGCGACGGCAGCTTCGCCGCGCGGCAGCGCGTCGGGCGGGATGCGGTCCGCTCCACGCCGTTGGTTGTCGGCAGCATGCTCTACGTGCAGGAAGTCAACGGCACGCTGGCGGCATACCGTACCGGACAATGACATGCTGCCGGTGGTCGCCCTCGTTGGACGGCCGAACGTCGGCAAGTCGACGCTGTTCAATGCACTGACGCGCAGCCGTGACGCGCTGGTCCACGACGAGCCGGGCGTCACCCGAGATCGTCACTACGGCGTGGTGCGTCGCGAACACCAGGCTTTCCTGCTGGTCGACACCGGAGGCTTGAGCGGTGATCAGGAAGGCCTGGCCGCTCTCGCCGAGAAGCAGGTGCTTGCCGCCATCGAAGAGTCGACCCTGGTTCTCTTCGTCGCCGACGCTCGCGCCGGCCTGCATCCGCAGGATCAGTCGATCCTGCAGCAGCTTCGACGCCAGGGCCGCAATCCGATTCTCGTGGTCAACAAGACCGATGGCCTCGATGAGGATGTCGCTCTGGCCGACTTTGCAAGCCTGGGTTTCGATGAAGTCCATGCGGTTGCCGCCGCACATCAGCGCGGCACCGGACAGCTCGCCGAGATGGTCTTCGAGCGTCTCGGCGACGCTGCATTGCAGAATGCGGAAGAAGAGCTGGAGATGCCGCCGGTTCGGGTGGCGATCATCGGTCGTCCCAACGTCGGCAAGTCGACGCTGGTGAATCGACTGCTCGGTGAGGAGCGCATGCTCGCTTCCGACATTCCAGGCACCACGCGCGACTCCATCGAGGTGGAGCTGGAGCGCGACGGTCGCAAGTACACGCTGATCGATACGGCCGGCATCCGGCGTCGCGGCCGCGTCCATGAAGTGGTCGAAAAATTCAGCGTCATCAAGAGCCTGCAGTCGATCGAAGCATGCAACGTGGCGGTGGTGCTGCTGGATGCCCAGGAAGGCGTTGCCGAGCAGGACCTGACCGTGCTCAGCCACGCGCTGGGGGCCGGGCGCGCCCTGGTCATCGCGATCAACAAGTGGGACGGCCTGCCCACCGACCAGCGCGACCAGTGCCGCAGCGACCTGGATCGCCGGCTCGAGTTCGTGGGCTATGCGCGCCAGGTGTTCATCTCCGCCCTGCATGGTTCCGGCATCGGCGATCTGATGAAGGCGGTGAACCGCGCGCACGCCGCGGCGCATCGGACGTTCAGCACGTCTGAACTCAACCGTGCCCTGCTGGCCGCGTACGAGGGCTACCAGCCGCCGATGGTGGCCGGTCGTACCGCCAAGCTGCGCTACGCGCACCAGGGCGGCCGCAATCCACCGCGAATCGTCATACACGGGACCCGAGTCGACACCATCGGTGACAACTACCGCCGCTACCTCGAGAACTTCTTCCGCAAGCGACTGAAGGTCGAAGGCACTCCGATCCGTTTCGACTTTCGTGAAGGCGAGAATCCCTACGAGGGCAAGGTCAATCCGCTGAACGAGCGTCAGAAGGCCAAGCGGCGGCGCCTGATGCGCCATGCCCGCGGAAAATAGGCGCCGCCAGAGTCGCCATTCCACTCAATGTTGAATGTCATAAATGACGTCCAATAAATTGATATGTCTTGGAATTATTTCCGGCGGTGCGGGCCGAAGGCTGGGTGGGTCGGACAAGGGTCTGATAGCCGTCGACGGTGAACTGCAGGTCGTGCGCGCAGCCTCTCTTGTCGTCGGCGTGGGTGCATTGCGGATAAGCGCCAACCGGCACCTGGCCGAATATCGGAGCCTTGGCTTCGAGGTGGTGCCCGACAGCCATGAAGTTCCGCGTGGCCCGCTGGCAGGCGTTTCGGCTCTGCTCGCTGCCTGTCCGCTGCCCTGGCTGCTGACGTTGCCGGTGGACGTGGTTGCGGTGCCGACAGATCTGCCAGCGCAGCTGATGGCGCTGCTGGGCAGGAGCGGGGTGGGCATCGCCCGCGTCCGTGATGGCGACGGACTGCAGCCTGCGGTTGCACTTTATCGCACAACGCTCGCCGCATCGGCCGCACAGGCGCTTGCCCGCTCTGAATACAGCCTGCGCGACTGGCAGCAGGCGCAGGGCTGCGTCGAGCTGCGCCTTGCCGGGTCGTTGGGCAATCGCAACTTTCCGGCGGACTACCCGCCGGGTACGTTCTGACTGGCGGGGTGTACAGCCGTGACCTGGCGATCCAGTGGCGGGCGACCGGGTCCAGTCACGTCCGCAGTCGACATCGGCGAGAATGACCGTTCCGGATTGCGGAGTTCATCCTTGAGCGCAGCGGTCATGCACAGCACCGTCGAGCAGGCCATATCGATTCTGCGCGAGTCCGGTGCCGCACAACGTGGTCCGGTCGAACGCGTCGTGCTGGCCAAAGCCAGCGGCCGGGTGTTGGCCGAGGATGTCCGAGCGGCCATCGACCTTCCGCCGTTCGACAACTCGGCGATGGACGGCTTTGCGTTGCGTCACGCCGAGGCCGTTGCCGGCGCGCCGATGCCGGTGTCCGGGGTTGCCTTGGCCGGTCAGGAGGCGGCGCAGCTTGCGCCCGGTCACTGCCGGCGCATCACCACCGGGGCGCCGCTGCCGCAAGGCGCCGATACGGTAGTGATCCGCGAAGACGCCAGTGAACTGGGCAGCACGGCAAGCTTTGACCGCCTGCCGGAGCCTGGTGCCAATGTCCGTCGCAGGGGCGAGGACTACGAGGCCGGCGCGCTGGTCTTGCGCAGCGGAACCCGTCTGACGCCGCCGCATATAGGACTGCTCGCCAGCTTCGGCGTGTCGACGCAGCAGCTGGTACGTCGGCCGCGGGTCAGGGTTTTCAGTACCGGCGACGAACTGGTGGCGCCGGGTCGTCAGCTGGCCGCAGGGCAGATTCACGACAGCAACGGTGCCGCCCTGACGGCGGCGCTGCGCTGTATCGGGATCGATCCGGTGGGCGTCGGCCATATCCCCGATCGGCTTGATGACGTGCGCACCACGCTGCGCGCCATCGACGATGCCGATGTGATCCTCACCTGCGGGGGCGTGTCCGCGGGCGAGGCCGACCTGCTGCCCGGGGTGCTTTCCGAGCTCGGCGAGGTGCTGCTGTGGAAGGTGCGGATCAAGCCCGGCATGCCGTTCCTGTTCGGGCGGATCGGCACCGCGTTCCTGTGCGGGCTGCCCGGCAATCCTGTTTCTGCGCTGGTCACGGCGCTGCTGCTCGTGCGCCCCTTGCTCGATGCCATGGAGGGCGCAGCCGAGTCGGCGCCCCTGCTCTGGGCGAAGATGGCGTCGCCACTTCACAAACGCCATTCGCGCACCGAGTATCGACGGGGGTTGCTGCGCTGTACGGAATCCGGCCAGCTCACGGTCGTCGAGTCGCCGTTCCAGGGTTCTGCCATGCAGCGCGGCCTCGTGGAAGGCGACGTGCTCATCGAACTGCCGGCGGATCGGCGAGAATGGGCCGCAGGCGACCCGGTGCGGGTCCATCGCATGCCCTGGACATGAAGCCATCGCAACCAGCACGTCACACGGCCACGCCGATCGCGAAGGAATTGTCGCCTCGCGAAGCGCTTGAGCGCATGCGCCAGGGCGCGCTGCTGGTCGATGTACGCGGCCCGGGCGAGCGGGCCGCAGGCATGGCTGCCGGGGCGCAAGGGATTGCGCAGGCCGAACTCGAGGAGCGACGCGTGCAGGATCTGCCCGACCGCGATGCCGAAATCCTGCTGATCTGCGCCACTGGGCGACGCTCGCTGGAAGCCGCCGCCGAACTCAAGGCTGCGGGCTATCAACGCGTGGTGTCAGTCAGCGGCGGATCCGTCGCCTGGCAGGCGGAGGGTCTGCCCTGGGACGTTCCGCCGGGTTTTGACGCCGACAGCGCGGAACGCTATTCACGCCACCTGCTGCTTCCCGAAGTCGGGCTGGACGGTCAGAGACGACTGCTCGACGCGCGCGTGCTGGTGATCGGAGCCGGCGGCCTCGGCAGTCCGGTTGCGCTGTATCTTGCGGCGGCCGGCGTCGGCGCCCTGGGGCTTGTCGACGACGACCGCGTCGACCGCAGCAACCTGCAGCGCCAGGTTCTGCACACCGATGCGCGGGTCGGCGAAGGCAAGGTCGATTCCGCAAGGCTGACGCTGCAGGCGTTGAATCCGCATGTGCACGTCCGTGGGTTCGAAGAGCGCCTCACGGGCGACAACGTCGATGACGTTCTCGGCACGGGCTGGGACGTGGTGGTGGACGGCAGCGACAATTTTCCCACCCGCTACCTGTTGAACGATGCCTGCGTGAAGCATGCTCTGCCCCTGGTGTACGGCGCGGTGCATCGCTTCCAGGGCCAGGTCAGCGTGTTTCACGCCGGCCGCGGGCCGTGTTACCGCTGCCTGTTCCCGGAGCCGCCGCCGCCCGAGGCGGCACCGAACTGCGCCGAGGCCGGCGTGCTAGGCGTACTTCCCGGCATCATCGGTCTGCTGCAGGCCACCGAGGCCATCAAACTGGTTCTGGACCTCGGCGAGCCGCTGCTCGGCCGTCTGCTCTGCGTGGACGCGCTGGGCATGCGCTTCCGCGAGCTGAAGCTGCCGCGCGACCCGCACTGTCCGGTATGTGCGGAGGGTCTCCCGTTTCCCGGATACATCGACTACCAGCAGTTCTGCGCAGGCTGAACTGGCTGCGACCGCATGTTGGCCAACGCTGCGGGCACTTGTGGCTGGATCTGGCTGCCCGCACACGTAGCCTTGCAGGCGGCACGTTCCTGCCGCGGCGCGCAGCGGCCGATTGCCCGTGCCTCGCCAATGGCATAGATTCACCGCATGCCCGTCCGGGCGATAGTGGAGATACGACATGATGCGACGGCTCCTTGCCATCCTGGCCCTGGCATTGCTGCTTGCCGGCTGCGGGCGCGATGACGACAAGACAACCACTGCCGAGCCCTCATCAGACAAGGCAACGGATGCCGTCGCGACCGAGGTCGAAGCGATCGCGAGCGCGACGTTTGACGAAGCCGCGGCCATCGTCGCCAATGCGCCGGATTCCACCGAGCTGTGCGTGGGCTGTCATGGCGCGACCGCGCCGAGTCCGTTCAGCGACATGGCCACCATCCAGGGCTTGCCCATCGATGCCATCGAGAACGCCCTGTACGATTTTCGTGCGGGAACGCGGCCGTGCCGCAAGAGTGCGTGCAGTGCAGAGGGCGCCTGCCCGGATCTGGACATGTGCATGGTCACCGCGGATCTCGATGACGAGGCTATCGGTGTTCTCGCTTCCTGGTTTTCATCGCTGCCCTTCGTGGCCGCCGATCAAGCCTTCGCTCCGGAGCGTGCCGGACTGGGCGAGGAGATTCATCAGATGCGCTGCGAGAGCTGCCACAGCGACGGTGGCGTGGCGCCGATCGAGCAGGCCAACCGGCTGCGCGGCCAGCACAAGGCGTACCTGCGTCTGGCGCTGGAGCAGTACCGCAGCGGCGAGCGCATGGCGGTGGGCATGATGGACAGCAGCGTCAAGGCGTTGAGTGCAGATGAAATCGATGCGCTGCTGGAGTACTACGCCAGCCCGATAGACTAGCGGCCACAGATCGCGGCGCCGCGCAGTGACGGTTGTGACGTCGCGGCACTGACGACCGCGATCAGCGTTGGCGAATCACGAAGTTGCCGAACGCCACACCCAGATCGATACCCCGCCCTGTGCCGCTCAGCGCCAGCGAGACCGAACCCTTGGTGACCACCTGTCCCTTTGCCGATGCGCCCACGCCGGCGTGCGCCTCGGCGCTGCCGTAGGCTCCCAGCAATTCGCTGATGTCGCCGACCGGCGAAAACTCGCCGACGCCGTTTTCGATGGTCGATTTGCCGAACGAGATGCCGCCGCCGCGTGCCTCCAGAGACACCTGCAGCGACTGGCCGTTGTTGCAGGTGATGGTGCCGCTGCCGGAAGATCGCTTGTAGAACGCCGACCAGCCGCTCATGTTGAAGCGCATTTCGCAGTGAACGTCGGCCGACGCGGCCTGAGACGGTGCCGCACTGCCCAGCACTGCCGCAGTGGTCAAGAAAACGAGTGATCGCAGCATGGCATGCATCCTTCGAAAGGGGCCCGGTCACACGCTGCCCGCCAGCGGGTTAACCGGCGCTTAGCGTATAGCCCTTGGCCTACTGAAATGAAGGGCGCTGCAGCGGACGCGGTCGACGCCCGCGCGACAGTGGCGCCCCGAAAACCGTAATGTGGCGCCAGACCTCCCGTCCGGAATCCCCATATGCACTACGGAGACCTGCTGCAATCCATCGTCACCGAACTGGAACCGCTTCGCGGCAGCGGCGAGGTTGCCAACTATATCCCGCCGCTGAAGCGGGTCGATGCCACGCAGTTCGGCATCGCGCTGATGACGGTGGACGGTGACATGTACGTCGCTGGAGACGCCGACACGCGCTTCTCGATCCAGAGCATCTCCAAGGTTTTTGCGCTGACGCTGGCCATGCAGCACGCTCGCGACGACCTGTGGAGTCGGCTGGGACGCGAACCTTCGGGAACGCGCTTCAACTCGCTGGTGCAGTTGGAGCACGAGCGCGGCATTCCCCGCAACCCGTTCATCAACGCCGGCGCGCTGGTGGTGACGGATGCGATCCTCGAGGCGCTGGCCGACGCCAAGGGGACCTTCCTCGACCTGGTCAGGCATCTCAGCGGCGCTGCCGATGCAGGATTCGACCTGGAGGTGGCGCAGGGAGAGAAGGATACCGGCTTCACCAACACCGCCATGGCGTGGTTCATCAAGAGCTTCGGCAATCTGCATGGGGACCCAGAAGCGGTGCTCGACGCCTATTTCCATCACTGCGCGATGGCGCTGAGCTGCCGGGAACTGGCGCGCGCCGGCATCTTCCTCGCGCATGGTGGCTGCACCCTGGACGGCACCTGCATGCTCAGTCCGCAGCGCACCAAGCGCGTCAACGCGCTGATGATGACGTGCGGCGCCTACGATGCCGTGGGCGATTTCGCCTTCCGCGTCGGATTGCCGGCCAAGAGCGGGGTAGGGGGCGGCATTCTTGCGGTGCTGCCGCAGCACTTCAGCGTCTGCGTCTGGTCGCCGGGACTGGATGCGACAGGCAACTCGCTGCTTGGCATCCGCGCGCTCGAGTTGCTCACCGAGCGCAGCGGCCTGTCAGTGTTCTGAATTGCCTGTAGACATTGCGAGGATCTGAAGGCACAGCGCGCAAGGGTACGGTGGCGGTCATCATCGGTCCGGCTAAGATGGCGTGCCATCTGCCGGCAGCCTCAGGGTCACCATGGTGAAAACCTTTTTCCTTACCTTCGTTGCCGTCCTGGTCGCGGTCGGACTGGCGCTGTTCGTCTACGATCGTCTGGTGTTGCAAGCGCGGCTTGCTGACGTCGCTGAAGCCGCTCACATCAGTCTCGACCAGGTGCGCGCCGAGGCACAGGACATTGCCGGCGACCTCGCCGACAGCGTCGAGCGCAGCACGTCCGACGCGCGGACCGCGCTGGAAGAGCAAATTGCGCAGGATGATCGACGTCGGGCGGTGTTGGCCGCTGAGAACGAGTTCAGCAGACAGCAGGCCGAAGCCACCGAGGCGGTGTTGCGAGGAAATGTATTCAAGCTGTCAGTTGCGGAGCATTACTTGAGCATGGGGACCTGGCCCGGCAGTGTGGGTGCCGTCGGCCTGGGTGAGCCCGCCTCGCACGCGGGTGGACCGGTCGAATCCATCGACCTTGAAGCCGAGGGCGTCATTGCGATCCGACTGAAGCCGGAGGTGGCAGACGGCGGCGTCATCCGTCTGATTCCGCGGGCATCGGGCTTCTCAGGCATCGAGTGGCGCTGTCAGGCCAGTGGGTATCCGGCAGCGATGACCTTGCCGAACTGCGGGGACTGAGCGCAGCGGTCAACTCGGCCGTCTTGCGGCTCCGCGCGCAGTGCTGGTCGCGGTTTGCCCCGACTCAGTATCGTCCAGGAAGGGACGCACGACGCATTGATCAGGATCCGAGGAGGTGGTTTCAAGTGCTTCCGGGCCGCATGAAGTATCCTTGCACCCACACCTTGCTCAGGCGCGACGGTGATCGAAGCTCGATGTGCTGCTGCATCGGGCGTGGCTTGACCGATCAGAAGTCGGCATCCGTCCATGTGCCTGTCGGTTCCCCCAATCTAGGCCTCCGGAAACGCCCCATGGATTTGTTTCGCTGTTGTCTTTGTGCTGCCATCCTCCTCGTCACTGCGCCGGCTACTGCACAGTCACTGCCGTCTGATCTCAGTCTCGACCCTTTTCTCAGCGGCCTCAGCCAGCCGGTGGCGTTGCGCCATGCTGGTGACGGCAGCAACCGCATCTTCATCGTGGAGAAGACCGGCGGTATCCGGGTCGCTCAGCTCGATGGCAACGGCAACCCGACCCTGCTGGCGACGCCGTTCCTGTCATTGTCGGTGACCACCAGCAGCGAATCCGGCCTGCTGGGACTGGCATTCCACCCCTTGTTCGTGGTGAATGGCCACTTCTATGTCGCGTTCACCGCGCCGGGCGCCGAACCGCGGCTGGGTACCACGCCCGACCAGGTGGTCGCACGATTCACCGTCTCCGCGGGTGACCCCAACGTGGCCGATCCCACCAGTCGCCTCGATATCATCCGCGTGCCGGACCTGGCCGGTAACCACAACGGCGGCGATCTGCACTTCGGGCCTGATGGCTACCTGTATTATTCCTCGGGCGACGGTGGCCCGCAGAACGATCCGCACGGCTTTGCGCTCTGCAACTGGAAGAAGCCGGCCAACAGCAATCCGAACACGTGCACCCCGGCGGGGGCGCCCACCCTGAATTACTGGCTGCTGGGCAAGATCCTGCGTCTCGATATCGACTCCCCCACCGCCAGTGCCGGCGCAGACATGTGCGGCGCGACCCCGGGCGAGCCGGCCAACTACTCCATCCCGCCGGGAAATCCCTTCATCGCGAGCGCCAACACCTGCGACGAGATCTGGCATACCGGTTTGCGCAACCCCTGGCGCTTTTCCTTCGACCGCAGCAACGGCGACATGTATATCGCCGATGTCGGCCAAAGTGCCCGCGAAGAAGTCAGCCGCGCCCCCCTGGGCCAGGCGCTGCACTTTGGCTGGGGCTGCATGGAGGGGTTTCGCGTCAACAAGACCACCGCGCCATGCGTGAGCAGCCCGACCAATTCCTTCCCGGGCTCCACGCTGCCGCTGCTTGACTACCCGCGCGGCGACGGCGGATCCACCAGCGGCGGCTACATGTTCCGCGGGCCCTATCCGGAGATGCGCGGCACCTACTGGTTCGGCGACTACGTAAGCAACCGAATCTGGTACACCAGCGAGCCGGTATCCGGCGTCTGGCCCAAGACCGAATTCACTACGCACACTGACGTAGTCGGTTTCGGCGAGGATGAGGCAGGCAATCTCTACTCGGTCAGTATCGCCGGCAACATCCGCAAGTTCGTTTCGAGCTTCGTATTGCCCGAGGGGTACATTTTCGGCGACGGGTTCGAATGACCCAAGTGCGACCCTTGCGCAACGCTCCGGCCCGCGGCGAGGTTTGACGGTGCGCGGGCGTGGTGAAGCCTACGCCCCCGACTTGTGTCGCGCCTGACTGGCTTCGAACGCGGCGAGCTGCTCCGCTGTGGCCTCTTTCTGGTACTTGCCCTTCCATTCGCCAAAGGGCATGCCGTAGACGTGCTGGCGCGCTTCCTCGCGCCCCATGGCCACGCCTTCGGACTCGGCGGCCTCGCGTAGCCAGTCAGCCAGGCAGTTGCGGCAGAAGCCGGCCTGGATCATCAGGTCGATGTTCTGGACGTCGCTGCGTTCGCGCAGATGGCTGACCAGGCGACGGAAGGCGGCGGCTTCGAATGTGGTGGTGTCGGTCATGGGTTCGGGGTCGGCGTGGAGGCACCGCTATAATGCCGGACTTTGTCAGCCATTCATTGTTTGATGACGGCCTCCATTCTCGATGGCAAGCGCATTGCCGAGGAACTGATCGATCGCATTGCCGAGCGGGTGGCTCAGCGCGTTTCGCGCGGGCTGCGCGCCCCTGGCCTGGCGGTCATCCTGGTGGGCGACGACCCGGCGTCGTCCGTGTATGTGCGCAACAAGCGCCGAGCGTGCGAGCGGGCCGGCTTCGTGTCGCGCGATTTCGACCTTCCCTCCAACATTGACCAGGCCGAGCTGATGGCACTGGTAGCGCAGCTCAATGCGGATTCGGTCATCGACGGCATCCTGGTGCAGTTTCCTCTGCCTGATCACTTTGACCCGCATGAATTGATTCAGGCGATTCGTCCGGACAAGGACGTCGATGGCTTCCACCCTGAGAACGTCGGCCGTCTGGCGCTGCGCCAGCCGGGATTGCGTCCGTGCACGCCCAAGGGTGTGATGAATCTTCTCGCACATACCGATCAGCCGGTGCGCGGTCGTCATGCGGTGGTGGTCGGCGCTTCCAATCACGTTGGCAGACCGATGGCGCTGGAGCTGCTGCTGGCCGGGGCAACCGTAACCTCCACGCATCGCTTCACGCAGGACCTGCAGGGCTTCGTAGGCATGGCCGACATTCTGGTGGTGGCGGTCGGAAGGCGCGGACTGGTTCCGGGGGAGTGGGTCAAGCCGGGGGCGGTCGTCATCGATGTGGGCATCAATCGCGATGCGCAGGGGCACCTGTGCGGAGACGTGGATTTCGCAGCGGCCGCGGCGCGTGCAGCCTGGATCACGCCGGTGCCGGGCGGCGTTGGTCCGATGACGGTCGCGACCCTGATGCAGAACACGCTTGAGGCGGCAGAGCATCATTGATGGTGACGCCGTGCCCACGCAGTTCCGTGCATTCTTCCGTGGCATAGCCGCTGATCGTCCGTATCATTCGGCCCGCATCGGGGTTGTGCACTACTGCCTGATTGCGTTGCGATGAAGTGGCTGCAGGATTGCTGCAAAGGTTTGCAGGTAGGTTGGTCACGCGGCAGTCGTGCCGCAGTTGTCGGGAATGGCTGTCACTGGAGAGCTTTGGGGAAGTCTGAGCGTATGAGATTCGTACTTTTCGCAATCGTTGCCGGAGTCTGTGCCACCCTGCTGCAGGGTTGCGCCACCGTGGCCGGGAGCGCCACGGAGCGGCTCTCCGACGCGGTCAGCCTGGGGGTACTCAACCAGGACGACCCGGCGATCGTGGCGGCCGGTCTTCCCGCCTATCTGCTTCTTCTCGACGGCATGATTGCGCAGGACCCGGAAAATGCCGGGCTGCTGCTCGGCGGCGCGCGGCTGTATGGGGCCTATGGCGGCAGCTTTGTGCAGGACCGGGAAAGTTCTGCCCGACATACCCGGAAGGCGCTCGACTACGCGCGACGTGCGACCTGCAGCGACATTGCCGACCTGTGCGCGGTGCTGACCAGTCCCTATCGGGATTTTGCGCCGGTGGTCATGAAGGTGCCGGAGCGGCGCGCAGGCGTTCTATACGGGCTGTGTTCGGCCTGGGCGGGATGGATCCAGGCAAACTCGCATGACCTGAATGCGGTTGCCGATATCCCCAAGGTCGAGGCCTGTCTGGAGCGCGTGGTGGCGCTCGACGACACCCACGACATGGGCATGCCGCACATGTATCTGGGTGTGCTGAACTCACTGAGGCCGGAAAGCCTGGGCGGCAAACCGGAGAAGGGCAGGGCGTCCTTCGAACGCGCGCTGGAAATTTCGAAAGGACGCAACCAGATGGCGCGGGTACTTTATGCGGAGAGCTATGCGCGGCTGATGTTCGACCAGGAACTGCACGACCGCCTTCTCGAGGAGGTGCTGAAAGGGGACGTTCAGATGCCGGGACTTACCCTTCTGAACGTGCTGGCGCGCGAGCGCGCCAACGAACTGCTGGCGGAGTCGCCGGACTACTTCTGAATGCATGGAGTCACAGAAACCGTATGCGCCTTCTGATCGTACTGCTCTCCCTGATCGCGCTGCCGGCGGCTGCGCAAACCCAGATCCGCATGGCCACGCTGGCCCCGGACGGCAGCGCCTGGACCACCGAGCTGCGCGCGGCCGCCGACGAGGTGCGCCGTGACACCGACGGCCGCGTCCAGGTGCGCATCTTCCCCAGCGGCGTGCAGGGCAGCGACGCCACGGTGATGCGCAAGATCCGCGTCGGGCAGCTGCAGGGTGCTGCGTTTACCAGCAGCGAGATGTCGGTGGCGTTCAAGGATGCGGTGGTCTATGGCCTGCCGTTCCTGTTTCGTGGCTATGACGAGGTCGATGCCGTTCGGCTACAAGTAGACCCAATGCTGAACGAGGGACTGCGCAAGGAGGGGCTGGAGCCGCTCGGCATCATCAATGCCGGCTTCGTGTACCTCATGAGCAAAAAGCCGATCCGCAATCGGGTCGATCTGCGCGCGTCGAAGGTATGGGTGCCGCAGAACGATCGCATCGGACAGGTGGCGTTCGAGTCCGGGGGAGTGAGCCCGATTCCCCTGCCGTTGGGGGACGTGTTCGTGGCCCTGCAGACCGGGCTGATCGATACCGCGGGCAACACGCCTGGTGGGGCCATCGCCCTGCAGTGGCATACCCAGCTCGAGTATCTGGTCGACAGCCCGCTGTCGTTCGTATCCGGGTTTGCAGTGGTCGACGAGCGCGTCTTCGCCCGGCTGTCCGAGCCTGATCAGGCCGCGCTGCGGCGGGCCTTTGAAGCAGCGGCACTGCGAATCGACGAGATCAATCGCCGCGATGACGTGGTGGGGCGTGAAGCGCTTGCCAACCAGGGGCTGACGCGCATCGAGCTTACCGACGAAGAGGTCGCCGAATGGCGCAAGGTTGGCGAGGACAGCGTGGGGGTTCTGGTCAAGGACGGGGACCTGTCGGCCGAGGTGGTCAATGCGGTGAAGAAGGCGCTTGCCGAACACCGCAACGGCGAACGGGCGCCGTGATTCCGGACGCGGCCGCTTGACGCGCTGGCTGCACCGTTTCGAGGATGCGCTTCTCGCGGCGCTGGTGACGGCGCTCCTCGTCGGCGCAGGGCTGCAGGTATTGCTGCGCGCGTTCTTCGATATCGGCGTGGTATGGCTCGATCCGCTGCTGCGCGCGCTGGTACTGTGGCTGGCCATGCTGGGCGCGTTGGCGGCGGCGCGCAGCGATCGTCATATCTCGATCGAACTGGTATCGCGTTTCCTGGGCGCCCGCGGGCAAAGGGTGCTGCGCGGCTTCGGCCTGCTGTTCGGCGCAGCCGTATGCGCGCTGCTGGCCTGGTTCGCAGTGAGCCTTGTACGCCTGGAAATGCAGTACCCGCAGATGGCGTTCGCGCAGGTTCCGTCATGGCTGGTGATGCTGATCCTGCCGCTGGGCTTCGGCCTGCTGGCGCTGCGCATGGCCTGGCGGGCGTTCCGGAAGACGGAGTCCTGAGGTGCTCTGGATCGTCCTTGCCCTTGTCGTTGTCGCACTGCTCGGCGCGCCGCTGTTCGCGGTGATTGGTGCCGTTGCGCTGGCCGGATTTCACCTGGCCGGCTACGACCTGAGCGTGGTGATCATCGAGTTCTACCGGCTCGGCGAGAATCCGGTGCTCGTCGCCATTCCGCTGTTCACACTGGCCGGCTACCTGCTCAGCGAAAGCCAGGCGCCGCGGCGTCTGGTTCGGGTTTCCGATGCGCTGCTTGGCTGGCTGCCGGGCGGCCTGGCCATCGTCGCACTGGTGGTGAGCGCGCTTTTCACCGCTCTGACCGGGGCGTCCGGTGTGACCATCGTGGCGCTCGGCGCGCTGCTGTATCCCGCGCTGATGCAGGCAGGCTACCCGCGCATGTTCAGTCTCGGATTGGTCACCACCTCGGGGAGCCTGGGCCTGCTGTTCGCGCCATCGCTGCCGCTGATTCTCTATGGCTTCGTAGCGCAACAGCTCGATACCCAGCCGCCGGTGAACATCGGCGAGCTGTTCATTGCCGGCATCCTGCCGGGTCTGTTGATGATCGTTCTGCTGGCGCTTTACTGCATGCAGGTGGGCATGTCCGTGCCGCGCGCCGAGCGTCGCGGACGCGGAGAGTTGTGGTCGGCGCTGCGCGACGCAGCCTGGGAGATTCCGCTGCCGTTCGTGGTCCTGGGCGGAATCTACAGCGGCTGGCTGGCCCCATCCGAGGTGGCTGCAGTGACCGCGCTCTACGTGTTCGCGGTGGTGGTGCTGATACGCCGGGAACTGCCGTGGGGAAAGCTTGCCTCGGTTGGCCGCGAGGCGATGCGCATGGTCGGCGCGATCCTGATCATCCTTGGCCTGGCGCTGGGGCTCACCAACTGGATGATCGACGCCGAGGTGCCGCAGGAACTGTTCACGCTGATGCAGGCCAACGTCGAGAGTCGTTGGGTGTTCCTTTTGCTGGTGAACGGCTTTCTGCTGCTGGTGGGCATGCTGCTGGATGTGTTCTCTGCGGTGTTCGTGCTGGTGCCGATGCTGCTTCCGGTGGCGCAGGGTTACGACATCGACCCGGTTCACTTCGGCATCCTGCTGCTGGCCAACCTGCAGATCGGCTATTTCACCCCGCCGATCGGCATGAACCTGTTCATCGCCAGCCTGCGCTTCAAGGTGCCGCTGCTGGAGCTGGCGCGGGCTTGCCTGCCTTTCTTCGGCATCCTTCTGATTGCGCTTGTCGTGATCACATGGTGGCCGTGGCTGTCGCTGGTTTGGGTGTCCTAGTGTGGTGTTCCGCAATTACCTTACCGAACTCGCTTGGTCTTCAGCCCCGA
>CAZGKE010000047.1:0-23249 GCA_964526035.1 uncultured Gammaproteobacteria bacterium | reverse complement strand
ACGGCCCGATGCCGCAGACCCGCTTCGTGACCCAGAAGGCATTCCAGATGGGCTTCAAGCCCATCGTGGTGATCAACAAGGTGGACCGCCCGGGCGCGCGCCCGGACTGGGTGCTCAACGCCACCTTCGACCTGTTCGATCGCCTCGGCGCCACCGACGAACAGCTCGACTTCCCGGTCATCTACGCGTCTGCCCTGCATGGCTACGCCGGCAATGAGCCCGACGTGCGCTCGGGCAACATGGATGCGCTGTTCGAGGCGATCATCAAGCACGTCTCGCCGCCGCCGGTGGACCAGGACGGTCCGTTCCAGATGCGCATCACCTCGCTCGCCTACAGCAGCTATGTCGGCATCATCGGCATCGGCCGCGTGCAACGCGGCAGCGTGCGCACCAACATGCCGGTCAGCGTGATTGATCGCGAGGGCAAGCGCCGCCAGGGCAAGGTGCTGCAGGTGCTGGGCTTCCTGGGGCTTGAGCGCCGGGAAGTGCCCGAGGCGCACGCCGGCGACATCATCGCAGTGTCGGGCATTGAAGGGCTCAGCATCTCCGATACGCTGTGTGACCTGTCCGCCCCTGAACAGCTGCCGGTGCTGACCGTCGACGAGCCGACCATCAGCATGACCTTCCAGGTGAACAATTCACCGTTCGCCGGCAAGGACGGTAAGTTCCTCACCAGCCGCCAGTTGCGCGAACGTCTTTTCCGCGAGGCCAGCCACAACGTCGCGCTGAAGGTCGAAGACACCGCCGAGGCGGAGAAATTCAAGGTCTCCGGGCGCGGTGAGCTGCACCTGTCGATCCTCATCGAGACCATGCGCCGCGAGGGCTACGAGCTGGCGGTGTCGCGACCGGAAGTCATCATCAAGGAGATCGACGGCGAGCTGAAGGAGCCCTGGGAGCAGCTGGTGGTGGACCTCGAGGAGGCCTACCAGGGCGGCGTCATGGAGCGCCTCGGCGAGCGCCGCGGCCAGCTGCAGAACATGGAGCCCGACGGCAAAGGACGGGTGCGTCTGGACTACCTCATTCCGGCGCGCGGCCTGATCGGATTCCAGACCGAGTTTCGCACCATCACTGCCGGCACCGGCCTGATGTTCCATACCTTTGAGCACTACGGTCAGCGCCTGGGTGGCATTGCCAAGCGTCCCAATGGCGTGATGATCTCAAACGGCCTCGGCGAATCCCCGGCCTATGCGCTTTTCGGGCTGCAGGAGCGTGGACGCCTGATGGTCAGCCCCGGCGACCCCATTTATGAAGGTCAGATCGTCGGTATCCACGCCAAGGACAACGACCTCACGGTCAACGCCCTGCGCAGTAAACAGCTCACCAACTTCCGCGCCTCGGGCAAGGATGAAAACCTGATGCTGACCCCTGCGCTCAAGTTCACGCTCGAACAAGCTCTTGAATTCATTGAAGATGATGAGCTCGTCGAAGTGACTCCGGGCGCCATTCGACTGCGCAAGAAGCGGCTTTCCGAGGTCGAGCGCAAGCAGGCCTTGCGTCGTCCCGAGAGCGCCTGACCGCAGCCCGGAGGTCGGGCTGCAAACGATTGATTTGAAAGGCGTCAGCCGGACCGGTATCATGGTTCGGTTACGCAGAGGTGAAAGTATGCCCAAGGCAGCCCGCAAGAGTGGCTCCATCGCCAAGACCCGGACGACCGTGAAGCGCGCAAGCGCGGCGCCCGTCCGCAAGACATCCGCCACGCCCGCCAGGAAGACTCCGGCTCGCAAAGTGACGACGACGAAACCCGCCGCAAGGAAGTCGGTGACGCGAACGGCGCCAGCCAGGAAGGGAGCCGCCTCTGTCAAGACGAAGAAGGCAACGGCAAGAAAATCGCCCGCAGCTGCAAAGCCCAGGAAGGCCGCGGTGAAAAGCGTGCCGCGGAAGGCCGCGGCAAAGAGTGCGCCCAGGACCAAGGCCTCGCCCGCGCCGTCAAGCAAATCCGCGCGGAAAGGTGCCGCCTCCACGGTCAAGCCTGGCGGCAAGTCCGCGCGCAAGGCTCCCGCAGCCAAGGTCACCTCCAGGAAGTCCGCCGCGAAGCCCACGCCCAAGACAGCGCCTGCGCGCAAGCCCGCCGCGACTGCAGCAACCAAAGGCCGGTCCACCAGGGTGACGACCGTTGGTCAAGCCTCTACGAGGCCTCACAGGGCGGCACCTGTCAGACCTGCCTCGACGACTGCGCAGTCGTCTGCGAAAAGCAAGGCGCCGACCGGCAAGAACCCCGCGCCTGCAACGCCACAGAAAACGCCCGCAGCCAAGCAGCGCGGCACGCACCGTCCAAGCAGCGGAGCCCGTCGACCGTTGGCTATGCGCGAATCGGCGCGGACCGCACCCGCCCAGTCGGCCCCGATGCCGACACCGCGCAAGCGCGTGGTCAAGGTCGGCACTTTCGAGCAGCTCATTTCGCCGTTTCCGATGCAGGTGCAGACGCTTTGCATGGCGCTACGGGAATTGGTCGGACGGGCGCTTCCGGACGCACGCGAGACCATTTTCCCGGCGGTCCGCGTCGCCATATTCGAGGCACGTGGTCCGATCGGCTTCATCGAACCGCGGCGCGATCATGCCCGACTGTACTTCACGCGCGGCGTCGAGCTCGAAGATCAGGATAAGCTGTTGCAGAGTGGCGGCAAGCCTTTCCCGTATGTGAAGCTCTGGCACCTGGACACGCTGCAGGCACCGGCACTGCGGGCACTGTTGCAGTCCGCCGAGTCGCTGAATCGCAGCAAGCCGGTCAGTTCTCCCGGCAGCTGACTGAATTCTGCCGCGCGGTCGTCGTGGCGAGTTCCCAGCGCTGCCTCTTCGATGTCGTGCCCATGTCGCCCACTGGTGGGCTCCTGCAGAAGGTTGGGCAACCCGTACCCTGCTCCCTACTCCCCGATCCCCAACTGCCGCTGCTTTTCCAGATACTTCTCATAGAGTCGCGTGTGGCGGTTGGCGAGATCGATCTGTCGACCGCCTATCCACGCCGCCACGATGGATGAACGTACTTCCAGCGGATCGCCGTCGACCAGAATGAAGGTAGCGTCCTTGCCGGGCTCGAGGCTGCCGAGGCGGTCGCCGACGCCCAGCAAGCGCGCCGGATACAGCGTGATTGCCTTCAGCGCCTCATCGCGCGGCAGACCATGCGCAACCGCGGTGGCGGCGTCGAACGGAAGATTGCGTTCGTTGGTGGAGTCCCTCCCTGAGGACGCCAGGGCGAAGGTCACCCCCGCCTCGTGCAGGCGTGCCAAAAGCTCAAACGGCGTCTGCACCGCATCACCGCGTCGGCGCGGCAGCCAGTGGACGCCGTTGACGATCACCGCGACGTCCTGCTCGCGCAACCGGTCCGCAAGGCGCCACGCATCCTGCCCGCCCACCAAGACCATGCGCACACCCTCCTCTTGCGCGAAATCCAGCGCCGATACGATGTCGTTGGCATCGTCTGCATGCACGAACAACGGCAGCTCCCCGGCCAACACCGGCCGCATGGACTCCCAGCGCAGGTCGATGGCGGGCTGCGTTCCTGCCGCCGCAGCGAGCGCGTAGGCACGCGCGTCACGGATGGCGGCGGTCAGCGCCGCGCGCTTGTCACTGGCCGCCTTTTCCGCCTGCTCGCGGATGGCGTCGGGCAGCCAGGGTGGCACTCGCGCGCTGGGCCAGTAAAGATGCATGGCAACCGGCACACGTATGGTCATGTCGTGCCAGGTCCAGCCATCGAGATGAATCAACGCCGAGCTTCCGGCGATGACGCCCTGCTGCCCCGCCTGGGGCACGACCAGCGCGCTGAGGACGCCTCCAGCCCGGGCCACGGGAATCAGCTCGCTGTCAGGGTTGATGCCGACCTCGGCGCGGATATTCGGATTGATGGCGCCGGTCTCGGCCCTATCGACGGTGGCGCGCACCGCGCCCACCTCCGCCAGGCCCAGCGACGTGTGTGCGGCGATGAACCCGGGATAGACATGCATGCCTTCGCCGTCGATCTGCTCGGCGCCTTGCAGAGAGACCTCGTCGCTGCCCACAGCCTCGATGCGACCGTCGACGAAGCGCAGGCGTGCGTTCGCGATGGGCGCGCCGGAAACGGTATGCACGGTGACATTGTGGATGACCACCGGACCCTGCTGTGAAGGCGCCGGGTGGGTAAGCACGTTCTGCGCGGCGACCGGCATGACGAACAGCATGGCCAGCAGGCCGAGGGTGGCTGAAGCAACTCGCATCGTCATGATCGTGGCCTCAGTGCTGGTGTCCCTGTTGGGCGCATGTATGGAAGTCGTGGCCGTCGTGATAGAGACCGCGCAGGTGACTGAAGCGGCCCTCGAAACCCTGATGGACGCCGGCGCTCCAGAACCGGGATCGGCGCTCGGGTTGGCCTTTGCCGGATTGGTCTGGAGCACCGGCCGCCTTGACGCGTTCCGCCAGTGCCTTCTGCAGGAGTCGCTCGCGCTCCGCGGCATCGCGCTCACGCAGCGCGCGGTCCTCATCCAAGTCGAAGTAGCGCCTGCCGTCGACCCACGTCTGTTCCGCGCGGCTGTAACCCGAAAGCGGGTGACCACTCCAGATGACGAAATCAGCGTCCAGGCCCTCGCGCAGCGCCCCGACGCGATCGGCAATGCCGAGCTGGAGCGCGGGATTCAGCGTCACCAGCTTCAGTGCTTCGACTTCGTCCATGGCCCCGTAGCGCATCGCCTTCGCGGCCTCGGTATTGAGCCGGCGCGCGTGCTCGTTGGAATCAGAGTTGACCGATGTCAGAACGCCGGCACGCGCCAGCAGCGCGCTGTTGTGCGGAATGGCATCGTATACCTCCATCTTGTAGCCCCACCAGTCAGAAAATCCCGAGGCCCCAGCGCCAATTCGTGCCAGCTCGTCGGCCACCTTGTAGCCTTCGAGTATGTGCTGGAACGTGGCGACATCGAATCCGAGCTGCTCCGACAAGCGGGCGAACATGAAGATCTCGCTCTGCACGTAGCTGTGGATGTGGACCAGACGGCGGCCTTCCAGGATTTCGAGTGCCGCTTCCAGGCGCAGGTCGCGACGCACCGGTGCGCCTCCGCGCCGCTGGAGTGCCTCACCGTATTCCCGCGCCGCGCTGAAGGTGTCGAGCATGATCTGTTCCACGCCCATGCGCGACTGCGGATAACGGGTGCGGAAGTTGTCGCCCCAGTTGGACTGCTTGACGTTCTCGCCGAGCGCGAACTTGACGCCCGAAGGCGCACCTTCGAACAGCAGGCCGCGCGGGTCGGCACCCCAGCGCATCTTGATCACCGCGTTCTGACCGCCCATCGGATTGGCCGAGCCATGCAGCAGGTTCGCTGCGGTGACGCCGCCTGCGAGTTGACGGTAGATGCTGATATCGGTGGCATCGACCACGTCACCGATGCGCACCTCGGTGGTCACCGCATGACTGCCCTCGTTGACGCCGCGGGCAATGGCGGTATGCGAATGGGCGTCGATGATGCCGGGCGTGACGTGCCGACCTGCCGCCTCGACGACCAGGGCGTCCGACGGCGCGCGCAGATCGCGCCCGACCGCCACGATCCGGCCACGACGAACCACCAGGTCAGCATCCTGGATCACGCCGGCATCGGTGTTGGTCCACAGCGTCGCGCCTCGAACCAGTACCGCGTCGGGCTGCGCAGGTGGCTCGCCGCGGCCGAATTCCCCGGCGGGGTAGATCGCGAACCCGGGAGTCTCTGCATGCTCGATGCGCTTGCGTTCAGCCGCTGCCGGTGCGTCGCCTTCACGTTCACTGCGCCATGCAATGAGCCGTCCATCAGGCAGCAGCAGGTCGCCTGCCAGCTGCCCGTCCCTGATGCGCGCGCGCATGGCCACCCTGCCGACACCGAGGCCGATGATTTCGGCCTCCGGATGCAGAAGCCAGGCGTCGCCAGCACGGCGTATACCAACGTTGACCTCACCGATCCGCGCCTCTGGCTTTTCGCCGGTGCCGCTGATGACGAGCTTGAAAGACGCTGCCAGGCTTCCGACGTCGACGCGCCATTCACCGCGCGCGTCGATCGGCTCGAGTGGCTTGAGTTCGTGCAGAACGCCGTCGATCCAGACCTGGTAAAGCGATGCTTCAGCACTGACGAACAGATCTCCATCGGCCACCAGCAGATGTGCGAGGTAGCCTGGAGCGATGCGCCCGAGGCGGTTCGCCTGCCCAACCAGTTCCGCGGGGCGCGTGGTCAGAGCCGCCAGCGCCTCTGCTTCCGGCAAACCCGCGGCAACGGCTCGCCGCAACTGTTTCCAGAAGGCCTTGCCGGGATCCTTCAGACCACGCGCTGTCAGGGCGATCGGCACACCGGCGTCCACCAATCGCGCCGGATTGGCCGGTGCCTGCTCCCAGTGCGACAGTTCGGACAGACCGGTGTCGATGGCCACTTCGGGCTTTTCCACTTCCGGGGGCTCCGGAAAGTTGAGCGGTACCACGATGGTGGCGGCGGCACGCTGCGCGTGGTCGAGCACACGGTACTCGAATCCGCTGCCCAAATAGGCCGCCTTCAAGCCGAACTCGGCAGCCAGGCCGGCGCTGCGAGCCAGATCAAGCTCGTCAGCCAGCTCGAAGATGATCGGCTGAGTTCCCGATAGCAATGGCACCAGGGCCGACAGCGCCTGGTTGGCCTCGACGCGCTCGGCCCGCGGGTTTTTTACCAACCATGCAAGAGCGTCACGTTGCCAGCCTGCATCGAGCAGGGTCTGCCGTATTAGCGCCATTGCGCCCATCAGCGAACCCGGATACTCGCCCGTGCCCCAGGCTGCCGTGTCATAGCCCGCATGCTGGGCCACCCGCTCCGCCAGCAGCAGGTCCTTCGCCTGGGCATCCTTGCGCAGAGTCACAAGCGCGCTTTGTCCGCGCAGCACACCGGCTGCCGGGACCGCCAGCGCAGCGGTGAATCCGAGCTCACGCAATGCCGTGGCCTCGTCCACCTTCAGATCCAGCGATTCCGCGACGGATAACTCGGGCCGCACGCGTTTCGACCAATGCCGTGCCCCCGGCTGGTCCAGCTGCTCCTGCATCGGCCCCTGTCCGGGTGCACCGCTGATGGCTCCGGCACGCATACTCGAAGGCACACCGAAAGATGCCGCCGGATCGATGAAGCCGGCGAACAGCGTAAGGCCTGCAAGATCGTGTTCGACAACGCCTTCGGGCGTACGCAGGGAGGCGCCCACGGCATCGATCACGCCGTCGCGGATCAGCACGGTACCCGACTCGATGATCTCCGAAGGCTTGACGACGATGCGCGCATTGGTCAACGCGATCAGACCTGGCGTGCCATCGCGCATCCCCTCCGTCGGAAGGCTGGATTGCTGGGCGATGACCGTCTGCGCGGTGCAGACAGTCACCAGGAGCGCGAACGCCATGCCGAAAACGTGCTTCATCGGACCACTCCCAGGTATCAGGCCCGACAGCATAGCCTCCGCGCGGGATGGGCGGCGACGTTGAACCCTATGCGAGAGGTGACGACTGCGTGCACTTGTGCACGATGAGCATGGCCAGCTCCAGCGACTGTTCGTAGTTCAGTCTGGGGTCCACAGTGGACTTGTAGGCACGTGAGAGATCTCCCTCGAGCAGGTCACGCGCACCGCCGAGGCACTCGGTCACGTTCTCACCAGTGAGTTCAAGGTGTACGCCGCCGAGCCGTGTACTGCAGCCCGCATGGATATCGAAGGCCAGGTCCAACTCGGCGCGGATGTTGCCGAAGCGTCGGGTCTTGACGCCATTGCCCAGGGTTTCGCCATTGCCATGCATGGGGTCGCAGGTCCAGAGCACGCGCAGTCCCGCGCACTTGACCGCCTCGATCAACGGGGGCAGCGCCGCTTCGATGTGCTTGGCACCCATACGGTGAATCAAGGTCAGACGCCCCGCTTCGTTGTCCGGGTTCAAGCGCTCTGCCAGCTTCAGCAGCAGCTCCGGCGTCACGCTCGGACCGATCTTGACCGCCACCGGATTGCGGATGCCGCGCATGTACTCCACGTGGGCGCCATCAAGCTGGGCGGTGCGCATGCCGATCCATGGGTAGTGGGTAGACAGATTGAACCAGCCCCATTGACGCGGCACGCGGCGGGTCAGCGCTTCCTCATAGTTGAGCAGCAGGGCTTCATGGGAAGTGTAGAAATCAACGCGATTGAAGCTGCCGATCTGCCGCCCGGCGAGCGTCTCCATGAAACGCAACGAATCGCCGATGGACTCGACCATGACCTGATATTCCGCCGCCAGCGGAGAATGCTGGACCCACGCCAGATCCCAGTACTCCGGGTGGTGTAAGTCGGCAAAGCCGCCGTCGATCAACGCGCGTACGAAGTTCATCGTCATTGCGGAGCGCGAATGGCCGTCGATCATGCGTTCAGGATCGGGGTTGCGCGCCTCGGGCGTGAATTCCGGCGCATTGACCAGGTCGCCCCGATAGGTTGGAAGGGTCACTCCGTCGCGCGACTCGGTGTCGGCAGAACGTGGCTTGGCGTATTGCCCTGCGAAGCGACCTACCCGCACCACCGGCATCTTCAATCCGTGCACCAGCACCAGCGACATCTGCAACAGCACCTTGAGGCGGTTGGAGATGACGCTGGAGTCGCACTCGGCAAAGCTTTCCGCACAGTCGCCACCCTGCAGGAGGAAGCAGCGACCCTCCTGGGCATCGGCAATGCGCTGCCTGAGCGCAAGTATCTCCCACGAGGTTACCAGTGGCGGCAATGTACGAAGCCGCGCCAATGCCGACCAAAGCGCCTTGTCATCGGTGTAGGTCGGCTGCTGCTCGGCCTTGAGGCCCTGCCAGGTCGCCGGGTGCCAGTCGCGCGGCTCGACGACGGGCTGAAGGTTGCGTTCGCGTTGCGACATGGGATGACCGAGCTGGGATCGGGCAGTTGACGTTAGCACGCCGACCCGGATTTGTGCACCTGCAGCAGAAACGGGGCTGAAACGGGCGGTACAGGGGGAAAACAACCTGGGCTGCCGGCTTGCGGGCCGCTCTAGGCTGCTACCCGTCGGCGATAGAACCCGGCACAGAGCGCCAGCGCCGTGAGACCGAGGAACCAGGCCAATGTCCACGCCGGCATCGAAAGCCCCAGAAACGTCCAGTCAACCTCGGCGCACTCACCGGAGCCTCGGAACACCATGTCCAGCGTTCGCCCTACGGGAAACGCCTCAAGCATGTAGGCAAGACCCGGACCGCATTCAGGCACCAGATCGGCGGGGAGGCTCTGCAGGTACACGTGACGCACGGCGATTGCGGCGCCCGCCAGCCCGAAGATCGCGGCAAACACTGCGTAGACGCCTCGCCCCCAACCCCTGGGACCATGCATGGCCGCTGTCAGGAACACTGCGCCCATCAGAATGAAGGCGATGCGCTGGAAGATGCACAGCGGACAAGGCTCCAGCCCGAGGACATGGTCGGCATAAAGCGCGTAGCCCAGCAGGCCGCAGCATGCAAGAAACCCCAACAGAAACAACAATCGGGAAGGCCAGTTCAGAGGGTTCAACATCGTGTGTCCTGGCAAGAGGTCAATTCCAATACCGCAGTGTAGCGGAGGAGTTCCCTAAAGCGTTTCGCGAAAACGTCGAGGCCCCGGCGGGATGCCCTGCCGGGGCCTCTGAACATCAATGCGAAGTGGAGTGCCCTACTCGGCAGATTCCGCAGCCTCGCCGGCTGCACCTGGCCGATCGACCAGTTCCACGTAGGCCATCGGCGCATTGTCGCCATCCCTGAAACCGCACTTGAGAATGCGCAGGTAGCCGCCAGGGCGGGCCTGATAGCGGGGGCCCAGCTCGACAAAGAGCTTGCCTACCGCTTCCTTGTCACGCAGTCGGGAAAACGCCAGGCGGCGATTGGCCACGCCATCAGCCTTCGCCAGCGTAATCAGCGGCTCGGCCACCCGGCGCAGTTCCTTGGCCTTGGGGAGAGTCGTACGGATCAACTCGTGCTTGAACAGCGACGCCGCCATGTTGCTGAACATGGCCTTGCGGTGGCTGCTGGTACGGTTGAGTTTGCGTCCGGATTTGAGGTGGCGCATTGTCGTGCTTCCTGAATCGATCTTCCCTGGTCGAAACGTCGGCCGTCCCGGGCCAGGTGTCTATGGGTTGGTGGACGATCAGCTGAGCTGCATGCCGTGGGAAAGCCCCGGCGGCGGCCAATTCTCAAGCTTCATGCCCAGGCTCAGGCCGCGCTGATGCAGCACGTCCTTGATCTCGGTAAGCGATTTCTTGCCCAGGTTCGGCGTCTTCAGCAGCTCCACCTCGGTGCGCTGCACCAGGTCGCCGATGTAATAGATGCTCTCGGCCTTGAGGCAGTTGGCCGAACGAACGGTGAGTTCAAGCTCGTCGATCGGCTTCAACAGAATCGGGTCGACGCCGGCCTTCTCCGTCTTCTCCGCGGCGTTGTCGCGACGCGAGAAGTCGCCGAACACGGAAAGCTGGTCGGCGAGAATGTCGGCGGCCTGGCGTACGGCCTCTTCGACATCGATGGTGCCATTGGTCTCAACCTCCATCACCAGCTTGTCGAGATCGGTTCGCTGCTCCACACGCGCACTGTCCACTTCGTACGCAACGCGGCGTACCGGACAGAAGCTTGCATCGAGCTGCAGGCGTCCAATGGGGCGGGATTCCTCATCGGGAACACGGCGACTGACCGCCGGCTGATAGCCCACGCCACGCTGGACGCGCAGACGCATCGACAGTCGTGCGTCCTTGGTCAGGGTGCAAAGCACGTGTTCGGGATTGAGAACCTCAACCGTGTGGTCGGCCTGAATGTCGCCGGCCGTGACCACACCCTTGCCTTCGTGCACCAGGGTCAACATCACGTCGTCGACGGTGTGCATGCGGATGGCCACGTCCTTGAGATTCAACAGAACCTCAAGGACGTCTTCTTGCATGCCCTCCACGGTGGTGTACTCGTGGAGTACGCCGTCGATTTCAACTTCGGTGATGGCACACCCGGAAATCGATGACAGAAGGACGCGCCTCAGCGCGTTGCCCAGCGTATGTCCGAAACCACGCTCAAGCGGCTCCAGTACGACCTTGGCACGATTGGCCGCGACGCGGTCTACTTGGATGCCGTGCGGACGCAGCACGTGAATGGGGGAGGCTACCATGGCGGTGACGCTTCTCCGTAAAGGATTACTTGGAATAGAGCTCGACGATCAAGTTCTCGTTGATGTCGGAGGGGAGATCGGCGCGTTCCGGAACGTTCTTGAGCGACCCGGTGAACTTGTCGGCGTCGACTTCCACCCAGCCCGGCACCAGATCCATCTCCTGTGCCAGGGTGAGAGCTTCCTTGACGCGCAACTGCTCGCGAGCGCGGTCAGTCAGGCTGATCACGTCGCCCGGCTTGACCTGGAAGGAAGGCAGGTTGACCTTTCGGCCGTTGACCTGAACCGATTTGTGGGCGACGAGCTGACGAGCCTGGGCGCGGGTGACCGCAAAGCCCATGCGAAAGACCATATTGTCGAGCCGGGTTTCCAGCAGAGAAAGGAGATTCTCGCCGGTGTTACCCTTTTGACCAGAGGCCTTCTTGTAGTAATTGCGGAACTGACGCTCCAGCAGGCCATACATACGCTTTACTTTCTGCTTTTCACGCAGCTGTACCGCGTAGTCGGACAGGCGAATGCGCTTGTTGGCGCCGTGCTGGCCGGGCTTCTGCTCCAGCTTGCACTTGGAGTCGAGCGCGCGAGCCGGACTCTTGAGACCAAGGTCCGCGCCTTCGCGACGAGCCAGTTTGCATGTGGGTCCGGTGTAGCGTGCCATTTATCGTGTCTCTTTTGTGAATAGTCCGGCCACGAAAGGCCGATTCTCGATACTCGCGATCGCAGACGATCGCAGCTAGACGCGCCGCTTCTTGGGCGGCCGGCAGCCGTTGTGGGGAATGGGCGTGACGTCAATGATGTTGGTGACGCGATAGCCAAGCGCATTGAGAGAGCGCACGGCCGATTCACGGCCGGGGCCAGGCCCCTTGATACGAACTTCCAGAGTCTTGAGCCCGTAGTCCAGGGCCACGCGGCCTGCCTTCTCGGCAGCCACCTGGGCCGCAAAAGGGGTCGACTTGCGCGAACCGCGGAAACCGGCGCCACCCGCCGTCGCCCAGGACAAGGCATTGCCCTGACGATCAGTGATGGTCACCACGGTATTGTTGAAAGAAGCCTGCACGTGAGCGATACCATCGGTAACGACACGCTTGATCTTCTTCTTGGTCTTGACCGGCTTGGCCATGTTCGGGATTCCTGAACCTTATTTCTTGATGGGTCGCCGCGGACCCTTTCGGGTGCGGGCGTTGGTGCGGGTCCGCTGACCACGCACAGGCAGCCCGCGACGATGGCGCAGGCCACGGTAGCAACCAAGATCCATCAGGCGCTTGACACTCATCGCCACCTCTCGGCGCAAGTCTCCTTCGATGGAGAACTTGCCCACCTCGGCGCGGATCTTCTCCACTTCAGCCTCGGTGAGGTCCTTGATCTTGGTAGATTCCACGACACCCGCGGCAGAACAGATCTTGCGGGCGCGAGTGCGGCCAATACCATAGATGGACGTCAGCCCGACCCATGCGTGTTTGTGTACCGGAATGTTGACGCCGGCTATGCGCGCCATGATTTTGAATCTCCAGTCGAACAGGTCTTGGGCAAAGAACCCGTTATTATACAAAAATCAGCCTTTGTTGGGAAGGCTTCTTGGCGACCCCGTGCCGCCTTGTTTGTGCCACCGTCTCTGTCGGCAGTGTCTATCTTCAGGATCTCACCACGCCGGAGCGGCCGTAGCCCTTCAGGTTGGCCTTCTTCAGCAGGCTCTCGTACTGATGCGACATCAAGTGGGCCTGAATCTGGGAAGTGAAATCCATGACGACCACGACCACGATCAGCAGCGAGGTGCCGCCGAAATAGAAGGGCACGTTCCAGCCCAGACGCATGAATTCCGGCACCAGACAAACGGCAGCGAGATACAGCGCACCCCAGAATGTCAGCCGCGTCATGACGCCGTCGATGTACTCGCCGGTAGCGCGACCCGGGCGAATGCCTGGAATCAGAGCGCCCGACTTCTTCAGGTTTTCCGCGGTTTCCTGCGAGTTGAACACCAGCGCGGTGTAGAAGAACGCAAAGGAAATAATCAGTGCGCCGAAGACCACCATGTACACCGGTTCGCCGGGTGACATCCAAGCCGCCACGCGCTGAAGCCAGCGGCCACCCTCTCCCGCGGTGCTGAACCACGAGGCAGCAGTGGCGGGGAACATGATGATGCTGGAGGCGAAAATGGCGGGAATCACGCCCGACATGTTGAGCTTCAGCGGAAGATGCGAACTCTGGTTCGCGTAGGCGCCACGTCCACCCTGGCGACGCGCGTAGTTGACCGTGATGCGCCGTTGACCGCGCTCGACGAACACGACGAACACGGTGACCAGCGCCACCACGACAAAGATGAGCAGCACGCGTAGCGGACTCAGTTCGCCGGTGCGGGAGAGTTCGATCACCGAAGCGATGGCACCTGGCAGTCCGGAAACAATGCCGGCGAAGATGATCAGCGAAATGCCGTTGCCGACTCCGCGCTCGGTAATCTGCTCGCCGAGCCACATCAGGAACATGGTGCCGGCGGTGAGACCCACCACGGCGGAAAACACGAACGCCGGACCTGGATTGAATACCACGCCACCCTGCGATTGCAGCGCAATGGCAACACCGGCGGCCTGAAAAGCGGCCAGGAACACAGTTCCGTAACGGGTGTATTGGGTGAGCTTGCGCCGTCCCGACTCACCTTCCTTCTTCAGTGCCTGCAGCGACGGCAGCACTGCAGAGAGAAGCTGCACGATGATCGACGCCGAAATGTAAGGAATGACGTTCAAGGCGAAAATCGAGAACCGCTCCAGCGCACCACCGGAGAACATGTTGAACATGTCGATGATGCCGCCCTGCTGACCCATGAAGCGGGTCATCGCTTCAGGGTCGACGCCGGGAACCGGGATGAAGGTGCCCAGGCGATAGACGATCAACGCGCCGAGCACGAACAGCAACCGCCGCCGCAGCTCGGTCAATTTGCCGAGCCCGGACAGGGAACGCGCTGCGCTGGGGTTTGCTGCCACTGGTTACTCCACGCTTCCGCCGGCTGCCTCGATGGCAGCCTTGGCGCCGGCCGTTGCCGCAACGCCGGTGACCTTGATGGCTCGCGTGAGCTCACCCTTCTTGACGATCTTGGCTCGCTTGGCGTTGCTGGGAACCAGCTTGGCTGCGCGCAGCACCGAGAAGTCGATTTCGACAGCGTCGATTTCTTCCAGGCGATACAGGAAAACCTGCGCGGTGTCCTTGGAAGTAAGCGAGCGGAAGCCGACTTTGGGCAGGCGACGCTGCAGCGGCATCTGGCCGCCTTCGAAGCCGACCTTGTGATAGCCACCGGCACGCGCGTGCTGACCCTTGTGGCCGCGGCCGGCAGTTTTGCCAAGGCCGGAGCCGATGCCACGACCGACGCGAGTTCGGGCCGGGCGGCTGCCCTTGGCGGGCTTGATGTCGTTCAGACGCATGTTGGTTCTCCTGTCCGTTCGCTCAGGACTCGACGCGGACCAGATAGCTGACCTTGTTGATCAGACCGCGGACTTCCGGGGTATCAGGCAGTTCGCGCATATCGTTCATCTTGCGCAGACCCAGGGCGCGGACGCTCAGACGGTGCTTCTGCTGGCAACTGATCGGGCTTTTCACCAGACGGACCTTGACGGTCCCCTTCTCAGGCTGCTTCTTCGCCATGACCCAGGATCTCCTCGACCTTCTTGCCGCGCTTGGCGGCGATCTTCTGCGGCGATGTCACTTGCTGCAGACCCTTGATGGTGGCGCGCACCAGGTTGATGGGATTGCGTGAACCGTTGGCCTTGGCCAGCACGTTCTTCACGCCCACCACCTCGAAGACTGCGCGCATGGCGCCGCCGGCAATCACGCCGGTACCTTCGGAAGCTGGCTGCATGTAGACCTTGGCGGCGCCGTGGTTGGCCTTGACGGCGTACCACAGGGTGCCCTGGTTCAACGAAACCTTGGCCATGTTCTTGCGGGCCTTTTCCATCGCCTTCTGGATCGCAACCGGCACCTCGCGGGCCTTGCCGTAACCCAGGCCAACCTTGCCCTCGCCGTCGCCGACCACGGTCAACGCGGTGAAGCTCATCTGGCGGCCACCCTTGACAGTCTTGGCCACCCGGTTGACTGCGATCAGCTTCTCGAGAAGGCCGTCGCCGTTGTCGCGCTCGTTACTCATACTGCACCTTGATCCTTAGAACTTGAGGCCGGCTTCGCGCGCGGCATCGGCAAGCGCCTGAATGCGGCCGTGATACTTGAAACCGGAGCGGTCGAAAGCGACCGATTCGATGCCCTTGGCCAGCGCGCGTTCGGCCACGGCCTTGCCCACGGCGGCGGCGGCAGTCTTGTTCTTGGTTCCTTCCAGGCCCTCGCGCAGCGCCTTCTGCAGCGTGGATGCGACAGCGATTACCTCGTTGCCGCGCGCTGAAATGACCTGCGCATAGATGTGCTGCCCGGTGCGGTGCACGGTCAGGCGCGGCACCCGGAGCTGGTGAATATGTGCGCGCGTCGACTTGGCGCGACGCAGGCGGGCGGTATTCTTGTCTGTCGATTTCATGATGTCGGTCTCGGGGCGTATTAGGCCTTCTTGGCCTCTTTCAGCACGATTCTCTCGCCGGCGTAACGCACACCCTTGCCCTTGTAAGGCTCCGGCGGGCGGAAGGCGCGGATCTTGGCAGCCACTTCGCCGACACGCTGGCGATCGGCACCCTTGATGAGAATCTCGGTCTGTGTGGGCGTCTCGATGGTGATTCCATCAGGCGCCGGAAAGCTGACCGGGTGCGAGAACCCGAGCGTCAGGTTGAGATCCTTGCCCTGCATGGACGCACGGTATCCAACGCCTACCAGCTCGAGCTTCCGCTCAAAGCCCTGGCTGACGCCCTGCACCATGTTGTTGATCAGTGCGCGATAGGTACCGGCCAAGGCACGCGCGCTGTCCCTGGTGGTGTCCAGATTGATGACGCCGTTGTCGAGCTTGACCTCGACTTCGGTGGAAGCACGCGGCAACACGAGAGTGCCCTTCGGACCCTTGACTGTAACGGCTTCGGGAGTGATCTGGCAATCGACGCCCTTGGGCAGCGTGATCGGCATTTTGGCGACGCGGGACATGGGATCAGATTCCTCGATCAGGCCACCAGGGCAATGACTTCGCCACCCAGACCCATATCGCGGGCCTGGCGGTCGGTCATCACGCCCTTGGACGTGGAGATGATGGATACGCCCATGCCACCCAGGACCTTGGGGAGCGCTTCCTTGCCGCGGTACTGGCGCAAGCCAGGTCGGCTGATGCGCTGCAGGCGCTCGATGACAGGCTTGCCGTCGTAGTACTTGAGGACGATTTCAAGCTCGGCCTTGGCGCCATTCTCGACGACGCGGGCATCGCTGATGTAGCCCTGCTCCTTCAGCAGACGGGCGATCGCCAGCTTGATTGTGGACGACGGCATGTTCACCGTGGCGCGCCCGACGGCCTGGCCGTTGCGGATACGCACGAACATGTCGGCGATGGGATCAGTCATGCTCATTGATGGTGTTTCCTGTCAGATGATTCCGGGAGCATCGATATCCGCGGCCTTACCAGCTGGCCTTGCGCAGACCGGGGACGTCGCCCCGCATCGTCGCTTCGCGCAGCTTGTTGCGGCCGAGACCGAACTTTCTATAGACGCCGCGCGGCCGGCCGGTCAGGGCACAGCGGCTGCGTTGACGAACAGGGCTCGCGTCGCGCGGCAGCTTCTGCAGCGCGGCCTGGGCGGCCATGCGCTCGTCGAAGTTCTTGCTCACGTCTGCGACAACCGCCTTCAGTTCGGCCCGCTTGCTGGCGTATTTCTTCACCAGCTTGGTCCGCTTCAGGTCGCGGTTGATCATGCTTTTCTTGGCCATTCGGCTGTCCTACCTGTATCAGTTGCGGAACGGAAAGCTGAAGGCTTCGAGCAGTGCCCGGGCTTCCGCGTCCGACTTTGCGTTGGTGGCAATGGAGATGTCCATTCCACGTATGGCGTCAATCTGGTCGTAATCAATCTCCGGAAAGATGATCTGCTCCTTCACTCCGAGATTGAGGTTGCCGCGACCGTCAAACGATTTCGCGCTGACACCACGGAAATCACGGACGCGCGGCAGCGAAACGCTGACCAGACGGTCGAAGAATTCGTACATGCGGGCGCGGCGCAGAGTGACCTTGCAGCCGATCGGCCAACCGTCACGGATCTTGAAGCTGGCCACCGACTTGCGGGACTTGGTCACCACCGGCTTCTGACCGGCGACCTTGGCCATGTCTTCGACCGCGTTCTCGAGCACCTTCTTGTTGCCCACGGCCTCGCCGACGCCCATGTTGAGCGTGATCTTGGTCAGGCGCGGCACCTGCATCGGATTCGCGTAGCCGAAACGCTCCATCAGCTTCGGAACTACCTGTTCCTTGTACATTTTCTCAAGGCGAGTCATGGCATGCACCTCAGATATCCACCACTTCGCCGGAGGAACGGAACACGCGCACCTTGCGGCCGTCTTCCAGCGTCTTGAATCCCACCCGGTCGCCCTTGTTGATCGCGGGGTTGAACAGCATCACGTTGGAGGCGTCGATGGACGCTTCACGTTCAATGATGCCGCCCGGCTGATTCGCGTTCGGGTTGGGCTTGGTGTGGCGTTTGACCAGATTGACGTTCTGCACGACCACGCGGTCGCCCAGCACGCGCAGCACTTCGCCGCGCTGGCCCTTGTTCTTGCCGGCGATGACCATCACGTCGTCGCCCTTGCGGATGCGTTTCATGGCTGTTCCTACCTTGGTCTCACAGCACTTCAGGTGCCAGGGAGACAATCTTCATGAACTTCTCGGTGCGCAGTTCGCGGGTTACCGGCCCGAAAATGCGTGTTCCGATCGGTTCCTGCTTGTTGTTCAGCAGCACTGCTGCATTGCCGTCAAACCGGATCAACGAACCATCGGAACGGCGAACGCCCTTGCGGGTACGAACGACCACCGCAGTGTAGACCTCGCCCTTCTTCACCTTGCCGCGCGGAATGGCATCCTTGACGCTCACCTTGATGATGTCGCCGATGTGTGCATAGCGGCGCTTGGACCCACCCAGCACCTTGATGCACATAAGCTCGCGCGCGCCGCTGTTGTCGGCGGCTTCGAGGGTGGACTGCATTTGAATCATGGCTTGATCTCCTGGACCCTGGCGGCTCGGTCAGACCTGGGCGCGCGTGACAACTTCAACCACGCGCCAGTTCTTGGTCTTTGACATGGGTGCGCATTCGACGATGCGCACGACATCGCCCTCGCTGCACTGGCCGTCCTCGTCGTGGGCGTGCACCTTGGTAGACCGTTTGATGTACTTGCCATAGAGCGGGTGCTTGACCTGACGCTCCAGCAGTACCGTGACGGTCTTCTGCATCTTGTTGCTGACCACCCGCCCTTCCAGCGCGCGGTTCTTCTTTTCGGTGTTGTCGCTCATGGGAGCCTCAGTTCTTCACGTCGAGCAGGGTTTTCACCTGCGCGATCTGGCGGCGCACGCGGCGCAGATGATGTGGCTGGCTGAGCTGGCCGGATCCCTTCTGCATGCGCAGGGAAAACTGCTCCTTGCGCAGATCCAGCAAGTGGGTTTCCAGCTCGCTCTTGGACTTCTGACGCAGTTCCTTGATTTCCATCACATCACCGTCCGGGTAACAAAGGTGGTCTGCACGGAGAGCTTCGCGGACGCCAGACGAAATGCCTCGCGGGCCTGCGCCTCGGTAATGCCCTCGATCTCGTAGAGCATGCGTCCTGGCTGCACGGGTGCAACCCAGAACTCCACATTGCCCTTGCCGGATCCCATGCGCACTTCGATAGGCTTCTTGGTGATCGGCTTGTCGGGGAAAACTCGAATCCACAGCTTGCCGCCGCGCTTGACGTAGCGCGTAATGGCTCGACGTGCCGACTCGATCTGCCGGGCGGTGAGGTGTCCGTGGCCGGTAGCCTTCAATCCGAACTCGCCGAAACTGACCTGGTTTGCCACCTGGCTCAGCCCGCGGTTGCGGCTCTTGTGCACCTTCCGGTACTTGGTTCGTTTGGGTTGCAGCATGTCTATGGCTCCTTACTTGGCCGACGACCGCTCGCGATCGCCCTTCACGGCTTCCTGGCTGGCCGCGTGAAGATCGAACACTTCGCCCTTGTAAATCCAAACCTTTACGCCGATGACGCCATAGGTGGTCTTGGCTTCGGCAAAGCCGTAGTCGACGTCGGCGCGCAGGGTATGCAGAGGCACACGGCCTTCGCGGTACCACTCCGAGCGGGCAATTTCCGCGCCGTTCAGGCGACCGCCGACGTTGACCTTGATGCCCAATGCGCCCAGGCGCATCGCGTTGCCGACAGCGCGTTTCATCGCGCGGCGGAACATGATGCGGCGCTCGAGCTGCTGGGCGATCGACTCTGATACCAGCTGCGCGTCGATCTCAGGCTTGCGAACTTCAGCCACGTTGATGTGCGCGGGCACGCCCATCAGATCGGAAACCTCCTTGCGCAGGCGATCGATATCCTCGCCCTTCTTTCCAATCACCACACCCGGTCGCGCCGTATGAATGGTGATGCGCGCGGTCTTTGCCGGACGCTCGATCAGGATCTTGCTGATCCCCGCCGCCTTCAGCTTTTCCTTCAGCATCTCGCGCACGCGAAGGTCCGCCTCCAGATACTGTGGGAAGTCGCGCTTGTTGGCATACCACTTGGAGTTCCAATCCTTGGCGATGCCAAGGCGGATGCCGGTCGGATGTACTTTATGACCCATCGTCTGATTCCGCTCTTCAGTTGCCGGCGTCGCCCACCACCACAGTGATGTGGCTGGTGCGCTTGATGATCCGGGTGCCACGGCCCTTGGCGCGCGCATGCATGCGCTTCAGCCGGGGACCCTCGTCGACGAAAACACGCGCGACCGCCAGATCGTCAGCGTCCGCGCCCATGTTGTTCTCGGCATTGGACACCGCCGAGTAGAGAACCTTGTAAATCAGATCCGCAGCCTTCTTGTTGCTGAACTTCAGCAGTTCGAGGGCACGACCGGTTGGCAGTCCGCGAATCTGGTCCGCGACCAGGCGCACTTTCTGCGGGGAGATGCGCGCTTGACGCAGGATGGCTTTGGCTTCCACGGCACTTGTCCCCTACTTCGACTTCTTGTCGCCGGCGTGACCTTTGTAGGTCCGCGTCACGGCAAATTCGCCAAGCTTGTGGCCAACCATGTTCTCGTTGACCAGCACCGGCACGTGCGCCCGGCCGTTGTGAACGGCAATGGTGAGGCCCACCATTTCGGGCACCACCATGGAACGACGCGACCAGGTCTTGATCGGCCGCTTGTTGTTGACTGCCATTGCCGTTTCCACCTTCGACATCAGGTGGAGGTCGACGAACGGGCCTTTTTTCAGTGAACGCGCCATGATGTCCGTTACCTGCCTTTCTACTTGGTACGCCGGCGCACGATCAGATCGCCCGTGCGCTTGTTCTTGCGGGTCTTGTATCCCTTGGTCGGCTGACCCCAGGGGGTGACCGGATGACGTCCGCCCGAGGTTCTGCCTTCGCCGCCACCGTGCGGGTGATCGACTGGGTTCATCGCCACACCACGTACGGTCGGGCGAATTCCCTGCCAACGCTTGACGCCGGCCTTGCCTAGCTTGCGCAGGCTGTGCTCCGAGTTGCCGACTTCACCGATAGTCGCCCGGCACTCGGTCGGCACCTTGCGCATCTCGCCGGAGCGTAGCCTCAAGGTGGCGTACCCCGCTTCGCGGGCGATCAGCTGGCATGAGGCACCCGCGCTGCGCGCGATCTGTGCGCCCTTGCCAGGCTTCATCTCCACGCAGTGCACCGTCGAACCGATCGGCATATTGCGGAGCGGCATGCTGTTTCCGGCGCGAATCGGCGCGTCACGTCCAGCCATCAGCTGGTCGCCTTCGGCCACACCCTTCGGCGCAATGATGTAACGTCGCTCGCCGTCCGCATAGCACAACAAGGCGATATGCGCGGTGCGATTCGGGTCGTACTCAAGGCGCTCGACACGGGCGGGAATACCCTCCTTGTCGCGCTTGAAGTCGATGATCCGATAGTGCTGCTTGTGACCACCACCACGATGACGGGTGGTGATGCGACCGTGATGGTTGCGACCACCGGTCCTGCTCTGCGGCTCGGTAAGTGCGGCATGCGGAGCACCCTTGTGCAGCTCCGGCGATACCACACGAACCATGCCCCGGCGGCCGGGTGAGGTCGGTTTGAGTTTGATCAGTGCCATAACGTCAGTCCTTCTCAGGCTTTGGCGGCCATCACGTCGATGGTCTGGCCGTCACGCAGGCGCACATACGCCTTGCGTGAGCCGCTACGAGTGCCCGGGCGGAAGCGAAAGGCCTTGTTCTTGCCCTTCACGTTGACCACGGTGACCTTTTCCACCTGCACGCTGAACATCTGCTCTACCGCAGACTTGATATCGCTCTTGGTAGCTTCGCGAGCAACCTCGAATACGTACTGGTTGGAGACTTCCTGCAGTCGCGCCGTCTTTTCCGACACGCGCGGCGAGCGCAGGACGCCGTAAAGCTTTTCGGTGATCATGCCAGCCACTCCTCGATCTTCTTGACCGCGTCGACGGTCATCACCACCTGGTCGGCACCCACGAGGGTCACCGGATCCATGGCGGCGACATCGACCACGCCGACGCGGAAGAGATTGCGCGCGGCCAGATACAGGGCCTCGGTGCCGGTCTCGGTAACGATCAGCGTGCGTCCGCCATCGAAGTCCTTCAGCTTCTCTACGAGGAGCTTGGTCTTCGGCTCTGCCACATCGACGGCATCGACGATCTTCAGACGGCCCTGGCGGTTCAGCTCCGACAGGATCGACTGGATTGCGCCGCGGTACATCTTGCGGTTGACCTTCTGCTCGAAGCTGCGCGGCCGGGCCGCGAACGTGGCGCCACCACCACGCCATAGCGGGCCGCGACTGGTGCCGGCGCGGGCATTGCCCGTGCCCTTCTGTTTCCACGGCTTCTTGCCGCCACCGGATACCTCTGAGCGCGTCTTCTGCGCCTTGGTGCCAGCGCGCGCACCTGCCATATAGGCAGTGACCACCTGATGCACGAGGTCCTCACGGAACTCGCGACCGAAGATTGCCTCGGAGACTTCGAGCGGCTTTTTGCCGCCAATGACTGCCAGTTCCATCGTTCTCTACCTCAGGCCTTGGCGGCCGGACGAATGATGACGTCGCCGCCGTTCGCGCCGGGCACCGAGCCCTTGATCGCGATCAGCCCACGCTCGATATCAACGCGGACGACTTCCAGATTCATGGCCGAACGGCGCACTGCGCCCATGTGACCAGACATTTTCTTGCCCTTGAACACGCGCCCCGGCGTCTGACGCTGGCCGATGGAACCCGGCGAGCGATGCGACAACGAGTTGCCATGGGTGGCATCGCCCATGGTGAATCCATGACGCTTGATGGTTCCCTGGAAGCCCTTGCCTTTGGTGACGCCAGCCACATCCACCAGCTGACCCGCGGCAAAGATGTCGGCTTTGATCTCGCCACCGACCGCGTAGGTGCCGAGTTCGGACTCGTCCACCCGGAACTCCCAAAGCCCACGCCCTGCCTCGACACCCGCCTTTGCGTGATGCCCGGCCTGGGGCTTGTTGACCAAGGCGGAACGACGCGCGCCAGCGGCCACCTGCACGGCGGTGTAGCCATCAGTGTCGACGGTCTTCAGCTGGGTAATTCGGTTTGGCGAGGCCTCGATCAAGGTCACGGGCACCGACTGGCCGTCTTCAGTGAAGAGTCGCGACATGCCGCACTTGCGGCCAACGATTCCGATACTCATGGTCTTGATTCCCGCCTATCTCAGTGCAGCTTGATCTGGACGTCGACGCCGGCAGGCAGGTCGAGCTTCATCAGCGCGTCGACCGTCTTGTCGTTGGGGTCGACGATGTCCAGAACCCGCTTGTGGGTACGCGTCTCATACTGGTCGCGCGCGTCCTTGTCGACGTGCGGCGATACCAGGATGGTGTAGCGCTCGATCTTGGTCGGCAGCGGAATGGGGCCGCGCACTTGCGCGCCGGTCCGCTTCGCCGTTTCGACGATTTCGCTCGCCGAGCGGTCGATCAACCTGTGGTCGAACGCCTTGAGCCGGATCCTGATTTTCTGCTGTTCCGCCATGATCGTGTTCCTGGGTATGTTTCAAAGAGCGATGGAAGCGGGATCTCGTGGCCCCGCTCCCCCAATCGCGGTCGTTACTCGATGACCTTGGCCACCACGCCGGCGCCGACGGTAC
>CAZGKE010000046.1:0-23826 GCA_964526035.1 uncultured Gammaproteobacteria bacterium | reverse complement strand
TGCTGCAGTCCATCCTGGTAGCGCACCACGGCGTCGTCGATCACCGCGTACAGTGCGTTGATGGTGGACTCGTCGGCTACGGCCGAGGCCCGCGGCGCCGGATTCGTGGCGCAGGCCGAGAGGATGAGCGGCAGCAGGCAAAGACAGCCTGCATGCAGGTAGGGGTAGCGGCGTCTGGACATGCCGCGCAGGGTAGCGGTCACGCCAGTCCGCGGCAACCGTGAGGGGTCTGGCAGCGGTCTTGGCTCCGACCGACGTCTGAAAACTGAAAACTGAAAACCGAAAACTGAAAACGAAACCGCACTCCCGATCGCAGCCGATCGCCCCCATCCCGTTAGAATCCCCCATCCCCATCGGAACCAACCCATGAACGACATCCTCATCGGCAAGGGCGACGAGCAGATCTTCCTGCAGGGCCGCTACGGCAATCGCCACGGTTTGGTCGCCGGCGCCACCGGCACCGGCAAATCGGTGACCCTGCTGGTGATGGCGGAAGGCTTCTCGCGCCTCGGCGTACCGGTGGTGATCGGCGACGCCAAGGGCGACATCGCCGGCATGGCCATGCCCGGCACGCCGCACCAGCGCATCGATGAGCGCGTCGAGACCATCGGCATCAGTGACTACCAGCAAGGCGGCAGCCCGGTGGTGTTCTGGGACCTGTGGGGCGAACTCGGCCACCCGGTGCGCACCACCATCACCGAGATGGGTCCGACCCTGCTGGCGCGCATCCTTGAGCTCAACGACACCCAGGAGGGCGTGCTCAACGTGGTGTTCCGCGTCGCCGACGACGACGGCCTGCTGCTGCTCGACATGAAGGACCTGCGCGCTCTGCTCAACCACGTCGCCGAGAATCGCCAGGAGGTGAGCGCACAGTACGGCCTGGTCAATACCGCCAGCATCGGCGCCATTCAACGCGCCCTGCTCAGGCTGGAGAGCGACGGCGCCGAGCGCTTCTTCGGCGAGCCCAGCCTGGATCTCATGGACCTGATGCGCCAGGACATGAGCGGCCGCGGCATCATCAACATCCTCGCCGCCGAACAGCTGATCCTGAAGCCGCGCCTGTATTCGAGCTTCCTGCTGTGGCTGCTGTCGGAGCTGTTCGAGAAGCTGCCTGAAGTCGGCGACCAACCGTTGCCCAAGCTGGTGTTCGTGTTCGACGAGGCGCACCTGTTGTTCAACGACTGCCCGCCGAAATTGCGCCAGCGCGTCGAGCAGGTGGTGCGGCTGATCCGCTCCAAGGGTGTCGGCGTGTACTTCTGCTCGCAGAATCCCGATGACGTGCCGAACGAGATTCTCGGCCAGCTGGGCAATCGCGTGCAGCATGCGCTTCGCGCCTTTACTCCACGCGACCAGAAGGCGGTGCGCGTGGCCGCCGAAACCTTCGTGCCAAACCCGAACATCGACGTGGTGCAGGCCATCACCACGTTGGGTGTCGGCGAAGCGTTGGTATCGATGCTCGGCGAGAAAGGCATTCCGCAGCCGGTGCAGCAGGCGCTGATCTGCCCGCCGCGCTGCCGCATGGGCGCGATCACGCCCGAAGAGCGCACGCTGATCCGCAGCCGCAGCCCGGTCGGCGCGAAGTACGACACGGCAGTGGATCGCGAGTCGGCTTACGAAATGCTGAAGAAGCATGCCGAGGAATCGGCTGCGGCCGCCGCGCGCGAAGCCGAGTCGCTGGCCAAGTCCAAGGAGGCCGAGGCCGCGCGCAAGGCCGCCGAACGCGCCAAGCCGCGCGCCAGCAATCGACAGGGCGTCGGCGAAGCGATGATCAAGTCGACCGTGCGCACCATCGGCAGCACCATTGGCCGCACTCTTGTGCGCGGCCTGCTCGGTTCGCTGTTCGGCGGCAAGAAGTAGCGATATCGCACCATGGGTCGCTGGCGTCCGCCTCCCGAAAACAGTACGGCGCTGATCACCCGTGCCGGCCTCGAGACGCTCAAGATCGAACTCGACGCCCTGTGGCAGAAGCGTCGCGGCGAGGTGGTTCCGGCGCTTTCGGCTGCCGCTGCCGAGGGCGACCGCTCCGAAAACGCCGAATACATCTACCGCAAGAAACAGCTTGCAGAGATCGACCGCCGCGTGCGCTACCTCAGCAAGCGCCTTGGCGTGTTGCGCGTGGTCGACCAGCCTCCGGCAGATCCCGACGTGGTGTACTTCGGCGCCAGCGTAACCCTGGAGTACGGCGATGGCAGTACCCGCACTCACCGCATCGTCGGCCCCGACGAAACGGACGCCAAACTCGGCTTCATCAGTGTCGACTCGCCGCTCGCGCGCGCCCTGCTGAAACGCCGCATCGATGAAGAAGTTGAAGTGGAGCTTCCCGGAGGCCGGGTGTGCGTGTGCGTGGTTGAAGTGCGCTACCAGCCCGGAGAATTGAGCTAAGCTCCCTGCGCATCAACCTCTGGGGGGAGGACATCCATGCTTGCCAACTTTGGCCTGCTGCTCGGGCTCGCGCTGCTGATCCTGATGGCGCTGCGCGGCGTCAACATCCTGCTGGCCTCGCTGCTGTGTTCCATCGTGGTGGTGCTGACCAACGACATTGCGCTGCCCAAGGCGCTGTCGGAACACTATCCAACCGGCCCGCTCGGCGCCTTCACGTTTGCCGGGCGCTTCTTCATCCTGTTCCTGTGCGGCGCCATTTTCGGACGCATGATGGCGGCCAGCCAGGCGGCCAGCGCGATCGCGCTCGCCATCACCCGCGGTCTCGGCGTGAAACGCGTGCTGCTGGTGACGGTGCTGGCCGCGGCGCTGCTGACCTACGGCGGCGTGGTGGTGTTCGTGGTGATCTTCACCCTGTACCCGCTGGGCATCGCGCTGATGCGCGAGGCCAACCTCCCGAAGCGCCTCTACGCGGCGGCGGCCGCGCTCGGCGCCGGGACCTTCACCATGACCGCCCTGCCCGGCTCGCCTTCGATCCACAACGTGATTGCCGCCAGCGCGCTCGGCACCGATCTGTTTGCGGGCGCCTGGATCGGCCTGTTCGCAGCCACCATCATGGCCGCGCTCGGCATCTGGTACGTGGAGCGCGAGTGGCGACTGGCCCAGGCCGCCGGCGAGGGATACGCACCGAACGCCCAGGACGAACGCATGGCGCAGCTCGCCGGCCAGGCAGACTCGGCGCCCTCGTGGTTGCTGGCATCGGTTCCGCTGGCGGTGGTGCTCGCCACCATCATCGTGCCGCGCCTGTTGCTGGCATCCGGACTGGTTGCGCCGTCTGACAGCGGACTCGGCGCGCTGGTCGCCTTCAGCCAGAGCCAGCCGATCCTGTGGCCGAGCCTTGCCCTGGTGTTCGGCACCCTCACTACCATCGTGCTGTTCCCCAGCGTACGCAGCGGCACCGTTGGCCTGCTCGGCAAGGGCACTGAGGATTCGATCATGCCGCTGATCAACACCGCGGCGGTGATCGGATTCGGCGGCGTGGTGGTGCAGACGCCGGGATTCGCCGCCTTCGCCCAGGGCGTGATCGCGCTGGACCTGCCGCCGCTGCTTTCCGTATTTGCCTCGGTCAGCGTGGTGGCCGGCATCACCGGTTCGGCGTCCGGTGGCCTGCAGATTTTCATGCAGACGCTGGCACCGAAATATCTCGAGATGGGCGTGGAACCGGAAACCCTGCACCGCATAGCAACCGTGGCCTCCGGCGGCATCGATTCGCTGCCGCACTGCGGCGCCGTGATCGCGATGCTGATGATCATGGGCCTGACGCATCGGGAGGCCTACCGCAACATCTTCGTGGTCACCGTTGCGATTCCTGTGATCGCAGCGCTGGCATGTGTCGCGGTTCTAACGATGGTTTCCTGAGTCCTTCCTGCGCCGGCGTCATGGGGCCGGTGCCACCAGCCACAGCAGCAGCAGGTGGGTGGGCAGGAAAATCAGCACGGGGTAGACGACGGCCATCAGCAGCAACAGATAGCGCAAGGGCGGCATCCACGTCTGCACGTGCCCCGGACCAAGCGTCCAGTTGATGTTCTCCTTCGGCGTGGCCGCCAGATAGCTGGCGGGCAGGACGGCCCAGGCCAGCAGGACCATGGCCCACCAGGCGTCACGGTGGTAACCCAGTTCGACCAGCAGATACACCATCACGATGGGCACCGGCACGTGGAACAGCGACAGCGCACGCAGCCATAGCGGGCGCTCGCGCTCGAACATGTAGGCGGTAAGCCCGCTGATGCGATGTCCGGTGACCAGCTGGCCGAAAAAGCTCAGGTTCCAGAACGACTCCAGCGCCAGCATGCCCACCGCCATCATGCTCGCCAGCCATGCGCTCTCCAGCCACAGCGCCAACGCCAGACCGACCAGCGCCACGTCAGAGAACCACAGGTAGTTGCGCGGCCCGTAGCGGACCCAGTACACCACCAGCACGACGACGGTCATCGCGCTGTACGCGATCTTCAGCGACAGCGGAATCATGCGCCCTCGCGCGTTACCAGCGCGCGCCCGCGGCGTTCATTGAGGGGCAGCACGACCAGCAGGGCCATGCCGAACAGCACCACGCAGAAAAGTATGGCCGTCTGCAGGCCCAGCCAGGCCTGCAGCAGGCCCAGTCCGAGCAGTCCGACAATGGCGGCCGCCTTGCTCACCAGGCCCCAGAAGCCGAACAGTTCCGCGGCCTTGGACTTCGGAGACAGGACGCCGACCAGCGCGCGTCCGGCCGACTGCGTCGAGCCCAGGCAGGACCCGGCCAGCACGCCCACCGCAAGGAACACGTACTGCGCCTGCCAGTCGGCGCTGAATGTGCGACTGCCCCAATCGGCGATCCCCGGTGTCGCCCACACCAGCAACACCGCCAGCATCCACAGACCAAGCGTCACCGCGTAGGTGATCTTGGCGCCGATGCGGTCCTGGATGAAGCCGAACAGCAGGGCGCCGGCAGTGGCCGTGATTTGCACCACCACGAACATCAGCACCCGCACCGGTTCATCCCAGCCGACGACCTGCGCACCGTAGATGAAGGTGAAGGCAACAATGATGTAGATGCCGCACATGGAGAAGAAGATCGAACTCATGGCGACCGCCAGATCGCGGTAGCGACCGATCTCGGCGAAGGTGCGACGCACGCGGCGCAGCCCCAGCGCCAGGTAGCCAAGGTTGCCCGACACCTTGCGCCGCCTTCCGCGCTCCTTCAGCCAGAGAAAGGTTGGAATCGCTGAAACCAGAAAGAACACCGCGGCGAACGGACCCACCCAACGCACCCGCTCGAAGTTTTCCGCGCTGACTTCGCCAAGAAACAGCAGCGCGAAAGCGGTGGCCACGAGGCCCCCGACATAGCCCAGCGCCCAGCCGAATCCGGAGATCCTGCCCAGTTCCTCGGGCTTGCCAAGATCGGGCAGGAATGCGGCAATGAAGCTCTCGCCGATGGAGTAGGCGTAGTTGGATAGAACGATCAGCAATACACCGAGGAGCACATAGCCTGGCGCCACGAAGTACAGCGCCGCGGTGCTGACAACGGTGCCGATGTAGCTGAAGAAGAGGAAACGCTTGCGCCGCGCCGAGACATCCATCACCGCGCCGAGTAGCGGTGCGCTGAGCACCACCAGCAGGTAGCCGGCCGACAGCGAAAGGCTCCACAGCAGGTTGCCCAAGCGATAGTCGTTTTCGACATCGCCGACGATCACGCGGGTGAACAGGTCGCCGAATATGACGGTGATGATCAGCAGCGTGTACGCCTGATTGGCGAAGTCGAACATCGCCCAGCCGAAGATTTCCTTGCGGCTGGCGGGCGATGAATCTCGCATCGTTTCAGCTACGCTCGTTGGGCGCGCGATCAGGCTTCATCCGGCGACTCCAGCCGCTGTGCGAAACCGCTGGCGGAAAGTGGCCGCCCCAGCCAATAGCCCTGGGCGAAATCGCAGTTGCGTTCGCGCAGCACCGCCAGCTGCCCCTCGCTTTCCACGCCTTCCGCCACCACCACCATCCCCAGCGAATGTGCCATGGCGATGATCGCCGAAGTCAGGGCCAGATCGTCGGGGTCGGTCAGCAGGTCGGTGACGAAGCTGCGGTCGATCTTCACGCCGTCGACCGGCACGCGCCGCAGATGGCTGAGTCCGGAAAACCCGGTGCCGAAATCGTCCAGCCACACCTGCACGCCAAGCGCGCGCAGCTCGGTGAGCTGCGAAATGATGGCCGGCTCGTCGCCGATCAGGGTGTTCTCCGACAGCTCGAGGTGCAGGCGCCCCGCAGGGAATCCAGTGTCCTGCAGCACCTGCGCCACCTCGCCGGTCAGCCGCGCACGGCGCAGCTGGCGCCCGGAAAGGTTGACCGCAAGAAACGGCGGGCTGCCGTCCGGGCGTCGCCATTCCAGCGCTCCGCTGCACGCCTGCCTCAGCACCCAGGCACCGATCTCCTCGATCAGCCCGCAGTCCTCGGCGACCGGCACGAAGACCGCCGGCGGTACCGGTCCACGCTCGGGATGCTGCCAGCGCAACAGCGCCTCGGCGCCGAGCAGATGGCCGCTGCCGATCCCGAAGATCGGCTGGTAGTGCAGGCTGAACTCGCCGCGGTCGATGGCTCCACGCAGGTCCTGTTCCAGCGCCATGCGATCCTCGGCGGCACGCGTCATGCGGGCGCTGAAGTGCCGATAGCAGTTCTTGCCGTGCACCTTGGCCTGGTACATGGCGATGTCGCCGTTCTTCAGCAGCATGTGCGAACTGGTGGCATCGTCGGGGAACACGGTGATGCCGATCGAGGCATTGAGGAACACCTGTCGCGCGTTGGCCACGAACGGTTCGCGCAGCGAAGCGAGGATGGCCTCGGACAGATGCGCCGCATGCTCGCGCGCATCGTCACCGCCGACCAGCACCACGAATTCGTCTCCACCGAAGCGCGCCGCCACCGGCTCCTCGCCTCGCGCTGCCGCCTCGGCGTCCTGCAGACAGCGCCGCAGGCGTTCGGCGGCCTGTACCAGAACCTCATCGCCGGAATCGTGGCCCAGGGTGTCGTTGATGCGCTTGAAGTCATCGAGATCCACGAACAGCAGTGCCAAGGGCATGCCGTGACCCTGGGACTCGGCCATGCGCCGGTCGAGCAGTTCCCGGAACATCAGGCGATTGGGCAACCCGGTGAGACTGTCGAGATAGGCGAGACGACGAATGTCGTCATGATGCCGCGCGACACCCTCGCCCATGCGCGCGAAGCCACGGATCAGCTCGCCGACCTCATCGCTGCGAGCGCTGTCCAGGCGCTTCTCGAAGTTGCCCTTCTCGATCTCCCGGGCCCAGGCGGCCAGTTTGCGGATCGGCACGACCAGACCGCGTGATACCAGCAGGGACAGCACGATGCCGAGCACCAGCACCGCGGTCACCGCCAGCAGCGTGATGCGCAGCTGCTGCTCGCGCGCTTCGGCCGAACGCTCCAGCAGGTCTCGACGCGCCTCGTCGGCGATCTCCAGGGTGCCGGCCAGCGAATAGCCCACGCGCACGCCACCCAGGCGGTCGTCTCCCAGGGTGACCGGGTGACTGACGTCAACCACCGTATCCGACCACTGCGTGACCGTGTCGTTGGCGCGGATCGCCTCCCAGGCGAAGACATCCTCCATCGGCTGGCCGAAGGTGGGGATGTCACCGGAACCGTCGTGGATCACCTGCCCTTTGGCGTCAAACACCAGCACGTAGTCGACGTCGAGCTGGCGCAGGGTGGAACGCGTGATCTCGCGGATGGTGAGCAGATCGAAGTAGTAGAGCGGGTTGGTGAGGGCATCGGCAAGCAGCTGCGCAGTCTCCTCGCCGCGCAGGCGCAGCGCCTGGCGGGTCAGGTCGCGCATGGCCACGCTGTTCAGCTCGGAAAGGTCGCGCGCGCTGCGTGACAGGTTGGTCCAGGCCAGCATGGTGATGAGACTCACGAGCAGCAGGCCGAAGACCGCCACCAGCGCAAAGCGCGCGTTCAGCCCGAACCCCTTGCGCGCAGGCATCATTCCAGTTCCAGGCGCACGCGGCGCACGCCGGGTCGCATGGCATCGAGACTGGCCTCGACGTCCGCGTCAATCTCGATGAATCGGTTGCTGTTGAAGAACGCGCGCAGCGCCGTGCGCGCCTGCGGGTCATCACCTGCAGCCAGCAGGACCTCGCGCAGGCGCTCACGCACCGGATCCGGCAGATCGGCACGCACCAGCTCGAGGGCGCGCGGAAACGGCTCGCTGCGATGGAAAATCACGAAGTCGTCGCGGAAACTTTCTGGAAAACGCTGCAGGCTTTCCCAGTCGCGGTCGCTGAAGGCACCGGCATCCACGAGGCGCTTGTGTACCCAGGTGGCGATATTGCTTTCCGATCGCGCGAACAGGTACCCGGTCATGCCCGCAGGCGGCTGCTCGAGCGGCGAGCCCATGATGATCGGCGACAGCCCGGCATCGAGCAGCAACCCTGCCGGCACCAGGTAGGCGCTGGTCGAGGACAGGTTCTGGAATGCCAGCGTGCGGCCGCGCAAAGCATCAAGCGTGTCGATGCCGCTGTCGCGACGGGCAAAGAACACGGTCTGATACATCTCGCCGCCGTCGCGCACGCTGAGCAGCAGAAATTCTGCCGCGGCGCGCTCCCTGAATCCCAACGCCTGCCCGGGTGTCTCGGTGATCCAGTCGACCACGCCGCGGCGCAGGTAGCTGGTCATCTGCGCGGCGTCGCGCGCCATCAGCACGCGCCCTTCGCGGATGCCGACATCGGCCATGCGTGGTACCACGTAATCGAGCAGCGGTTTCAGGGCACTGTAGTGCCGCTTGGGATCGTCGCTGACGCGCCCGAGAACCAGAACACCAGGATTGGCAGTATCGGCTTCGACGCGCGCCGCGCCTGCCAGCAGCAAGGCAAGCAGAAGCAGCCCCGGAAAGACGCTTCGAAAGCAGCGCAGGTACCGATGAGACGGGTGCATCCCCGCATTGTAGTCCGTGGCAGGTCGAACCCGCACGAAAGCCCGGCGGCTGCGAACTTTCCGCACCGTCAGTGGACGCCGCCAATCACCGGGCTCGCCCCGCGCCATCGTCAAGCAGATAGAATCGTCGCCCGCTTGCCACTGCAGACCCCTCACGTGTGCTCAATCCTTGCCATTCTGGGCATCTCCGCCGACAGCGCCGGTCAACGCCGCACCGCGCTGGAGCTGTCGCGCCTGATGCGTCACCGTGGCCCCGACTGGTCCGGTGTCTGGGAAAGCGACCGCGCCATCCTGGCGCACGAGCGCCTTGCCATCGTCGGCGTCGATGACGGCGCGCAACCATTGCTCAGCGCCGATCAGTCTCTGGTGCTTGCCGTAAACGGTGAGATCTACAACCATCAGGCGCTGCGCCGCGCCATAGGGGACAGCTACGCGTTCCAGACCGGCTCGGACTGCGAAGTCATCCTGCCTCTGTACCGCGATCACGGAACAGGGTTCCTCAATGATCTGCACGGCATGTTCGCTTTCGTGGCCTACGACAGCGGCCGCGACGACTGGCTGATCGCGCGCGATCCCATCGGCATCATTCCGCTCTACTTCGGCCACGACGAACACGGGCAGTTGTACGTGGCCTCTGAACTCAAGGCGCTGGCCCCGGCCTGCGTCGACGCGCGCGAGTTCCCTCCCGGACATTACATGTGCCGCGAAGACAGCGAGCCGAAGCCCTATTACCGGCCACGCTGGCGCGAGTACAGTTCGGTCAGCGACGCGTCTGCCGATCCCGCCGAGCTGCGCCGTGGCCTGGAACAGGCGGTGCGCAGCCACCTGATGTGCGATGTCCCGTATGGCGTGCTGATTTCCGGTGGCCTCGATTCATCGCTGGTCGCGGCAATTGCCCGCAAGTATTCCGGGCGTCGCGTGGAAGACGAAGGCTACAGCGAGGCATGGTGGCCGCGCCTGCACAGCTTCGCCGTGGGTCTGGACGGTTCTCCCGATCTCGACGCCGCGCGTGAAGTCGCCGCCCACCTCGATACCGTGCATCACGAGGTGCGATTCACCGTTCAGGAAGGCATCGACGCCCTGGCCGACGTGATCTGGCATCTGGAAACCTACGATGTCACCACCATTCGCGCCGCCACGCCGATGTACCTGATGGCGCGGCGCATCCGCGCCATGGGCATCAAGATGGTGCTGTCCGGGGAGGGTGCGGACGAGTTGTTCGGTGGCTACCTGTACTTCCACAAGGCTCCGGATGCCCACGCACTGCACGACGAAACCGTGCGCAAATTGGACCAGCTGCACCTGTTCGACTGCCTGCGCGCCAACAAGGCCATGGCGGCGTGGGGCGTGGAAGCCCGCGTGCCGTTCCTCGACCGCGAGTTCATCGACATCGCCATGGGCATCAATCCGGCGGCCAAGCTCGCGCGCGACGGCCGCATGGAAAAGCACATGCTGCGCGAAGCCTTCCGTGGCCTGATTCCCGACCGCGTGCTGTGGCGCCAGAAGGAACAGTTCTCCGACGGCGTCGGCTATGGCTGGATCGATTCGCTGAAGGCGCATGCCGAGGCCCAGGTCAGCGCCGCGCAGATGGAATCGGCGCGCTTCCGCTTTCCGCACAACACGCCACTGACCAGGGAAGCCTACTTCTACCGCGATCTGTTCTACCGGCATTTCCCGCAGGACTGGGCGGCTCGCTGCGTACCGGGCGGCCCGTCGGTCGCCTGTTCCACCGCAGCGGCGCTGGAATGGGATCCCGCGCTGAAAGAGATCATCGATCCGTCGGGCCGGTCGGTGCGGGCGGTGCATCAGTCGGCGCTCTGATCCAGCGCCGACTGTCAGCTCACCTTCAGTTTTCCAGCAGCCCATCGCGCAGTGCGGCGCACAGACGCACGCGCTCTACCGCCTGCGACATAGCGCGCGGACCGCCTTCGGTACGCGCCATGCGCTCACCGAATCGCGATTCCAGCTGCGTCGCCTGTTCGGCGGAACACCAGCTCGCTGCGTAAAGACCCGGCACGCGCGATTGACTGAATCCCGGCAGGCGCGCCAACACCGTGTCCTCGTTGAGATCAAACCACGCCTGCGCCTGGGCGGCGCCTGATGGATCCTCGAAGATGGGGCCAAGCAGGCTGCGTATCTCGCCGCTGGCGATGGCGGGTGAGAGGCTCAGTTCCAGCGCCTGCAGGCGCAGCTCCGGCAAGCGGGTATGGCCAAGGGCCTGCAGCAGATCGCGACGCAGCCGCGGATCGCGACTGTCGTGCAGGCGTTCGATGAGCTGGTGGAATTCCGCGGGCTCGCCGTCTTCGATCAGGACACGCAGCGCGAGCCCGCGGTGATCGGCGCCCAGTCCTGCGAACCCGTCCATATCGCTTTCGACGAACGCGCGGCGCGCCTTGGCGAGCAGTTCGGCGCGCAGAAGTGGGACTTTCGCATCGACCGCCAGCAGTTCGAGCAGACCCAGCCGCAATTGCCGCCGCGCCACCGGTTCGCCCGCGACCGGCACTCGCCCGACCGCCTGCAGCGCCCGCGAATAGCGCGCGTAGAGCATGTGCCGGAACAGGCTGGCGCCGGGCTCGCCGGTGAACACGTGCGCATTCAGCCAGCGCATGGTGCGGGCAGGCGCCAGCGCCACTTCCGGCAGGGACGAATCCGAAAGCGGCGCGGTGGCGCGCAACCAGCCTCCGAGGCTCACCGACCCGGCCCGCAGCGCAGCCTCCATGGTGTCCGCGAACGCCTGCATCTCCGCGTCGTCGAGCAGCGGTGTGCGGGCCGCCAGCGCATCCAGCGCGTTCGCCTCGAGATGGAAACGGAAGTAGCCGGATCCTTGGGCGTTGGGAATCAGCCACTCGGGGCAGCCGCTGCCCTGCGGCAAGTCGACGGTCTGCACCGGCTCGGCGGCAAGCATCGCGCAGTGGCGCCATACCTCGTCGCCGCGACCGCCACGGATACAGAGCGGCAGCGACCAGGCCTGATCGGCGCTGGCGTCAGAGCCGAGCGGCAGGTAGCGACTCTGGGTGACCTCAATCCGCGCGCGGCCGTCTCCGCAGATCAGCCGCACGCCGAGTTCCGGAACACCGGGCTGCCGAATGAAGCTGCGGAAAGCGGCGGCGAGCACGTCCGGCGCGTCCGAACGCGCTGCCAGCGCCGCGACCAGATCCCCTCCGCGTGCGCTGCCATGGGCATGCTTGCGCACGTAGTCCCGCACCGCGTCACGGAACGTATTCTCGCCGAGCCAGGTCTCGAACATCTGCAGCACGCCGCCGCCCTTGGCGTAGGTGATGCCATCGAAGGCGGACTCGATGTCGCGCCAGTCCTCCACCGGCTCGGCGATGCGCCGCACCGTGGCGAGGCTGTCTGCGGACATCGTCGAGAACACGCGCGCCCGGTAGGCACGCCTGGCGCCGAGGTCCGGGCGGATCTGCTCGATGATCTTTGCCGCCATCCAGGTGGCGAACGCCTCATTGAGCCACAGGTCGTCCCACCACGGCATGGTGACAAGATTTCCGAACCACTGGTGCGCCAGTTCGTGCGCGTGCACCTGGTAGAAGGCGCGCAGCGCGTCTGGCGGCGTGTCGGCGTCAACGAACAGCAGCGCCTCGCGATAGAGGATCAGGCCGACGTTTTCCATGGCGCCGGCAGCGAAATCGGGGGCCGCGAGAATATCCAGCTTGTCATAGGGGTAGGCGAGATCGAAGTACTCCTCGAGCGCCTCGATCACCACCTGCGTGCGCGCCAGCGCGTAGGCCATCTCGCCACCGCGACCCGCAGCGGCAATCCCGCGCAGCGGCAGCTCGCGGTCGCGCTGAGCGCTGGGAGGCAGCGGTGCGTGCTCGACGATGTCCCAAGGGCCGACGCCGTAGGCGATCAGGTAGCTCGGCAGCGGCTGGGTCGTGCGGAACACGTGTCGCACCCAGCCGTCGTCCAGCTTTTCCTCGCGATCGAGCGCGCTGTTGGCCACGACGCGCTGTCCGTGGCGGGCGCGGATGGTGACATCCCAGGGCGTCTTGAACGCCGGCTCGTCAAAGGACGGGAAGCTCTGCCGCGCACCAATCGGCTGCATCTGCGTCATCACGTAGCGCTTGCCGTCGCGCTCGACCACGTACGTACCCTCTAGGCGGGTGTCGAAGCGCGCAGCGTAGGCAATGCGCACGGTGGCGCGACCGGGCTCGATCTCGACAGGCGCATCAAGCGCCAGCACACCGCCGATCTCCGCCAGCTCGGCCTGCGCCCGCAGCGGCAGCGGGTCGTGCCCTTCGCGCTCCAGGTGCACCTCGCGGATCTCCAGACCGCGGCCGTGCAGCCAGATGCGCGAGACGCGTGTGCGCACCTCGACCTCGATGGCAACCTCTCCGTCGAATCCCGCCTGCTCGGGGTCGATGGCCAGATCGAGGTGATAGTGCAATGGCACCACGCTGCGCGGCAGCGGCCCCGTCGGAGGCGTTGCGTATGTGACCGCGGCAAAGAGGGACAGGCCCAGAATCAACAGACGTTTCATTGCAGATCTCGGAAGCGGCCAAAACAGGCTACCACCGCGGCGAGCCATTCACCGCTGTGCAGGCGCCTCCTGCCTGCATGCGCTCACGCCGCCTCGGCCTGGGCGGCGCTCGACGCGGCCTCGACCTGCTCCAGCGTCACCGCTACGGCATGCAATACAGCAGCAATGCGCGCGGCGCTGTGCACCGCTTCGGGCGCGATCTGGTGCTTGCGCAGGACCTTCTCATGGGAGGCCATGCAGGTGCCGCAGCCGTTGATGGTCGAAACCGCCAGGCTGGCCAGTTCGAAGGTCGGCTTGTCGACGCCCGGGTTGGCCATGACGTTCATGCGCAGCCGCGCCGGCATGCGCAGGTATTCAGGGTCTTCAACGAGATGGGTGAACCTGTAGTAGACGTTGTTCATGGCCATGATGGCGGCCGCCGCTCGTGCGGCATCGAGTTCGACGGGCTCGATGGCTGCGGCCGCGCGCTCCACGATGGCACGGGTCAGCGGCGCGTGACGCGAAGCGATCGCCGACGACACGGCGACAAACCAGATCTGGCGCTCGGTGAGGCCGGGCGCTCCCTGCTCGGTGAGGATGCTGTCGAGATTCAGGCGAAGGTCGCGCGCGTAGTCGGGCAGCGCGCTGCGGATGGCGTCAATACTCATGGTGGTATTCCGTGGGTTGTACCAGCGACGCGCCGCAAGGGCGCGCCGGCATGGAAAAAGGTGGCGGCCAGGGTGAGGGAGGAACCCTGGCCACCGGACCCGCAGCGCCCAGGTGGGGAAGACCGGGGAGGGTGCCGGACGCTGCGGAACATTGCGGCTTCAGGCCGCCTTGAGGGTCTGCTCGCCGCGACTCCAGTTGCAGGGGCAGAGCTCGTCGGTCTGCAGCGCGTCGAGCACGCGCAGTACTTCCTGCGGACTGCGGCCGACGCTGAGATCGGTCACGTAGACGAAGCGGATGATGCCGTCCGGATCGACCAGGAAGGTTGCGCGCTGGGCCACGCCCTCGTCCTTGTCGAGAATGCCGAGGGCATCCACGAACTCGCGCTTGATGTCCGACAGCATCGGAAACGGCAGCTCGCGCAGGTCCCGGTGATCACGGCGCCAGGCCAGGTGCACGAACTCCGAATCGATCGAGCCGGTGAGAATCTGGCAGTCGCGGTCGAGAAACTGCCGGTTGACGTCGGCGAAGCCCTTGATCTCGGTCGGGCATACGAAGGTGAAGTCCTTCGGGTAGAAGAACAGGCACAGCCACTTGCCCTTGTAGGTATCGTTGTCGATGTCGACGAATGCCGTGTCGAGATCGTTGGACACGGTGGCCTTGAGGCGAAACGGCGGAAGCTTGCTGCCGATGCTGAGCATGATGACTCCTTGGAATCGTTGAAAAAGGGTGGGCGGTCTGCGCCGCCAGACCGGGAATTGTGCAGGCGCAGCATGTATATATCAAATGAATTGTAGTAATCTTTGCGATAGTTTTCATAAATGATCAGGACGCCATGAACCTTCGTGATCTCGGCTATCTGGTAGCGCTGGACGAGCACCGTCACTTCGGCCGCGCTGCAGAAGCCAGTTTCGTGAGTCAGCCGACCCTTTCGACCCAGCTCAGGAAGCTCGAAAAGGAGCTTGGCGTGACGCTGATCGAGCGCGCCCCCCGCAAGGTGATGCTGACCGAGGCAGGGCGGATGGTGGTGGAGCGTGCGCGCATCATCCTTGGCGAGGTCGAGACGATCCGCGACTACGCGCGGCGCTCGGGTGACCCGGAGGCCGGCACCATCCGGCTGGGCATCTTCCCGACGCTCGGACCCTATCTGCTCCCCCACGTGATTCCCCAGCTGCACCGACGCTTCCCGCGGCTCGAGCTGCTGCTGGTAGAGGAGCGGACCGACGAGGTTCTGGATCAGTTGCGCAACGGCAGGCTCGACGCCGGACTGCTGGCGCTGCCGGTCGCCGATGATCGCCTGCACATCGAACCCCTGTTTACCGAGCCATTTGTCCTTGCCACGCCGCCTGCGCATGCGCTTGCCGAGCGCAGCCATCTGAGTCTCAGCGATCTCGACGGGCAGAGCGTGCTGCTGCTGGAGGACGGCCACTGCCTGCGTCAACAGGCGCTTGACGTCTGCGAACTGGCCGGCGCCAGCGAGCGCGCCGGCTTTCGCGCCACCAGCCTGGAGACGCTCCGCCAGATGGTGGCTGCCGACGTCGGAGTCACGCTGATGCCGACCCTGGCAATCAAGCCCCCGGTCCCACAGGTTGCTGGCCTGTGCCTCATACCCTTCGACGATCCGCCGCCGGCGCGACGCATCGCGATGGTATGGCGCAAAAGCAGTGCCACCCACGGGTTTCTGATGAAGCTGGCGGACACGTTCCGCGATCTGCCCGCCGGACTGCTCGATCCGCGAAGCGGTTCGCCTCGCCCCCGCAATGCCCGCAGGACGACCGGCACGGCGAGACCGACGAGAGCCCAGCCCGCAGGGTAAAATCGGCCGTCAGTCCAGACAAGGCGCATTGCCGTGCTTCGAATTCTGATCATCAACTCAACGCTCGGGGCCCTCATCGCCTGCTCATCGCCAGCGCAGCCTCCGGAGAGTCCGGCCGAAACCTGGCAGCCGCCCGATCCCGGCATGCTGCTGGATCCCGGCTTCGTCGCGGAAGTCGACGATCGCCGTCCAGCCTGGGGCTACTCGCAGCATGGCGGAGAAGTCTCGTATCAGTTCACGGTCGCGGATGACGTGCTCACCATCGAGCGAACCGGTCCCGAGCCATGGGGGCAGGCCACGCAGCGGATCGACCCCGCCGAAGTGGTGGGGCGCCTCCTCGAATTCTCGGCGGAACTGTCGGGCACGATTGAGGCCACGCCGGAAGAACAGGTTCAGGTCACAGGAATCGGCGTACGCGTGATGGGCTATCCGCCCGGCCTGCCGGTGATTGCCGGCCGCCACATCATGGTGGTGGCAGACGGCGAGCCCGAACTCGGTCCGGGCACCCACCCATGGCTCCGACAGACGATACGCTTTGAAGTCCCGGAAGGCGCGACCGACATCGAGGTCAGCATTCGACTCGGAATGGCGGGGAGCCTGCGCGTGCGCGCCCCCAGCCTCACGGTCGTCGACGCGCCGCAGGCGGAGCAGTCCGATGCAAACGGCACCGAGGACGACGAGGAAGCGGAGCCCCAGTAGCCGGCGCCATCGAGGGCGGCGAGACCTGCCTCATTCCAGCTGACCCGCGGTGTGCATTCCACCCTCGGCGACAAGCTGTGCGACGATCCCGTCTGGCCAGTCTGCCAGCAGCGATCTCCCGCAATGAGTATTGACCTCTACACCGCCCCCACCCCCAACGGCTGGAAGGCCTCGGTGACGCTGGAGGAGCTGGGCCTGCCCTACTCGGTTTACCCGGTGGACCTCGCCTCTGGCGAACAGAAGCACCCGGACTATCTCAGGTTGAACCCGAACGGCCGTATTCCCACCATCGTCGACCGCGACGCCGGCGACTTCGCGGTGTTCGAGTCGGGCGCAATCATGCTGTACCTCGCCGAGAAGGCCGGCCGTCTGTTGCCCGCAGATGCCAGGGGCCGGTCCCGGGTGATCCAGTGGCTGATGTTCCAGATCGGCGGGCTGGGGCCGATGATGGGTCAGGCCAATGTGTTCTTTCGCTACCTTCCCGAAAAGATCCAGCCCGCCATCGATCGCTACCAGAACGAGGCGCGACGGCTGCTGGAAGTTCTCGATGCGCGCCTGGCGTGCAATGAATGGCTGGCGGGCGACTACTCCATCGCCGACATCGCCCACTGGTGCTGGGCGCGCACGCACAAATGGTCGGGCGTCTCGATTGAAGGTCTCGAACACCTGCAGCGCTGGCTCGGCGCCATTGCAGCGCGACCGGGGGCGCAGCGCGGCGTCGCGGTGCCCAGCCGACTGCCGGATCTGACCCGCAACGACGAGGACGCCGAGCGCTTCAAGAAAGCTGCTCGCAGCATGATCACCCGCTAGGGTACGCGTCCGCAGCGCCTTCGCAGGAACGTCGGACTCGCGTCGCGACCGGGCGGCTAGCCGGAAACCGCGCCGACAGGACAGGTCACTCCGGTACCACCAAGCCCGCAGTAGCCGCGTGGATTTTTCGCCAGATACTGCTGGTGGTCGTCCTCGGCGTAGTAGAACGGTGGCGCCGGATGCACGATCTCGGTGGTGATCGCGCCGTATCCCGCGGCGTCGAGCCGCTTCTGGAACGCATCGCGGCTGGCCACCGCCGCCTCGTGCTGCGCCGCCAGGTCGCAATAGATCCCCGAGCGGTACTGCGTCCCCCGATCGTTGCCCTGACCCATGCCCTGGGTCGGATCATGCCCCTCCCAGAACAGCTTGAGCAGCGTTTCGAAGGCGATGACGGCGGGCTCGTAGACCACCAGCACCACCTCGCTGTGACCGGTCTGCCCTGAACATACCTCACGGTAATTCGGGTTCGGCGTGTAGCCAGCGGCGTAGCCGACCGCCGTGGTCGTCACCCCGGGCAGCGACCAGAAAGCGCGCTCGGCGCCCCAGAAGCAGCCCATGCCGAACAGCACGCGCTCGGACCCCGGGAAATCACCGCGCAACGGACGCCCGTGGACGAAGTGCCGGTTTTCGAACGCCAACGCCTGGTTGCGCCCGGGCAAGGCCTGCTCGGGGCGTGGAAGCTGCGTCTTGTCCGTGAATCCGATCATGCTCTCGATTGAATCAGGCTGGGGATGAAGAATCGGGCAAGCGCCTGCGCCGCACCGTCCCGAAGAATATCCCGGTCAGCGCCAGGCCGATACCGGTGGCCTCGGCCGCAGTCACCGGCCGATCGAACAGCCAGACGTCCCAGACGAATGCCAGGGAAGGTTGCAGCAGCAGCAGCAGACCCACCAGCGACGCCGGCAGCCGCGGAATGGCATAGAGGATGAACAGCCAGCCTCCTGCCTGGGTGATCAGGCCCAGCGCTGCGAGATGGCCGAGACTGCGCAGATCGGTCACCAGCACGCTGTGACCCTCGATCGCCACGCTCAGCCACATCATCGCGGCGCAGGCGAGGCACACCTGCCACAGGCCGGTCTCCGGACGGCTGGCGCCAACCGCACGCTGCGCGCGCCGCAGCAGCAGAATGTAGGTGGCATAGGCCAACGCGGTGGCGAGACCCAGCCAGACGCCCAGTCGGTACTCGGGCGCAAACGCGGCCCAGCCGAGTCCGACGATGAGCCACAGCCCGCCGATGGCCATCGCCAGGCCGACGAAGAAGCGTGGCCCCAGCCATTCGCGAAAGAGCAGTCCACCCACCAGCGCCAGTACGAACACCTGGAAGTTGGCGAGCAGGGTCGCGAGTCCCGGGCCGACCAGGAGGATGCTGCGGTGGTAGAGAAAGAGGTCCACCGCAAACGCCGCTGCGGCCAGCAGGTACAGCGTCGAGCCCTTGCCGCGCGCCAGGAACGGTCGCCGCGTCCAAACCAGCCACAGGGCCAGAAACAGCGCCCCGAAGGCCATCCGCCAGAATGCGGAAACGCTGGGCGGCACATCGGCAAGCTTGACCCACACGGCGCCGGTGCTCAGGCAGGCCGCACCGGCCAGCATCGCCAGCAGTGCGCGTGTCGGGTACGGGGTCATGTCCGGTGGATATGCTTTTCAATAAACGCCGGGAATGCCGGTGCTGCTGAGGTCAGTCGGCACCAGAGTGGCAACGCAGTTCCGACCGAGACCCTTGGCCTTGTACAAGGCCTTGTCCGCCCGCTCCTGAAGGGACTGGATGGTGATGTCATCACCCTGGCGCAGCGCGGCGCCGATGCTCACCGTCAACGTCAGCCGCAGACCGTTGTATTCGACGCGGCTCTGCGCGACGGCCACGCGGATGCGCTCGGCCAGCTGACGCGCCTGCGGTAGCGTGCGTCCGGGCAGGATCACCTGGAACTCCTCTCCGCCATAGCGCGACAGGTAGTCGTCGCCGTCGATCTGGCCGGCAATGGTCTCGGCGACCGAGACAAGGCATCGGTCGCCGACCGCATGGCCGTGCATGTCGTTGACCGCCTTGAAGTGATCCAGGTCGATGAACAACAGGGCCAGCGGCATGCGCCTCGCGATCGAGAGCTTGATTGCCGCTTCCAGCGCGGCGTCACCGGCGCGACGATTGAGTGCGCCGGTCAGCGGATCGGACGTTGCTTCGCGCCGCAGGCTGACCTGGGACACCACTTCGTGGGCTGTGTCCAGCGCCATCTTGGCGAAATCGAACGCCATCCTCAGCTCCTCCAGCGTGAAGTCCTCCCATTCGGATCGCTCGAGCAACAGGGCGCCCCACCCGGAGCGCGACAGGGGCAAGGGCACCACAGCAAAGGTGTTGGTGCGCGCCGCCACGTCATCGTCGCCAGGATCCTCCAGCTTGACCACCATGGGCGATCGCGAGCGACAGATGCCGCGCAGGGCGTCCAGACGCACCGAAAGCAGTCGACCAAAGTGGGCTTTCTCTTCGTTGGGCTCACAGAACATGTAATCCATGCCGTCGTGTCCCTGGACGATCACCGCCGAGCACTGCTGCGGAATCAAGGGCACGAGGTCGACCAGTACCCGCCTGAGCACCACCCACTCAGCATCGGCGGCAGTGGCGTCGGCAAGTATGCGGCGGCTGTCGTCGATGAACGCGCGCCGTGTCTGCTCCAGGCGCAGGGTCGCATCGGTCTGCTCCTTGAGAAGCTTGGCACGATCTCGCTGTTGGCGGAACTCGATCACCCGTTCGGCGAGCGCGACGGAGAACAGGAAGGCCGCGACGGCCGCGCCAACCTGATAGCCGTAGAGGCTGAGAGCGCCCGCAGAGGGCAGCCCGAAGCTCAACGCGAGGCGCAGCAGCACCAGCAGGGTGAGCACCGACCACACCAGGAAGAACACGCGTGCCATCCCGCCGCCCGCTCGCCAGGCGGACCCACTGACCACGCACAGCAGCACGCTGGTGAGAGCGAGCCCGAGGCTGGCCGCTATCTGCAGCCAGGATGCCCAGCCACGGACGTTGGGCACGCAAAGTACGGCCATCCCCAGGAGCAGCCATCCGTACCATTTGAGGTATTGGTCAAGCCGCGGCGAATGCCTCCCGATATCAGTGAAGGCGCGGAACAGACGCACCGACGCGGCCGCGGTCAGGAAGGCGAACATGTAGATGCCGAGCGCCCCCCACCACCCCAGCCAGTCCAGCCCCATCACTCCATAAAGGTGCCCGTTGGCACTCAGGATCAACATGGTGGCCGCGCCGCCCCAGGCCACGAAGGCGAGGTACGCGGAATCCCGCAACGCGGCGTAAAGGATAAGGTTGATCACCAGCAGCACCAGCAGCGTGGTGTAGATGGCCGTGAAAAGGTTGCTCAGGCTGCGGTCTGCCACCAGAGTGTCACCCTCGCGGACGATGCGCGGGCTGAGTTCGACCCGTGCGTCGCTGACCACTTTCAGGTACATGCGCTGGTTCTCGACGCCATCGTGTGTCAAGCGGAAGAAGAACCCGCCACCGAGCATCGGGGCATGCGCTCCCGGATTGAAGAAGCTCTCCGACTGTGTGCTCCAGCCGGCCTCGCCCTGATCGATGAACAGTTCGACGGAATCGACCGCAACCCGGTTCAGAACCAGCAGCCATTGGCCCTCGAACATATCGGTGTGGGCCGTACTGGACGGCAGGCTGGTTTCCAGGCGAAGCCAGAAGGTGCGTCCCGGTGGCCCGACGCGCAGGTGCTCCAGCGAGACCTCCGAGAAGTTGTTGTCGAAGCGACCGGAGAGGATGTCCTCATGGTCTGGAGGCTGGGGGCCGGCGTCGTACAGGGCGGCGTATACAGGCGCTGACTGCGATTCGGCGCTGGACGGCACGACAGACAGCAGGAAGGCAACAGCCCAGATGGCCGCAATGCCCCACCACCGCCGTGCGCCCGTGTGCCCCAACACCACGCTCCCACCGACCAGGATTCCCCATGATGGTCTGCGAGTGGCAAGTGGTCAACGCGGCCGCAGTCGGGTCATCCTCGCATGACGGCGGTTGTTCCTGGCCCAGGCGTATGGCCCCGGCCTACGCCTCCATCACACCACCTGAGGAATCCGCCTGCAGAACTGTCAGGACATCGAGCGCGCGACCCTCATCCTCGTCGGCTACCAGCACCTGCACCAGTCCCAGCGCTGGCAACTCGCCGATGCCTCCCGCCAGGTAGCCGCCGGATACGTGGCAGGCGATGCCCTCCGACTCAAGCAGACCCTTGGCCACGTGGGCATCCATCAGGCTGTCGGCTCGGTAAACGACGCGCATCGGGCACATTCCGGGAAAGGGTCGGCCTATCTTGCGTTGCGCGGGCGCGTCGGGCAACGCTTCCCTTGCGAGCCTCGGAACCGGTTCGCGCCCCCTTCTCGGCTAAACTTCGCCCCCCTGCACGCACCCCATTCCGCCATGAGCTCCGAGCCGAGAAACGATTTCATCCGCCAGATAGTCCGCGACGACCTGGCCCACGGCAGGCATGATGCCATCCGCACGCGCTTCCCACCGGAACCGAACGGCTACCTGCACATCGGCCACGCTAAGTCGATCTGCCTCAACTTTTCGGTAGCGGCTGAATTCGGCGGGGTCTGCAACCTGCGCTTCGACGACACCAACCCGGCTCGTGAGGATCCCGAGTACGTCGAGGCCATCAAGGAAGACGTCCATTGGCTGGGCTTCGACTGGCCGACGCTGCGCCACGCTTCCGACTACTTCGAGGTCTTCTACCTGGCAGCGGAGAAGCTGGTCGCCGACGGCCACGCGTTCGTCTGCGACCTGTCCGCCGAAGAAGTGCGCGCCCACCGCGGCACGCTCACCGAACCCGGGACGGAGTCGCCGTTTCGCGGACGCAGCGTCGACGAAAACCTGGACCTGTTGCGGCGCATGCGCGCAGGCGAGTTCGCCGATGGCGCGCGCACCCTGCGCGCAAAGATCGACATGGCCAGCGGCAACATCAATCTGCGCGACCCGACGCTGTACCGCATCAAGCATGTGGCGCACCAGAACACCGGCAACGCCTGGTGCATCTATCCGATGTACGACTTCGCCCATTCGTTGTCGGACGCCATCGAGGGCATCACCCACTCGCTGTGCACGCTGGAATTCGAAGACCACCGGCCACTGTACGACTGGTGCGTCGACCAGGTGGCGCTGCATCGCCACCCCGAACTGCTCAAGCCACTGCTCGATGCCGGCCTCCCCAACGAGGCCGCCAAACCGCGCCAGATCGAGTTCTCGAGGCTCAACATCAACTACACGGTGATGAGCAAGCGCAAGCTGATGGCGCTGGTACAGGAACAGCTGGTCGATGGCTGGGACGATCCGCGCATGCCGACGCTGCAGGGCCTCCGCCGACGCGGATTCACTCCGGCCAGCCTGCGCCTGTTTGCCGAGCGCATCGGCATCAGCAAGCAGAACTCCTTGATCGACTTCTCGGTGCTGGAAGGCTGCGTACGCGACGATCTCGACGCCGCCGCGCCGCGCCGCATGGCGGTGATCGAGCCACTCAAGCTGGTCCTCACCAACCTGCCCGACGGCCACGAGGAAAGCCTGACGTTCCCCAACCACCCGAAGGACGACGCCTTTGGCAGCCGCGAGGTGCCGTTCTCGCCTGCGCTGTGGATCGAGCGCGCGGACTTCATGGAGGTGCCCGAAAAAGGCTTCCACCGCCTGCAGCCCGGGGGCGAGGTGCGCCTGCGCGGCGTCGGCATCGTGCGTTGCGAGGAAGTGATCAAGGATGGCGATCGGGTGGTCGAGTTGCGCGCCACGCTCGACCCGGACACCCGCGCCGGCATGGAGGGCGCCAACCGCAAGGTCAAGGGAACCATTCACTGGGTCAGCGCCGCCCACGCGGTAGCTGCCGAAATACGCCTGTATGACCGCCTGTTCGCGGTGGCCGATCCCGATGAAGACGGCGAGGGCCAAAGCTACCGCGACCATCTCAACCCGGACTCGCGGCGCACAGCCCACGGCTGGCTGGAACCCTCAGCGGCTAACGTCGAGGCGGAAACGCACCTGCAGTTCGAGCGGCTCGGCTACTTCGTCGCCGACCGCCGCGACCACCGCCCATCGCAGCCGGTGTTCAACCGCACGGTCACCCTGCGTGACACCTGGGCCAATCGAGCGAAATAGGCGGACTTGCACCCATCGAAGCGGTCCCGCCACCCGGCCAGGACGGGCCATGAACGCCTCGCGATCCTCGTCGTCGAGAAGCATCGCCTCGCGCGCGTTGCCGCGAGTCATCACGTGATAGACGGCGCCCGCGAATTCGATGCGCAGGGGACGGGACATGGGGCGGATCTAGATGGATAGCTGGCTTCTTGCAAGATACAAGACCCCATGCTTTGGCCCCCCATGCTTCGATGCGAAGCCAGTCTACCGATCTACCGATGGATCGTCAGCTGCAAGAATCCGAAGATAGACCCCATGCTCTTGCAGCTCCCGCAGACGCTGCATGTCCGATACCGCCATGCCGCCGTACTTCGACCGCCACTGGTAGAA
>CAZGKE010000045.1:7076-23875 GCA_964526035.1 uncultured Gammaproteobacteria bacterium | reverse complement strand
CGCGGACCTGGAGGGCAGGAGCCCGGAAGGCGCGGAAGCGGGGCGTCCTCTCTTTTGGTTACTTTTCTCTGGACGAGCAGAGAAAAGTGACTCGGCCGCCGGGAGGCGGACGAAACCATGTCATGGATGACACAACAATCCCCGCCGCAGGCGGACATACCCTTAACCGAGGAGACGCGAATCTCCGCAGTCGCGCACGGGTGCGCGCCCACACATTGGCGGCGCGCAGAGAATCGTAGCCCGCCTGCCGCACGGCGAACCCCCAGCTCACCCCCGCGGCTGCATCATCGGCGGCAGCGGGCAATGCAGACACCCGCATACCGTCCGCAGCAACTCCGCTTCCGCAAGGGTGATCTTGCCGTCGTGGCTGACGCAGGCTGCGAGGGCTTCCACCAGCAGTTCCTTGCCGATGGTGTCCAGCCTGTCGAGCTCGGGGAGCGCGCGGTCCAGGGTGGCGATCCAGTCGTTGGGTGGTTCGAAGATCGGAATGTCGTTGCGCAGGAGACGGCCGATGCCGGCGCTGTAGGCGAACTGTGCATCCTCGCGCAAGTCGTGACCCTTCCACGCCAGCACCGAGAACAGTCCGGCCAGTTCGCTGCGCAGCTCGGTGAGCCGACGCCGACCTACCGGTCGCGCGCGGGACGGATCGAGCGCGTCGCGCAGGTGGGCGCTGATCAGGCGCGCCAGGCAATACTCGAACAGCTCGACCTGGCCGTCGGCGTGGATCAGTCGCTGCGCGGTCACCAGCAGGCGCTCGATTTCCGGGCGCGGTCTGCGCCGCAGGGAGGGAAACGCCATCTCGGCCAGCGGCAGTCGCTGCAGCGGATGCAGTGCCTGCGCCGCCTGCGACAGCTCCGCGCAGCGCTGGCTCGCCTCCGCGCCCAGGGCCGAAGCGACCAGGCGCAGCTGCGTGGCGCGCAGCGCACCCTCTTCGCGAGCCAGCAGCAGAGCGAGCGTGACCACAGGTGCGTCGTCGTGGCTGTGCGCGGCATCGGCAAGCACCATCGGGACGCCAGAGACGATACCTCCGGCCAGTTCGAAATCACCCTGGTCGGGATCGGCTACCTGCTCAGCCATGCCGTCGGGATCGATGCTCACCCGCGCGTCGGCATCCGGTAGCGCGGCGCCCCCGGCGAAGCCCGAAACCATCGAGGAGGCCGGCACGCGGTCGAGCGGAAGCGTGGATTCCAACAGCCGCTTCGACATTTCCTTGAGACGCGCAGGCTGGAAGCTGGGGTCCAGCGCCTGGATGCGCTTCTCGATCGGCGGGTGGGTGGCAAAGGCTCCCGACAGACCGAAGCCGTCGCCGAACAGCATGTGACTGACCTCTTCGCCATGCCCGGACTCGATGCGCGAGTGGGCGGGCAGTCCGGCGATCTTCATCAACGCGCCGGATATGCCGCGCGTCTGCCGGGTGAACTGCACCGCGGAGGCGTCGGCCAGGTACTCGCGTTGACGCGACACCCCGGCCTTGATCAGGCGGCCGAAGAAGACACCGATGGAGCCGATGATCCACAGCGCCACGCCCATCGCCAGCAATGCAGCCACGCCGCCCCCGCGATCCCGACCGCCGCGCGAGCCGCCGCCGAATCGCACCGAGCGCAGCAGCAGCCGCCCGATCAGGGCCACCACCAGGATGCCGTGCAGCAGGCCGATCAGGCGGATGTTGAGGCGCATGTCACCATTGAGGACATGGCTGAACTCGTGCGCGATCACGCCCTGCAGTTCGTCGCGCGTCAGGTTGTCGATGGCGCCGCGGGTGACCGCCACTGCGGCGTCGGACGGTGAGTAGCCAGCAGCGAAGGCGTTGATACCGGCTTCCGATTCCATCACGTAGATTTCCGGAACCGGAACGCCGGACGCGATCGCCACTTCCTCGACCACGTTGCGCAGGCGCGCCAGCTTCTGATCGCGCGTGCCGGGATCGACCAGCGTACCGCCCAGTTCCCGAGCCACGGCGCTGCCCCCCGAACGCAGCTGCGCCACTTTGACGAGGCTGGCGCCGCCGATGATGACCAGCGTCACCAGGGTGGCCACTACCAGCGGCATCGGGTTGCTGCGCAGCGCGTCGAGGGACATGCGTCCTTCCCCCTGACTGAACGCCGCGACCAGAACCAGGTCGACGGCGACGACGATCGCGATCAGCGCCAGCGCGAACAGCAGCACCAGACGCCGGGTCTGGCCGCGGGCCTTGCGCTGACGGGCGAAGAAGTTCATCCGCCCGGCTCCTCAGTGGTGTTCTATTTGAAGGAAACCTTGGGAACTTCGCGCTTCTCGGCGCTCTCGATCTCAAGCAACGCGCCGGGCTGGAAGTTGAAGGTGCCGGCAATGAGATTGTTGGGGAACATCTCACGCCTGTTGTTGTACTCCATCACCGAGTCGTTGTACGCCTGGCGCGAAAACGCCACGCGATTCTCCGTGGAGGCCAGCTCTTCCTGGAGCTGCATCATGTTCTGATTGGCCTTGAGGTCGGGATAGGCTTCGGACAGCGCGAACAGGCGGCCGAGCGTGGCGGTCAGCATGTTCTCCGCGCCGGAGAGCTGCTTCATGGCACCCGGGTCGCCCGGGTTGGCCTTGGCCGCGTTAAGGCCCGACACCGCGCCGGCGCGGGCTTCGATGACTGCCTGCAGGGTTTCGCGCTCGTGCGCCATGTAGCCCTTGACCACCTCGACCAGATTCGGAATCAGGTCGTGGCGACGGGTCAGCTGCACGTCGATCTGCGCGAAAGCGTTCTTGAACGCGTTGCGCGCGGCGACGAGGCCGTTGTAGATGCCAATGGCCCAGATGGCCACCACCACGATTAAACCGAGAACTACCCAGGTCATCACGTTTTCCCTCCGGCCAATTGGCTAGAATGGGTACAGATTATCACGCCCCCCCTGCCCAGGTGACTGCAACAAGTCATAGCCGCTGTCGAATTGTCCTTTTGCTTGCCGCGCTTTCCGGCGTGGCGACGTTCGTCCGTGCCGACGCGGTGGAAACGCCAAGAGTGGTCGGGATGCTGCCGACCTTCGAGCGCCAGGTCGAGGAAGTCATGGCGGTGGGCGATGTAGTCGGGTTCGCGATCGCGGTCGTCGAGGGTGACCGGGTGGTCATGCGTCAGGGGCATGGCGTCACTTCGATGCGCAGTCGCGACCCGGTGACGCCTCAGACGGTGTTCCGCACCGCATCGCTATCGAAGACGTTTGCCAGCGCGCTGACCGGGCTGTTGGTCGACGAGCAGCGACTGAGCTGGAACGCGCCGGTCAGCGACATCCTTCCAGGCTTCTCGCTCAAGGATCCCAGGGCCGCCGAGCAACTCACCGTCAACGACCTGCTGGCGCACCGCGTCGGTCTGTCGCGCAACGCTTTCGATCTCGACCTCGAAGCGGACATTCCCTACCCGCTGCTGGTTGAGAAGCTTGCCGAGGCGCCCGTCGTCTGCCCGGTCGGCGACTGCTACGCCTACCAGAACATTGCGTTCAGTCTGATCGGCGACATCAGTTTCGCGGTGACCGGCGACTTCTACTATCGCGCCGTCGAGCGTCGCCTGTTCCATCCGCTGGGAATGCTCACGGCCACCTTCGGTCGCGATGCGCTGGAGGGCAGTGATTCCTGGGCGCGGCCGCACACGCGGCGCGGGCGCAGCTGGACGACGCTGCGGCCGAAGGAGAACTATTACCGGGTGCCGCCCGCCGCCGGTGTAAACGCCAGCGTCGACGACCTCGCGCAGTGGATGATCGCGCAGCTTGGTCATCGCCAGGACGTCCTGTCCGAGCACGTTCTCACTGAACTGCATGCGCCGCAGGTGCAGACGGTTCGTGAAACGAGCAGTGCCCGCTGGCGACGAATGCGCCTCAATGACGCGCACTATGCGCGCGGCTGGCGGGTATTCGACTATGCCGGAGAGACGGTGGTTTTCCACGGCGGGGCGGTGCAGGGCTACCGCGCCATCATGGCTCTGTTGCCAGACCGCGACGTCGGTATCGTGATGCTGTGGAACTGCGAGAGTTCTCTGCCCGCGGGATTGTTCCCGACCTTCATCGATGGCGTGCTGGGGCTCCCCGAAAGGGATTGGCTGGAGCTCGATCGTCATCGCCGTGTCATCGCCGCGCGCGGCCGCGGCTGAGCGCGAAGCAAGTATCGGGTTGCGCCGCCACTCAATGCTGATCGCCGACCGCATCCTCATGCTTGCTCTTTCGCCCGACAGCGGTTTGCTGCTGCCCGGGGTCGATGCCAATCGTCTGCAGCGAACCCTGGTCGCGGGTCTGGTCGCCGAACTTGCCGTGATGCGTCGCGTGCGACTGGACAGTGCAGGCAACATCGAAATGAGCGACAGCTTGCCGCTGTCGCATCCGATGCTTGGCGAAACGATGCGACTGCTCCAGCAGCTCGGCCCCTCGCTTCCCCTGCAGCGCGCGCTGATCGCCACCGAGCAACGACTCGGTGACCTCAAGCCGCGCATTGCCGAGGTGCTGTTCCGTCGCGACCTGCTTCATCGCGGGCTGCGCTGGCGCTGGTGGCTGTGGCCCCAGCGCGTGTATCCGCTGCGTTCCCGTCAGGCGCGCAACGAGTGCCTGGAACAGCTCGTGCCTACCGATCCGGCGACACCGGTTGCCGTGGCGCGGCGCATGGTGCTGGCGCTGGCTTCGGCCGGCGGTGTGCTCGAAGCCCTGCCGCCGGCTGACAGAACGCCGGACCTCGACAAGCGTGGCCGCGACGCCGTCGGTTCGGCGATCTCGGAATCGGTGCGCGATCCGCTGCAGGCACTCACGCGCGAACTGGCACGTTACGTCCGCGGCTGATCGAAGCGGCTGGCTGAGAAGGGGAAGGTTGTAGCGGGGGACTCCGGAGCTTGCCTCCGGGAAGAGCTCTCTCCCTGCCTGGGCAAACAGGGAGAGAGGGCTCAGATTACCAACGTTGCAACTTACTTTTTCTTGGCGGCCTTCTTGGCCGGTGCCTTCTTCGCTGCAGGCTTGGCGGCCTTGCTGACCGTCTTCGCCTTGGCCGCAGCGGCCTTCTTCGCAGGTGCCTTCCTGGCGGCTTTCTTCGCAGGTGCCTTCTTCTTGGCAGCCTTCTTAGCAGGTGCTTTCTTCTTGGCGGCCTTCTTCGCCGGTGCCTTCTTGGCAGCCTTGCGTGCCGGTGACTTCTTGGCAGCCTTCTTGGCTGGTGACTTCTTGGCAGCCTTGCGTGCCGGTGCCTTTCTTACAGCCTTCTTGGCTGCCGACTTCTTGGCGGCAGGTTTCTTTGCAGTTGCTTTCTTAGTAGCCATACGCGTCTTAGCTCCTCGTCAGTGGGAAGTGATTGCCCAGTTACAAAACCGAAGTGTTCCTCGTCAACAAACCATCGCCATCGAAGCGTGAGCTCCGATGGCGATGCAAAAGCAAAATGGAAAGGGTGACTGACCCCGCGGCAGAATCGCCGCTTCGATGTGTTCGCCGTGTTTGGTGACGGCGATGGAGTGGGTCATATTCGTGTCGGTCGCTTGACAGTTTGCGGAAAACTAATCACGTCAACGTTCACTGTCAATATCTTTCGCGCGTAGACACGAAGTTTTTTTTTCCGGTCGAGCGTCGCGGAGACCGGTTACGAGGTCAGTCGCGCGCGCACAAGCGTCGCAAATCGATCGAGATCGCTCTCGGTTTTTGTCTCGGTGACGCACAACAGAAGAGTGTCGTCGAGCTCCGCATACTCATCGCCGAGCGCTACGCCGGCGACCACCCGATCGTCGGAAATCTGCGCGACGAGATCACTCGCGGAACGCGGCAGACGCAATGCGAATTCGTGGAAGCAGGGTCGTGAAAAGCGCGGAGCCACGCCGTCTATGGCCAGCAGTCGAGCGCGCAGAGAACGTGCGCCTGCACTGCTTTGGCGCGCCACACGTGCAAGACCCTGTGGGCCCAGCAGCGCCATGTAGATGGTCGCTGCGGTCACCAGCAATCCCTGGTTCGTGCAGATGTTGGAAGTCGCCTTGGCGCGGCGGATGTGCTGTTCGCGCGCCTGCAGTGTCAGCGCGAATCCGCTGCGGCCGTCGAGGTCGGTGGTGCGTCCGACGATGCGTCCCGGCATTTGCCGCACCAGCTCCTGGCGGCAGGCAAGAATCCCGAAGTACGGTCCGCCGGAAGACAGCGGACAGCCGAGCGGCTGACCGTCACCGCAGACGATGTCGGCGCCGCGGGTTCCCCACTCGCCCGGTGGTTTCAGCATCGCCATCGCCGTCGGATTCACCACCGCGATCACCAGCGCGCCCTTTTCGTGTGCCCAGTCGGTGAGCGCATCGACCTCCTCCAGCACGCCGAAGAAATTCGGCTGGGGAATCACCAGGGCGGTGAAGGTGCCGACCTCCTGCCGGGCGAGCCAGTCCGGATCGAGATGACCGCCGTCGTCGTCGAAGGGAAGTTCCTCGATGACGATGTTCTGGCTGCCGACGATGGTGGCAAGTGTCTTGCGGTAGGCCGGATGAACGCTGCGCGGCACCAGCACGCGTTGCGGTCCCTTGCGCACGCTGCGCTCGGCCATCAGCACCGCCTCGGCGAGCGCGGTAGCGCCGTCGTACAGGGAGGCGTTGGAAACATCCATGCCCAGCAGGCCGGTGATCATCGACTGGTATTCGTAGATGAGCTGCAGCGTGCCCTGGCTGGCTTCCGCCTGGTACGGCGTGTAGGCGGAGTAGAACTCACCGCGCGTGGTGATCTCCCACACCGCGGCGGGGATGTGATGCTCATAGGCACCGGCGCCGGCAAAGTTGAGATCGATGGCGTCGCTGGCTGCGTGGCGACGCATCAGGCGCGACACCGCCATTTCGTTCATCCCCTCGGGAATGCGCGACAGGTCGACGTCACGCAGGCCGGCAGGAATTTCGTCGAACAGGTCCTCGATGCTGCCGGCGCCGATGGTGTCGAGCATCGCGCGGACATCGGCTTCGGTGTGCGGAATGAAGGGCATGGCGGTGTTCCGGAAACGGCGCCGGCCGCGGGAAGCGGCCGGCAGGGCGAGCGGCTTGAGGGATGGACTCAGTGGTCGTCTTCTTCGAGAAGCTCGGCGTAGGCATCGGGGTCGAGCATTTCATCGAGTTCGGCGGCGTCGTCCAGTTTCAGGGCAAAAATCCAGCCTTCGCCGTAGGCATCCTCGTTGATGGTCTCGGGCTTGTCGTTCAGCGCCTCGTTGATCGCGACGATGGTGCCCGACACCGGGCTGTAGACGTCGGACGCGGCCTTCACCGATTCCACCACGGCCGCACCATTGCCGGCGTCGACGTGGTCGCCGAGGGTCGGCAGTTCGACATAGACAAGGTCGCCGAGCTGGCCCTGGGCATGGTCGGAGATGCCGACGACGACGCGACCGCCGTCTTCGAGACGCGCCCACTCATGACTGCGCAGGAATTTGAGATCACCGGGAATTTCGGACATGGCTGGGATCCTTCGGGTGCGTGCAGATTGTAACTCAGCAAAACGTGCGCGCGGCGTAGCGGCAGGTCAGACCCCCGCCGCCGCCGCGCCGTTTTTCACGAACGGCGGACCGGCCCTGCGCACCGCCACCTCGCGGCCGCGAATATCGACCCTGATGTCGTCACCGGCGGCGGCGGGAATGCGCGCCAGGGCAATCGACTTGCCGAGCGTTGGCGAGAAGCTGCCGCTGGTGATCTCGCCGTCACCCGCTGCGGTGACCACGCGCTGGCCGTGGCGCAGAACGCCCTTGTCCTCCAGCACCAGACCGACCAGGTCGCGCGGCACCCCGCGATCGCGCTGTTGCTCGAGTGCGATGCGGCCGACGAATTCTCGGTCGTCGGGATCGAAGGCTACGGTCCACGCCAGCGCGCTCTCCAGCGGCGACGTGGTCTCGTCCATGTCCTGGCCGTAGAGGTTCATGCCGGCTTCGAGGCGCAGCGTGTCGCGTGCTCCCAGGCCCGCCGGTTTGACGCCGGCGCCGAGCAGGTCGCGCCAGTAGCCCTCGACCTGCGATGCCGGCAGCACCACCTCGAAGCCGTCTTCGCCGGTATAGCCGGTGCGCGCAATGAACAGGTCGCCGCATTCGCCGGCGGAAAAGCGCGCGAGCTTGCCGATGCGTTCGCGATCGGCGGCGTCTTCGATCAGCCCAAGCACGCGAGCGCGGGCGTTCGGACCCTGCACCGCCACCATCGCCAGCTCGCTGCGCTCACGCACGCTCACCCCGAAACCGTGTGCCTGGCCGTTGATCCACGCCAGGTCCTTGTCGCGGGTGGCGGCATTGACCACCAGGCGGAAGAAATCCTCGGCCATGAAATAGACGATCAGGTCGTCGATCACGCCGCCGTCCTCGCGCAGCATGCAGGTGTACAGCGCCTTCCCCGGTACGCGCAGCTTGGCCACGTCGTTGGCCAGCAGGTGGCGCAGGAAAGAGCGGCAATGCTCGCCGCTCAGGTCGACGACGGTCATGTGCGATACGTCGAACATGCCTGCGTCGCGCCGCACTTGGTGATGCTCCTCGATCTGCGACCCGTAGTTGATCGGCATGTCCCAGCCGCCGAAGTCGACCATGCGTGCACCGAGTTCGCGGTGGATGGCGTTGAGTGGCGTCTTGTTCGTCATGGCGGGCGTCGCGTTTCGGGGTGTGCATTATTGCAGGCCTGCGCGGAGAGGGCCTAGGGCCCAGGGCCTAGAGTGCGGCAAAGCGAAGCGTCGTTCGAGCTCTGGCCCGACAGCGCACCACAACGCTGCATGATGCAGGGCGATGCCCAAGTGGCCAGCTGTTCCCCTAGACCCTAGCCCTAAGCCCCAGCCCTAAGCCCCAGCCCTAACTCCTCCGCATCAACACCCAGACCGGCACCACGCCCACCGCTACCAGCAGCAGCGACGGAACCGCGGCGTGCTGCCACAGGCCTTCTGCGGTGTAGGCGTAGACGCGTACGGCCAGGGTGTCCCAGCCGAACGGTCGCAGCATCAGGGTGGCGGGAAGCTCCTTCATCACTTCGACGGCGACCAGCAGCGCGCCGGCAAGCAGGGCAGGGCGCAGGGTGGGCAGATAGACGCGCCACAGTCGCTCGCGCGCGCCCGCGCCGAGCGTGCGCGCCGCTTCGATGACGGTGGGGCGCAACTGTTCAAGGGCCGACTCGCAGGTGCTGTGGCCGAGGCGCAGGAATCGAATCGACAGCGCGGCGAGCACGCCGGCGATGCTGCCGGTCAGCGCACCGATTCCGGATCCGGAAAGGCTGCGGTCGAGGTGCAGCAGCACCAGCATGATGCCGACCGCGAGCACCGTGCCGGGCACCGCGTAGCCCAGGGTGGCGATGAAGCCCGGTACGCGCAGCCAGGGGTCGCCGCGTGCGCTGCGTTCGACCAGCGCCAGGGCAAGACCCAACACCACCACCAGCACCGCGCAGGCAGCGGCAATGGCCAGCGTATTGGCAATCACCGGCCACAGCGCGCCGCCCGTCCACGGTGCCGCCAGCGCCCACAGCGCAAGTTGCCACAGTGGAATGCCCAGCGCTGCCAACAGCACCGCCGTGCACAGCAGGCATGCCAGCAGCATGCGCACGCCGCGCAGGCGGATTCGCTGCAGCGGCGTCGTTGAATGCAGCGCGAAGCGGGCGCCGCGTCGCGACAGCCGTTCCAGTACCAGCACCACAGCGATGAACAGCAGGAACAGCGTGGCCAATTGCGCCGCCGCGGGCAGACTGTAGAGACCGAACCAGGTGCGATAGATGGCGGTGGTGAAGGTATCGACGCCGAGCAGGCTGACCGCGCCGAAGTCGGCCAGGGTTTCCATCAGCGCCAGCGCCAGGCCGGCGATCCAGGCAGGACGGATCAGCGGCAGCGCCGCGCGACGGAATGCGCCGACAGGACTCTCGCCGAGCGTGCGCGCTGCTTCGAATGCGCGCGCACCCTGGGTGAGCAGCGCACCGCGAGCGAGCAGGTATACGTAGGGATAGAGCACCAGGCTGAGCAGCGCGCTGGCACCCATCAGCCCGCGCGGGTTCGGTGCATCGAGGCCGATGCCGCGCAGCGCCGACGCCACCGGTCCGGAATAGTCGAGCAGACCGACATAGACGAAGGCGGCAACGTACGCCGGAACCGCGAGCGGCAGCGCAAGCAGGATTTCGAACGCGCCGCGACCGGGAAAATCGAAGCGACACACCAGCCAGGCCAGCCCCAGCCCGAGTGCGCTGACGCCGAAGGCGACACCCAGGGACAGCGCCAGCGTATTGAGCACGATGGGCGTCAGCAGATGCGCGCGCAGGTGCGCCCAGATTTCCGGCTGCGGCTGACCCCAGGCGGAGAACAGCATCACCAGCGTCAGCAGCGGTCCGACTGCGATCAGGGTGACGGCCAGGCGCAGCCCCCAGCGATGCGCCGCCGGCCGCGAGGATTTCAGCTCAAGGCTGGCGACGTGTGCGCTCAGGACCGATCAGCCGACTAGTTCCAGCCCGCGCGGTCCATCAGCATCACCGCCTGCACCTGGCGACGACCGGCCTCGACCACATTGATCGGGTCGTGACGGAAGCTGCCCCAGGCCGCAACGACAGGGTGCAGGTCGATGCCCGGCGTCGCCGGATACTCCTGGTTGATCGAGGCGAAGTCCGACTGCACCGCGGGCGAGGCCAGCCACTCCAGAAACTGCAGCGCCGCCTGGCGACGCGGCGCGTGCGCAGTGATGCCGGCGCCGGAGACGTTGACGTGCACGCCGGCACCGTCTGGCCAGTGCGGCCACACCTCGAGGGCTTCGCCTTGTGCCTGCAACCGCCCCAGGTAGTAGGTGTTGACCAGGCCCACGTCGCACTGTCCGGAAGCGACCGCCTGCACCACCTGGGTGTCGTCGGCGAACGGCGGCGCGGCAAGATTGGCCACCCAACCGCGCAGCACGCGCAGGGTTTCCTCTTCGCCGAGACGCGCCAGCATCATCGCAGTCAGCGACTGGTTGTAGACCTTCTTGCTCGAACGCAGGCACAAGCGACCACGCCAGCGCTCATCGGCCAGATCCTCGTATCCACCAAGCGCCTCGGGCTCGACGCGATCGCGCGCAAAGACAATGGTGCGCGCCCGCAACGACAATGCGAACCAGCGGCCGTCCGGATCACGCAGGTGTTCGGGTATGGCGGCATCGAGGGCCGGGGAGTCGACTTGCGCCAGCAGGCCACGTTCGGCGGCCAGCCACAGATTGCCGGCGTCGACGGCGAGGAACAGGTCGGCCTGACTGCGTTCACCCTCGGCGGCGAGGCGCTCGATCAGGACCGGCGCCTGGTCGGTGATGAATCGGACCTTGATCCCGGTCTCGGCCTCATAGCGGGCGAAAATCGGTTCGATCAGGGGCTCGCGTCGTTCCGAATACACCACCAGCGCATCGTCGCTTTCGCGGGCGCAGCCGGCCAGCAGCAGCAGTGCCACAAGAATAATGAGCGTGCGCATGGTGCAGTCCAGAGAAGATGAGAGATTAGATGATAATGATTCGCATTAATGACAGCAAGCATGCGGACCCCCCCGCTCGGACACGTGACCTCAAGGTGGCGCAACGCACTGACGCGTGCCCGGTGGTTGCCTAGTGTCGTTCGCGTTGGGACGTGCCACGGCACGAGCCTCTCAACGACGAAGCTTCAATATCGAAAGCGTCGAATCATCCCCACAGAGGACGACCACCCCATGAACAAGAGCCAGAATCAGAACCCCAACCAGACTCAGGGCAAGAATCACGATCGCAACCAGCCCCAGAACCAGGACAAGAATCGCCAGCAGACGGGCGGCCAGGAGAACAAGAATCAATCCGAGCGCCAGCCCGACGGCAAGGCGACCCGGCAGCAGGAAGGACGCAACGAGCAGGATCGCAACGATCCCTCGCGCAATCAGGATCAGGCCACGACGCCGCTGCGCGCCAATGAGGGTGACGACCAGCAGATACGCCAGAACCCCAAGAAGTCCTGAAACACACGACCACGTACCGGAGGCGCGGCAATCGGGCGGCCAACTTGGCCCAACCCCCGATCCGCGGTCACCTGGTCATACCAACGCCGGCCCGGTTCACCTGGCGGCGCCTCTGGCATGATCAAAGCACTTTGCCTGCATTGCGGTCGGCGTTCTGCCGGCCGCAATGCTTGCGATGCGACTCCGTGCGGCGGCGAACAGACACCCCGCTGCGGGACCTCTATTCTGACGCCCCATCCACGCCTGTCGGGGAGAGCAACGCCATGTTCCGCAAGCGCCGGTTGATCGCAGGAGCACCGCAATGAACCGCTGGTCGCCCCTGGAAACTCTTGAAGCAGCCTGCTGGTCCGTCGGCATTCTGCTGTTGTTCCTGTTCTTCGCCCTTCGTGCCACGGGCGAATGGGAACTCAACCAGGCCATTGCCAGCTTCGGTGAAGCGCGTGCAGCGGCCAATCCACCTCAGGTGCTCCTGGCGGGCGGTGCAACCGATCCGTTCGCCGACGAGGGTGTCGTACCGTTTTCTGAAAATGGCGGCCCCGACTCTGCGCCGTCTCTCGAAACCTCCGCTGCAGCCGCGTCTGCACCCGACAGCGGTGAATCATCGGCGTTGCCGGTCGCCCTGCTGCGCATTCCGCGCATCGACCTCGAGGTTCCGGTCTTCGCCGACACCACCGAACGCAACCTGAATCGTGGCGCAGGCTGGATCGAGGGGACCGCGGCCCCCGAATCCGGAGGCAACTTCGGCATCGCCGCGCATCGGGACGCCCACTTCCGTCCCCTCAAGGATGTCGCCGTCGGCGACGTGCTTGAAGTGGAAAGTCTGCATGGCGCGCGCAAGTACGAGGTCACCGGCATCACCATCGTCGACCCTGAGGACGTGTCCCCGCTCGATCCGACCGACACCGCCACGGTCACACTCGTCACCTGCTACCCGTTCTACTTCATCGGCAACGCGCCACAGCGCTACATCGTGCGGGCGACCAGCCTGGACTGAATGTCGCCAGGAAACCACGTCGGATGGGCGGCCCGTGCCGAAGCCCGGCTGCTGCGGGCACTGACCGGCTTCCGTTCCCACCGGGCAATCGCTGATCAGTCGCCCGGTCCTTGTCACCGACCGATCCTTCGGTCGATCAATCACCTGGAAACCACCATGTCCATTGCCAAGATCATCGAAATCTCCGCCGACTCCACCACCAGCTTTCAGGACGCCGTCGAATCCGGCATCAAGCGCGCCGAACAGACACTGAAGAACGTGAGGGGCGCCTGGATCGCCGAGCAGAAGATCCACGTCGAGAAGGGCAAGATCACCAGCTACCGCGTCATCATGCGCGTCAGCTTCGTGGTCGACTGAGTCGACCTGCAGGCACCCACAGGCCGCGCGCCGTCAGCAGACGGAGATCGATGTCGAAGCCGGGAAAGCCCGCCATGTGCGCAGCAATCCGCAGCGACCGATCGCGGCTGAGCGTTTCCTGTCCGCCCGGCCCCGTCACACCTTCGAATGTTTGACACCGAACAGACGATACCTCCCTGCGCGCGCACACTGGTGTCGCGCGCTGTACCGAGCCTGGATGCGCGTGCTACCCCGGACGTCGCACAGCACCGTACTGGTGCCGCCGCGTCTTCCGACCACCCCCTTCAACGCGAGAGAGAAGCCCATGAAGACCACCAACAACGAAGGCGCCGTTGGCTCAGCCGTCGACCGCCTGGCCACTGGCGCTCACCATGCAGTGGACAAGATTGCCGATGCCACACACAGCGCGGCCGAGACCCTTGCCAACAAGGGCCATCAGGCTGCGGAGCTTCAGGAGAAGTGGCTGCAGAATCTGCGCGGGTACGTTCATGACAAACCGGTCCAGTCGATCGGCATCGCTGTCGCAACCGGCTATCTGCTGAGTCGAATCTTCAGCTCCCGCTAAGGTCTGCACGCAGCCATGCCGCCGACCGCCGCGACCCAGGCACGTGCCGATCCGTCCACCTCTTCCGGCAGTTCGGGGCGTGCCCCCGGCCTGTTGGGAGAGGTTCTGCTGCTCGGCCGCGAACTGCGTTCAGTGGCCCATGGCCAGATGCGGTTGGCCGCCCTCGAAACCAGGCATGCCGGCGAAAGCCTGGTAGCCATCATCGTCATGGGACTGGTTGCAGCCGGTCTGTGCATCAGCGCCTGGCTGGCACTGGTGGCGTCGGGATTGATGGCGCTGGTCGAGCGCGGCCTGCTGGCGGCAAGTACGGCTTTGCTGCTGGGCGCGGTGATCAATGTTGTTTTCGTGGTGCTGCTGGTGGTGTTCATCCGTCGCCGCAGCCGCGCGCTGCTGCTTTCTGCCACCGTGAACAGCTTCAAGCCCACGCCACCGGCTGCAGCAAGCAGCGGGACGCCCGAACGAGCGCGCACGTGAAGAAGTCCTCGCTATCCCTGCAGCGTCAGATCGACGAAGCCGCGAGGCATCTGGCGGACTGCAAACGTCGCGTGGGCGAACGCCGCGATGCCCTCGGGCAGCGGCTGCATGCCAGGCTGACCTCACCCGCAACGCTTTTCTATGGCGCCGCCACCGGCTTCCTGATCGGAGAGTTCGCGAACCGGAAGCGCAAGGCGGGTGTGCCGAAAGCGTCCCGACCCGCTTCGACCCGACCCGCTTCGAAATCGGGATCCACCAGGCTCGATCTGATCCTCAAGATTGCAGTACAGCTGCTCGGCTTGCTGAACCTGGCCACAGCAGCCGCCACGCCCCATCCCCCACGCCCGTCAAGCGGCACGCGCACTGCCGTGGACGCCGTTCCGACGACCGGCGCGGCAGCGCAGCACGTTCATTGATCCAGTTTGATTGGTGCAGCTGAGCGTCACCTTGATCAAGGTGGGGTCGTTCGCTGTGTCACCCACGGCAAAGCGCCGACGCGTCGGGTGAGGGCGCAACTCTGTGGGAGATTCCGAGGGGAGGTTGGATGCGGGACCTGGGTGAAGGTTCGAAGTCGAAACATTGAAGCCCCCGCTTCGACCGAACCCTCACCCGTCCCTGTTGGGTCGTCGTCTTCGGGGGGAGAGTACGAAGGCGTTACAACCCAAGTGCATGATGCCGGAACGCTTCCTGCCTTTCCGTGCAGTAGCACACATAGCTGCGCGATATTCTGGAGATGCTGAGGAAGATGCGAGGCTGCGAAGTTCGCGGCTTTTTTCTTTTCCCTCCTCCGCCTGCGGGGGAGGGGCAGGGGAGAGGGCCTCTCGACGCCGGGGAAACCGTACCCGCTTCGAAGTCGCAACCAAGAGCACCCCCATCCCAACCTTCCCCCGCAGGCGGGGGGAAGGAGCAAGGTCAAGCCGCGCGATCAGCGTGGAGGTCTGAGCGCGGCTTTCGCCGCTCCTGCATGAGCCGAAAACCCTGGGTGGGCTTGGTGCGAACTGATCCGTGCGTCAGCAGGAGCGCCGCATGCGCGCATCGACGCCTGCGTCGTAGCATTCGCAGGACGCCGCTTCCAAACCAGCGCGCGAAATCACGTCGATCCTGCCACGGCTGTAGCGGATCAAACCTTGCCGCTGCAGTCTGCCGGCGGCGATGGTCACCGCGCTGCGCTGCACGCCGAGCATGTCGGCGAGAAGCTGGTGAGTCAGGTGGAAGTGATCGGCGTGAGCGCGATCATGCGTCATCAGCAGCCAGCGTGCGAGACGCGGCTCGACCTCGTGAAAGCGCGCACACACCGTTCCCTGGGCCAGCTGCTCCATGAAATCGTAGAGGTAGCGGGCCAGTGCATCGCGCAGCGCGCGGCTGTCTTTCACGATGCGCGTGAACTGGGTGGCACCGATCCGCCAACCGCTGCCGGATTCCTGCACCACCGCGCGCAGCGGCGCGCAGCCCAGCCCCAGCATCATGGTTGCGCCAAGCATGCCTTCGCTGCCGATCAATCCAATTTCCAGCGCCGGATGGTCCTTGGCCTGCGCCACCAGGGAGATGTAGCCGGCCAGCGGGAAGTACGCATCACGATAGGGCTTTGCCTGATCGCACAGCACGGTGCCAAGCGGCATGTCGACGCGCTCGGCATGTCGCAGAATCCCGTCACGGACGGTGCGCGGCAGACCGGAAATGAGATCGTTGGTGGCCGGAATCTGGATGTCGCCAGATGTGGGCGCGGATTCAAGCATGGTACTCCAGGGCGTCACGGTACGAGGTGGTCGTACCTCGGCTTTGCCCGTATCGCAGTGTGCGCATCGGCGAAGCTTGATTCCGTTCGCTGCCGCGCATTGCGGAACACTGACGCCCGACGCGTTCAGCCCGTTTGTGCCCATCGCCTCCGCGTGATCTCGGGCGCATAGGGCAGCAGGCGATCGGATTCCTTCTTGACGACCGCATAGCATTCGCAGGCGAGCTTCTCCAGCTTCGGACGGTCAAGCACGGTGATCTTGCCACGGCTGTAATTGATCACACCCTGCGCCTGCAGCTTGCCGGCAGCCTCGGTGACGCCTTCACGGCGCACGCCGAGCATGTTGGCGATCAGCTCCTGGGTCATGGTGAGGTGGTTGTCGGACAGGCGGTCCAGCGACAGCAGCAGCCAACGGCAAAGCTGCTGGTCGACGGTGTGGTGGCGGTTGCACACTGCGGTCTGAGCCATCTGCGTGATCAGGGCCTGGGTGAAGCGCAGCATCAGGTGGAGCAGCTCGCCGTGGCGGGCGAACTCGGTCTTGAGAAGCTGTCCGCGCAGACGGAAAGCGTAGCCGCCGCTCTGCACGATGGCGCGGCTCGGCGTGCTTTCGCCGCCCATGAACAGCGCGATGCCGACCAGGCCCTCATTGCCCACCACCGAAATCTCGGCCGACGCCCCATCCTCCATCACGTAGAGCAGGGAGATGATGCAATTGCACGGGAAATACACGTGGCGCAGGCGGCCTCCGGATTCGTAGAGAACCCTGCCGAGCGGCAGCGAAACCAGCTCGAGGTGAGGGAAAAG
>CAZGKE010000045.1:0-6976 GCA_964526035.1 uncultured Gammaproteobacteria bacterium | reverse complement strand
TTCCGGCGCGCAGCGCAGCCCCGGCGCTTCAGCCCAATGCTGCCCTGGGGGCGCCCTGACCTTCGCGCCCGCCAACCTCAGCGCCACAGCGCCAATCGCACGCAGACTGGATCTGAGGGCAAGACTCCCTGAACAGTCTGCGCGCGCCGCATTGCTCCTGCATTTGCGCGCAGCCTTACAACCGACCTGTCAGCACAAGGATGAGCACCACTACCAGCACGACGCCGAGCAGACCGCTGGGGGCGTAACCCCAGGAACGGCTGTGCCCCCAGGTGGGAAGGGCGCCGACCAGGATCAGGACGAGCACGACAAGAAGAATGGTACCGAGAGTCATGGTGGTACTCCTTCATGGTGGAAGGCCGACCGGGTTGCTGCCCGCCGGGCGTGGCAGAAATTTCGTGGAACCGCGCGATCGAGGAGCGCGCGATTCATCCGAGCCGCATGCCGCCGGCGCCGAACAGGCCCAGCAGTCCGATGATGATGAGATAGATCGCGACGACGTAGTTCAGCAAGCGCGGGATGATCAGGATCAGGATCCCGGCGATCAGTGCGATGAGCGGCGCAAGCGTGAATTGCAGGTTCATGATGGATACCTCGTGGTGAAGGACTACTTCGTAGCGGGCGGTCGGCGGGTGGGCCTGACGCGCGGATCGGCCTTTGAGGCGGCGGATTCGCGGCGCGCATCGCCGTCGTCCTCGCTGTCCTCATCCTCGTCTTCTTCCTGGTCCTGCTGGCGCGTGTCGCGCCTTGGCACGGGTGCGGCACGTTCGGTGCCGCGCTGCGGTGGCGGCAGCTTGCTCGGAACCGGTCGCACCGGCGCGGGAGTGGGCGCGGCGCGGCCCGTGCGTTCGGCACCTTCTTTTTCGGCGGCCTCGGCCCGCTGCCGTGCCTCCGCCTGGCGCGCGCGCTCGGCGACCTGTGCCTGTTGCGCTTCGGCCTGACGCGCGCGTTCGGCGGCCTGCGCCTCCTGCACTTCGGCCTGACGCGCACGTGCCGTGGCCTGCGCCTGCTGTGCTTCGGCCTGCCGCGTGCGTTCCGCGGCCTGCGCCTGCTGTTGGTCCGCCTGGCGCTGACGTTGCTGTTGAACTTCGGCCTGGCGCGTCCGCTCGGCGGCCTGCTCCTTCAGCTGATCCGCCTGACGCTGCCGCTGCTGCTGGGCTTCCTGCTGGCGTGTACGCTCCTGCTGCACCTCCACGGCGGACTCTCCCTCCCGAGCCTCGGCTCGCGCTGGGGCCGGCGTGCCCTCGCGAACGCGCGCTGGCGGTCCGCGTCGCTCTGCCGGTTCGACACTGCGATCAAGTACCGGCGGGGTACGCTGCGCAGCGGCACGACCCGTCGGCGCATCGGCCTGCCGGAGCGCTGGCGCGGTGCGTGCGTCCACTTCGGCTGCCTTCTCCGCGACCAGACGCACATTGCGCGTGGCAATTTCCTGCCGGCGCAGCGCCCCGGCGGCTGCGCCCACTTCTGCAGGGGCCACCTCGCGGGCCGGCGCCAGGCCGGGTGTGCGCTGCAGCTGCTGTTCGCGTGCAGCGAAAGGTCGTGCGGCGGGCGGCGGTACGTTGCGCGCGACCACCGGGCGCTCGAATGCCCCGCGGGTCGGCGTGGCCTTGGCCTGCACTGCTGCGCCCGCCACGCTGCGCGCGCTGGGGGCGATCGACGCCATGCGCTTGACCTCGCTCCTGGCCAGCATGTCGCCCTCCACCCGGAACGCCGCCTGCTGCACCGATCCCGCGCTGGTGAACACGTTGCCGGGAACCGCGGTGACTGCGCCGGCCACATTGCGATTGCCGTAGTTGACCTGGGTGACGGTGGTCGCACCGGAGGCGTAGTAGTTGTTGTAGATGTTGGTGACGGTGGTGTTGTTGACCGCCGTGTTGTTGACGTTGACTTCAGTGAAGTAGTTGCGGCTCGCCTGATACGGGGGTACGTAGACATCGCGCGGCCCCAGCGGGAACCAGCCGATCGGAGAGCCGCCGCCCGACGATACCGTCAGACTCCAGTTCTGGCCGCCGACGAAGGCCACCAGCGCCGGGGCGTACACCGGGCGCATTTCGCGCGGCCCGGGCACCCAACCCCAGCGATTGGACACGTTGACCCAGCGTCCGTAATGCGATGGCGCGAAGCCCCACGGTGCGTTGTCCACCCAGGTCCAACCCCAGGGTTCCTGCCAGACCCAATGACCGTCACTGTAGGGCGCCCAATTCGACGCCACCCTGCGCGGAAACCAGACGACGCCGATGCCGCGCACCTGCTGCCAGCTACCGTAGCGATCCAGCTCGGCGTAGCCGAGCACGTCGTCGCCGACGTAGCGGAGCGATCCGGAGCGCGCCAGAATGCGATCGCGATCACGTCCGTAGCGGTCGAAGGCGTCGGCACGCGGCAGACGGAACAGCTCGTAGTCGCGCAGATCCGATCCGTAGAAGCGCACCGCCTCACTGCGGTGAATCGCGAAGCTTCCGTAGTCACCGTAGGCCGTGGCCTCGCCCTCCCAGATGACGATGGTGGCCTCGTCGTAATGGGGGTCGACATCGATCCGATAGCGCCCGGCACGGTCGATCACCACCGCCAGATTGGGCGTCGCCACTTCATAGACCTGCCCCGGATAGAGTCGCCTGACGGTGAGACTGAGCGTGCCCTGGGTCACCAGGAACTGCCCGATGCCATCGTGCAGGTCGAGAATCTCGAAGCTGGTCTGCGGTCCGAGGCGCACCGCCGCGCTGCCGACCTGGATTTCGGCCAGGCCGTTGCGGTCGGTCCACAGCCGGTCGCCGCGGGTCAGGGGACGGTTGCGTACGATTCCGTACCACTGGCCTTCACCGGCGGGCGCGAAGCTGACATCGCCCTGGGTATGGCTGAGCCGGGCCACGCGGCCCGAGGGATCGGCATAGGCTGCTATGGCGGGGGCCGCCGCAACCAGCCCCAGGATCAACAGCGCAGCGAGATGCAGGGATTGCAGGATGCCACCGTAGTTCTTCACGCTCAGCTCCCCGATCAGGACTTGGTTCGAACCATCACCAGGACAATGCCAAGCACCACCGACCCGGCACCGAGCCAGACTGGAACATTGATGGTTTCCTTCTCGGCGATCGAAAGCTCCAGCGGGCCGATGTTGGCCTCATGGGTGTCCTTGGTGTACGAGAAGCTGCCATAGGCAAGGGCGATGGTGCCCAGGACGATCAGGACGATGCCCGCAAGCGTGAGCGGTTTCATGACGGTACTCCAGTAATCAAGGACACAGTAATCAAGGACACCCGGGAGGGCGAGAGAATGCGTCCCGCAGTCACAGTGGTCCGCGACGGCCCATGAGCAGGGAGACAACGAACAGGACGATGAACACCAGGAACAGGATCTTGGCGATGCCTACTGCCGATCCGGCGAGGCCACCGAAACCGAGCACGCCAGCGATCAGCGCGATGACAAGAAAGACGATTGCATAGTGCAGCATGACGTTTGCTCCGTTTCAGATGATTCGAACACACGGCTTTCCCGTTTTCGCAACGCTTCGAGAACGACGTGGTGTGTTTGACGCGCCTGTACGATACGGCGACGCCGCCCTTCTTTCGGTGCGGTAGCGCACATGGAGGCGCTGGGGCCCAAGGTGGGCGCGACAGGGCGGCGGGCGCGGCACACGGAAGCTGCAGTCGCGCATGGCGGACGCGTTCCGAGACTAGAAGACCAGGTTCACCATCACCAGCATCAGGATCAGGAACAGCAGCGTCAGCGGGCCGCCGACGCGCAGCAGGTCTCGCGCGCTGTAGCCGGCCGGGCCGGCGACGATGGACAGTACCGGATTCGAGGCCGAAATGAAGTTGCTCGATGCCGCCAGCGCCACCACCACGGCAAACGCCATCGGATTGCCGCCCGAGGCGAGCGCCAGGTTGATCGCCATCGGCACCATCACCACCGTGGCGCCGACGTTGGTGATGACCAATGCAAACAGCGAGGTCAACACGGCAAGAATTGCCTGCAGCGCCCACGGCGGCACCGCGCCGATGCGGTTGAGCAGCTCCTGCGCGACCCAGGCGGCGGCGCCGGTGGTATCCATGGCCCAACCCAGCGGTATCAGTCCTGCCATCAGGAACACCGTCTTCCAGCTCACCGCCGCATAGGCCTCATCCATGCTCAGCACGCCGAACAGCAGCATGCCGACGGCGCCGGTCAGCAGCGCCACAGGCAGCTTCACGTCGGTGGCCAGCGCCAGGCCCAGCGCCAGGGCGAAGAAGAACAGCGCGTGCCAAACCTTGTGCGGGCGCTGTTCTTCCTTGGGCACGTCGGTGACCAGCACGAAGTCGCGGCTGTCGGCGGCCTGGACCAGGTCGCGCCACGGACTGTGCATCACCAGCAGGTCGCCGGGGCGCAGCTGCACCTCGCGCACGTCCTCACGGAACACATCGGTACCGCGGCTGACCGCCAGCACGCTGATGCCGTAACGTTTGCGCAGCCGCAGGTCGCCGACCTTCTGCCCGACAAAGCGCGAAGTAGGCGGAATCACCGCTTCGGAAATGCCGGCGCGCGACGGGTTGAACAGATCCGCAAAGTTGCGCAGCCGCGGCAGCAGGCGCAGTTCGTTCTGCTGCGCGTACTCCTGTACTCGATCTCGCTGCCCCAGCACACCGAGCACGCTGCCGACCCAGATCAGTTCGTCGGCAGGCGGCGCCAGGCGCGATTCGCTCTGCGTCTTCATGGCCAGGATCACCGGCGCATCGAGATGGCTCTCCGCCTCGCCGATGCGCATGCCGACCAGCGGGCTCTCCGCGGTGACGGTGAGTTCGACCACGTCGCCGTCGATGCCGTAGGTCTGCGCGAAATAGCTTTCGGTGCGCGAAGGCGTGGCTCCGGGCTTGTCCTCGCGCGCGGGCAGCCAGCGCGCCCCGAACAACAGGAAGTAGGCGAGGCCGGCGCCCAGCAGCACCAGACCCACCGGCGCCACGGCGAACATGCGCAGGGTGGGAAGCGTGCTGGCGCCCGGCGGCAGGTTGCGATTGGCGGTGCCGATCAGGTCATTCAGCAGGATCAGCGGCGAGGAGCCGACCATGGTCAGCGTACCGCCCAGAATCACGCAGCAAGCCATCGGCAGCAGCAGCCGCGACAGCGGAATGCCGGTGCGCGACGACAGCCGCGCCGCCACCGGCAGGAACAGCGCCGCCACCGCCGGGTTCTGCATCACCGCGGAAATCAGACCGGCGAACAGGCACATCAGTCCGATCAGCCGGTGCTCGTTCCCCTGCGACAGCTTCAGGATCCAGCTCGCCATTCGACTCAACACGCCGGTGCGGTCGAGACCGGCGCCCAGAATCATCACCGCGATGATGGACATCACCGCATTGCCGGCGAAGCCCTCGAACAGATGCTCGATCGGCACCAGTTCGGTCAGGCCGAGGATCACCAGCACCAGCACCGCCGTCACGTCGACCCGCACCTTCTCGACGATGAACATCACGATGACGAAAACCACCAGTCCGAGGACCAGCAGCATGTCGCGGGTCAGTGGCAGGCTGAATTCCATGGCGGGGCCGGCTCAAGGCCTCCTGTACAGCAGGTCGAAGACCTGGTGGCCGAGCTTGAGTCCGCGCGTCTCGAAGTGGGTTTGCGGGCGCGCATCCGGGCGTGGCGTATGGCACCCGACACCGGCCTCGTTGATGAAATCGTCGCGCGCTTCCATCACCTCGAGCATGTGCTCCGCGTAAGGCGCCCAGTCGGTCGCCAGGTGCAGTCTGCCTGCCGCCGCCAGCTTCGGCGCCAGCGCGTCGATGAACTGCGGCTGGATCAGGCGACGCTTGTGGTGGCGTTTCTTGTGCCAGGGGTCGGGGAAGAACACGCGGATCTCGTCGACGCTGGCATCGGCAAGACGGGCCAGCACCTCGACCGCGTCGTGGCAGAACACGCGCACGTTGTCGAGGCCGGCCGCCTCGAGCCCGAGCAGCAGGCGGCCGACCCCGGGGCGATGCACCTCGATGCCGATGAAGTCCTGGTCGGGATGGGCGGCTGCCGCCTGCAGCAGCACCTCGCCGTTGCCGAAGCCGATTTCCAGCACCCGGCGCGCACGACGGCCGAAGGCGGCGTCAAGGTCCACCGGGCCATCACAGTGCAGCCCGAAGTGCGGCCACAGGGTATCCAGCGCGCGTGCCTGGCCGGCCGTCAAGCGCCCCTCGCGGCGCACGAAGCTGCGCACGCGGCGCTGGCGATGCGCGGTGTCCCCCTGGATGGACGCTTCCGTCATCGGCTCAGAAGAAGGTCCCGTCGATCGGTGAAGAGGCGGACGCGAAGCGCTTGCGCGGAATGCGACCGGCCAGGAACGCCTCGCGCCCGGCTTCCACCGCCTTGCGCATCGCACTCGCCATCAGCAGCGGATTGCGGGCACCGGCGATGGCGGTGTTCATCAGCACCCCGTCACAGCCGAGCTCCATGGCGATGGCCGCATCAGATGCGGTGCCGACGCCGGCGTCGACCAGGATCGGCACCTTCGCCTCCTCGACGATGGTCAGGATGTTGTAGGGATTGCGGATGCCCAGACCGGAACCGATCGGCGCCGCCAGCGGCATCACCGCGACGCAGCCCATGTTCTCGAAGGTCTTGGCCAGCACCGGGTCGTCGTTGGTGTAGACCATCACCTCGAAGCCTTCCTTAACCAGCGTCTCGCAGGCGGCAATGGTCTGCACCACGTCCGGAAACAGGGTTTTGGTATCGGCCAGCACTTCGAGCTTCACCAGGGTGTGGCCGTCGAGCAGCTCGCGCGCCAGACGGCAGGTGCGCACCGCATCCTCGGCGCTGAAGCAGCCCGCCGTGTTGGGCAGGATGGTGTACCGGTCGGGCGGCAGCACGTCGAGCAGATTGGCTTCGTCGGGATTCTGCCCGATGTTGCTGCGGCGAATGGCCACGGTGACGATCTCGGCGCCGGCCGCTTCGGTGGCCAGTCGGGTCTCTTCCAGGTCCTTGAACTTGCCGGTCCCGGTCAGCAGGCGCGAGCGGTAGCGTC
>CAZGKE010000044.1:13303-23882 GCA_964526035.1 uncultured Gammaproteobacteria bacterium | reverse complement strand
GTGTCGGTCTGCACCTGCTTGCGTTCGGCCTCCAGCGACTCGATCTCGGCCACCGGCAGTTCGAAGCCGCGCCGGGCAAGACGTTCGGCGGTTTCGGCCAGGTGTTGGCGCAATCGTGCGGGGTCGAGCATGGTGATCTCTGCTGCAGTGCGGAAAGCCGGCCATTATCCCCGTCGCGCGGCCACCGGCCAAGCTCGCGCTGAGTCTGGCCGCACGTGAGGCCCTTGCAAGCGAAGCAGGAGTGGTTCGTCCGCAAAGGACGCAAAGGACGCAAATGAGAAAAAAAGAACGATCTTCTTGCTCTTCCTTTGCGCACTTTGCGTCCTTTGCGGACCCTTCGGAATCTGCTTTCTGAAGAGGTCCTCTACCTCACTACGATTTCGATTCCCGCGCCTTGCGCCGTGCTTCGCGGAGGGCGCGCAGATGCTCGGCAAGGCGTGCTTCCGCCCCGTGTCCCGTTGGTCGGTAGTACTCGCGTTCGCCCATGTTTTCGGGAAAGCAGGTCTGGCTGACCGCCACACCACCTTCCACATCGGGATCGTACTGGTAGCCCTTGCCGTAGCCGATCTCCTTCATCAGTCTGGTGGGCGCATTGCGCAGGTGCAGCGGCACCTCGGCGGTGCCGAACTCGACGACGTCGCGCTTCGCCGCTTTGAAGGCGCTGTACACCGCGTTGCTCTTGGATGTGCTGGCGAGATGCACCACCGCCTGAGCCAACGCCAGGTCGCCCTCCGGGCTGCCCAGGCGGTCGTATGCCTCCCAGGCCGAAATCGTCAACGGCAGTGCACGAGGATCGGCATTGCCGATGTCTTCGACTGCCATGCGCACCAAGCGGCGCGCCAGGTAGTGGGGGTCGCAGCCGCCGTCCAGCATGCGCGCAAACCAGTACAGGGCGGCATCGGGGTGTGAATTCCTCACCGACTTGTGCAGGGCCGAGATCTGGTCGTAGAACTGCTCGCCACCCTTGTCGAAGCGACGGTTGCGGTCGCTGGTCACCGCGATCACGGAAGCCATGTCGATGCGATCATCGCTGCCGAGGTCGGCGGCGATCTCCAGCAGGTTCAGGGCACGCCGCACGTCGCCATCAGCCGCCTGGGTAATCACGTCGAGCGCCTCCGGGTCGGCCTGCAGTCCTCGACCCCCAAGACCACGTTCGCTGTCATCAAGTGCGCGGTCCAGCGCCGGTCGGATGTCCTCGGCGGCGACCGCCTGCATCACGTACACGCGACAGCGCGACAACAGCGCGCTGTTCAGCTCGAAGCTCGGATTCTCGGTGGTGGCGCCGACAAACAGTATGGTGCCGCGCTCGATATGCGGCAGGAAGGCATCCTGCTGTGCCTTGTTGAAGCGGTGCACTTCGTCGATGAACAGCACGCTGCGGCGACCGCGGCTGAAATGCTGGTCGGCCTCGGCCAGCGCGCGCCGCACTTCGGCGATGTTCGACATCACGGCTGACAGCGCGCGAAACTCGGCGTCGGCCAGCCGGGCCAGCAGCAGGGCCAGCGAGGTCTTGCCGCAGCCCGGCGGGCCCCAGAGGATCATCGAGTGCGGCTGCCCGGCCTCAAGGGCGCGGCGCAACGCGGCACCGGGGCCGAGCAGGCGCTGTTGACCGACGAACTCGTCGATGCTTCGCGGACGCATGCGTTCCGCAAGCGGACGCAGCTCCGCACCTGCGGCGAAGAGATCGGTTGAGTTCATCGGGGCAGTGTAGGAGCGCGTACCTTGAGCGGCAACGACAGCGCTGTGCGTGCCCGGTCATGGTCACCGGGGAACCCGCGCCGCTGGACGATGACAGTGCTCGTGGATTGCCCCAGACGTGCGCGCCTAAAGGTCCTCGGCGCCCACCACGTCGACCCCTTCGGGCGGGACGAAGCGGAAGCTTTCGGCATCCATCTCGGGGTTGCGCGACCAGTCACCGAACAGCAGAACATTGCGCTGCCCGAGACTGTCATGGAGGTGCATAGCGCGCAGCTGATTGTCCTGAAACACCAGGTCGGCAAAACGCATTTCCGGCGCTTCCTCCCGCGGCAGCAGGCGTAGCCACCAGCCGCCTTCTGACTCTCCGAGTTCCTGCAATTCGTAATGCGCGTCGATGCCTGCCGGATCGAGCAACACGGACAGCGGGCTCTGCGCTTCGCTGTCGGACTGATCGCGAACCGTCACCTGCTCCAGATCCGGATCGAATATCCAAACACGCTCGCCGTCCGCCACGATCAGCTGCTGGAACGGCTCGGTGTACTGCCAGCGGAACAGGTTCGGGCGCGACATCGCCAGTTCACCCTGCGATTGTTCCACGATGCGATCGTTGGCATCGAACACGCGCTGCACGAAGCTGCCCTTGACACCGTGCAGCTCGTGGGTGAATGCGCGCAGCTGATCCATGGCCTCCTCCGATGCCCACGCTGGAACCGCAGCGAGGCAGATCGCGAAGGCGAAAGGCAGCAGGTGGAGACGGCCTTGGAGCCGGGCCAACCGGGACGTCGAATGGAGAGCGGGTTCGTTCATGCTGCTCATGCTGGGATCGCGCTGATGAATGGTCGATGAGTGTCGCCGGTGAGTCGCTCCGAGCGCGACTACTCCGTGCGCCGCTGCATTCCGCAGCAATCCACAGCAGCGGGCCGCTGCCACGCCGGCCGATTCTCTCAACCCTTCGGCGGCGGCGGCGCCAGCACCTCGCGGTTGCCGTTGTGGCTGGGCGCGCTGACCACACCGGCGGCCTCCATTTCCTCGATCAGACGGGCGGCACGGTTGTAACCGATCTTCAGGCGACGCTGCACTCCCGAGATCGAAGCGCGGCGGGTTTCGGTGACGATATAGACAGCCTTGTCGTAAAGCTCGTCGACGCCCTCCTCGCCTTCCTCCGGCAGACCGAACGGACCCACCACCTGTCCGTCTCCCAGGGCGTGGGTTTCTTCCAGCACGCCGTCGAAATAGTCCGGTTCTCCATGGTTCTTGCGCAGGTGGGCGACCACCTTGTGCACTTCGTGGTCGTCGACGAAGGCGCCGTGCACGCGTTCCGGGGTCGCAGTACCAGGCGGCAGGTAGAGCATGTCGCCATGACCGAGCAGGGTTTCGGCGCCGCTCTGGTCGAGGATGGTGCGCGAGTCGATCTTGCTTGACACCTGGAATGCAATGCGCCCGGGAATATTGGCCTTGATCAGACCGGTGATGACGTCCACCGACGGCCGCTGCGTGGCAAGGATGAGGTGCACGCCGGCGGCGCGCGCCTTCTGCGCCAGCCGCGCAATCAGCTCCTCGACCTTCTTGCCGACGATCATCATCATGTCGGCGAACTCATCGATGACGACGACGATGTAGGGAAGTGCAGCCAGGGGTTCCGCCAGGCGCGTGGGATCGGTAGGGTCGGGCACGAACAGCGGGTCGAGCAGGGGCTGACCGGCGTCTTCGGCTTCCTTGACCTTGCGGTTGAAGCCGCCGAGATTGCGCACTCCGACGGCAGCCATCAGCCGGTAGCGCCGCTCCATCTCGGCCACGCACCAGCGCAGCGCGTTGGCGGCTTCCTTCATGTCGGTGACCACCGGCGCCAGCAGATGCGGGATGCCCTCGTACACCGAAAGCTCCAGCATCTTCGGGTCGATCATCAGCATCCGCACTTCGCGGGCGGTGGCCTTGTAAAGCAGACTCAGCACCATGGCGTTCAGCGCCACCGACTTGCCCGAGCCGGTGGTGCCCGCCACCAGCAGATGGGGCATGCGCGCCAGGTCGACCACGCTGGGACGGCCGCCGATGTCCTTGCCTAGCGCCAGCGACAGCGGTGAGTTGGCCTTGTCGTATTCCCGCGAGCGCAGAATTTCGGAGAGATAGACGATCTCGCGCTGGCTGTTGGGAATCTCCAGCCCGATGACCGACTTGCCTGGAATGACGTCCACCACCCGCACGCTGACCACGGAAAGCCCGCGCGCGATGTCCTTGTCGAGATTGCTGATCTGACTGCCCTTGATCCCCGGGGCAGGCTGCATTTCAAAACGGGTGATCACCGGACCCGGATAGACGCCCACCACTTCGGCATCGATTCGGAAATCCTTGAGCTTCATTTCCACCTGACGCGACAAGGCCTCCAGGGTTTCCGGCGAATAGCCCTTGACCCGCTGTTTGGGTTCATCGAGCAGCGCCAGCGGTGGCAGCGCCCCGGACGGAAGCCCGCTGAACAGGGGGATCTGCACCTCGCGGGCGGCCCGTTCGCTCTTCTCCACGGCCGAAAGCTGCGGCTCGATGCGGATCGGGTCGCGCTTTCTCTGGCGCGTGTCGTCGCTCTTGCGCACCTCTTCTCGTTTGCCGCGCGCGCGTCGACCGGCACTCCAGTCGCGAAGCGCCAGCACCATGCGGCCGCTGCCGGTGAACACCCCAAGCACCAGACGGCCCACGGCATCCATCAGGCGAAACCAGGAGAGACCGGTGGCAAGCGTGATCGACACCAGAAACAGACCGATCAGGAACAGGGTAGCGCCGAGCAGCCCGAATCCGCCGACCAGACCCGCGATCACCAGCTGGCCGAGGATGCCCCCGCTCTGCCCGGGCAGCGTTTCCCCGAGCGAGTGGAAGTGCAGCTGCGCAAGGCCTGCGGTGCCGAGGACGAAGCCGACGAAACCCACCAGTCGAAGCGCCGGTTCCAGCGGCGAACCACGCTCCGGGTCGCCAGGCTTGAGTGCCGCCCACACCGCAAGCACCAGAATCAAGGGCAGCAGATAGGCCACCACGCCGATCAGGTAGAACAGCAGATCGGCGACGTAGGCGCCGGCCAGGCCGCCGAAATTGCGCACCTGGCCGTCGTCTCCGGCGTGTGACCAGCCCGGATCCGAGGGCTGGTAGCTCACCAGGCAGGCGAGCAGGTACAGAACCAGCGGCAGGAGCAGGATCACGACGCTCTCGCGCAGTCGCCGGCGCAGTCGATCATTGCTCACACGGACAGCTACCGGGGTGCGCGCCACCTTAGATACAGCCTCAGGATTACGATGTAAGTATCTGGATTATAGCGCTTCAGGCCTTCAGTGCCGGATGGACCAGTGCGCCCTTCTCGATATTGATGCCGCGCACCAGCGGCGGCGAATCGCGCCAGCTGCCGGACGCGAGCTTCAGCGTCCACGGCAGGATGGCGGCCGAAATCGCCTGCGAGGAGGTCTGCGGCACGGCGCCTGGCATGTTGGTCACGGCAAAGTGGATGACGCCCTCCTCGACATAGGTCGGATCGGCCCAGGTGGTCGGGCGGGTGGTTTCCACGCAGCCGCCCTGATCGACCGATATGTCGACGATGACGCTGCCCGGCTCCATCGCCTTGATCATTTCCCGGCTGATCACGTGCGGCGCCCTCGCGCCGGTCACCAGCACCGCACCGATCACCAGATCGGCCCGGGCCAGCTCGCGCGCCACGTACTCCTCGTACGGGTACAGCGCAGTGACGTTGGCGCCCATTGCCATCATCCGCTCCATGCGGTCCTGGCGCTTCTCGAACACCACCACGTTGGCGCCGCCGGCCGCCGCCAAATGCGCCGAGTTGGCACCCGCCGCACCCGCGCCCAGCACCACCACCTTGCCGCGCTCGGTGGACGGCAGACCGCCCAGCAGCTTGCCCTTGCCGCCCATGGGCTGATGCAGCAGATGCGTGCCCACCTGGGTGGCGATGCGTCCGGCGATGATCGACATCGGCGCCAGCAGCGGCAGATCGCCGTTGTCATGCTCGACGGTTTCGAACGCGACACCGGTCAGCCCGATATCCAGCAGTCGTTGTGTCAATTCCGGCTCGGCCGCCAGATGCAGATAGCAGAACAGCAGGTGGTGTTCGCGCAGATGTTGCAGGTCACCCTTGATCGGCTCCTTGACCTTGACGATCATTTCGCCCTTTTCGTAGAGCGCGGCCGCGTCCGGCGCGACCTTGACACCGACATCGCTGAATGCCCGGTCGGCAAAGCCGCTTTTCAGTCCGGCGCCGGCCTCTATCCACACCTCGTGCCCGCGGCGCACCAGATCGGCGCAGGCGGCCGGCACGAGGGCCACGCGGCCTTCCAGGGTCTTGGTTTCGCGGGGAATACCGATACGCATGAATCACTCCGAATAATGAAAGCTGGTCCCATGGACCCGGGTCTATACGGATCCCCTACCCTCCCTGCGGGACCATGGCGCAGGGCAAAAACAGTTGGCGAGGCCACGCGTCGGGCTTGAATCGCCGCCGACAGCACCCCATGCTGAAGGGCCAAGGCGCACTGACCCTGCGAAGCGCATATGAATCCCGCAGTCCTCCCCATGCCGGCCTGCAAGTCGAATTCGCGCTTGCGCGCCACTTCCTGAAAAAACCGAAGGATTATACATGTCGTCCAAGCACAGCCGCCTGCTCATCCTTGGCTCCGGACCGGCCGGATACACCGCTGCCGTGTACGCCGCGCGAGCCAATCTGAAGCCGGTCATGATCACCGGCATGCAGCCCGGCGGTCAGCTCACCACCACCACCGATGTCGACAACTGGCCCGGTGACGTCGAGGGCCTGCAGGGTCCGGTGCTGATGGAGCGCATGCAGAAGCACGCCGAGCGCTTCGAGACCGAAGTCATCTTCGACCATATCAACGAGGTCGATCTTTCGCGACGCCCGTTCCGTCTCAAGGGCGACAGCGGCGAGTACACGGCGGATGCACTGATCATCACCACCGGCGCCTCGGCCAAGTACCTGGGACTGCCGTCCGAAAAGGCCTTCATGGGCAGGGGCGTGTCCGCCTGTGCCACCTGCGACGGCTTCTTTTTCCGCAATCAGGAAGTGGCCGTTATCGGCGGCGGCAACACCGCAGTGGAGGAAGCGCTGTACCTGTCCAACATCTGCAGCAAGGTCACCCTGGTGCACCGCCGCGACAAGCTGCGCGCGGAAAAGATCATGCAGGACAAGCTTTTCGAGAAGCAGCGGTCGGGCAAGATCGACATCATCTGGAACCACCAGGTCGATGAGGTAGTGGGCGACGAAACCGGCGTCACCGGCATCAAGTTGAGCGCCACCGACGGCAGCAGTACTCGCGAAATCGCCGTCACCGGCGCCTTCATCGCCATTGGCCACACGCCGAATACCGGCCTGTTCGAAGGCCAGCTGGACATGAAGAACGGCTACATCACCATCAAGAGCGGCCTGGACGGCGGTGCCACCGCCACCAATGTACCCGGCGTGTTTGCCGCCGGCGACGTCGCCGACCATGTCTACCGTCAGGCGGTGACCTCGGCCGGCTTCGGCTGCATGGCAGCGCTGGACGCCGAGAAGTTTCTCGACCACGCCTGACGCCGGTGGCCTGGCAGGCGCGCATCGTCGGACGGCTGGCCGACATCGCGCCTGCCGACTTCGACGCGCTGCGACGCGACCAGGATCCGTTCACCAGTTTCGCCTTCCTCGAGGGTCTGGAACGGCATGGCTGCCTACAGCCGCGTTACGGCTGGTCAGTGCACCATGTGACGCTGTGGGAAGGTGCACGACTGGTGGCCATCGCACCTAGCTACCTCAAAGGCAACTCGCACGGCGAGTTCGTATTCGACTGGCGCTGGGCCGAAGCCCATGAGCGTCACGGCCTGCCCTACTATCCAAAGCTGCTGACTGCCGTGCCCTACACGCCGGTGGGCGGCGCGCGCCTGCTGGTCGGCACAGGCCCGGACGCGGGGCAGCGTGCCCACGCGCTGGCCGCAGCGCTGCGCGAGGAATGTGCGCGTCTGGGCCTGTCCTCGGCGCATCTCAATTTTGGCGACGATCTCGATGCCGCAGCGATGGGCGACGACTGGCTGCCGCGCTTCGACTGGCAGTTCCACTGGAGCAATCGCGGCTACCGTGACTTCGCCGATTTCCTCGACGCGCTGTCGGCGAAGAAGCGCAAGAACATCCGCCAGGAACGCGAACGCGTGGCGCGAGCGGGCATCGGCTTCCGCATCGTGCATGGCGATGACATGAGCGACACCGACTGGGCGCTGGTGCATGGGCTGTACCGGCGCACCTTCGAGCAGAAGTTCAACCATCCCGCGCTTACGCTGGATTTTTTTCGGCATCTGGGAACCACGCTCGGACCCGGCGTGCTGGCGGTGATCGCCGAATGCCGCGGCACTTCCGTCGCCGCCGCGCTTATGCTGCGCTCGTCCGATCGTCTGTATGGCCGCTACTGGGGCTGCCTCGACGAGGTGCCCGGCATGCATTTCGAGACCTGCTACTACCAGGGCATCGACTACGCCATCTGCGAGGGCCTCGCGGTGTTCGAGCCCGGCGCCCAGGGCGAGCACAAGATCGCACGCGGCTTCCTGCCGGTGATGACACGCTCCTGGCACCACATCGCCCACCCCGATTTCCGTCGCGCCATCAGCCGCGCCCTGGACAGTGAACGCCAATGGCTCGACGCGTATCGCAAGGAAGTCGACGCGCATTCGCCCTACCGCCGTGATGCCTTTCCTGCTGCCTGAGCGCGCCGACGCGCCCTTCCCGCCGGCGCATGCGGCGCCGGCGCATGGACTGCTCGCGGTGGGCGGTGACTTGTCGCCGCCGCGCCTGCACAACGCCTATCGCCATGGCATCTTCCCCTGGTTCGGCGAGGATGATCCGCTGCTGTGGTGGAGCCCCGATCCGCGCTGGGTGCTTCGCCCCGGCGATTTCCACCTGAGCCGTTCGCTCGCTCGTTTCCTGCGCCGCTGCCCCTGGACGCTGAGCCTCGACCGGAACTTCGCTGCTGTCATCGACGGCTGCGCCCGCCCGCGCCGCGACGATCACGGCACCTGGATCACCGCTGAGATGCGCGCTGCCTATCTGGCGCTGGCAGGCGCCGGCATCGCCCATTCGCTGGAGGTGTGGGAAAACGATTCGCTGGTCGGCGGCATCTACGGCGTCGGCGTCGGCCGCGTGTTCTGCGCCGAGTCCATGTTCAGCCTGCGCAGCAACGCCTCCAAGGTGGCCCTGCTCGGCCTGTGTCGCAACTTCGCCGCCCTCGGCGGCATGCTGATCGACTGCCAGCTGCACAACCCGCACATCGAAACCCTGGGCGTCGCACCCTGCCCGCGCAGGGATTACCTGGCGTTGCTGGCCGAAGTGCGTGACGACCCCGACCCGCTGGCGACGGGCATGCTGCCGTTTGGGCGGGCGGACGCGCTGGTGTGAGGCGTGGTTTGTTTGTTGTCGTCGTGGACGCAGGTTTCGTCTGCCTCCCGGCGGACGGAAGAGGGTCATGGATGACACAACAAGACCCGCCGCCAGGCGGACATTCCATCTACCGAAGAGGAGCGAATCTCCGCGGTCGCGGCTTTCGGCGCTCCTGCAGAAAGCGACGAGCAGAGGATAAGGACCCCGCAGGCGCACCGCCTGATGCATCCTCCACGCCGCAGGAGTACCATACATTCATATGGTACTCACCCCCCGCCAGTCCGAGATCCTCGCTTTCCTGCGCCGGCGCATCGCCGAGGACGGCATGCCGCCCACGCGCGCCGAGATCGCCGCGGCCTTCGGCTTCCGCGTGGCTGCCAGCGCCGAGGAGCATCTGCGGGCGCTGGCGCGCAAGGGCGCCATCGAACTGGTGCCGGGCAGCGCCCGCGGCATCCGTCTACGAGCCCCCATTTCTCACAACCCTCCTACTGCGGACGGTCGTGAGAAATGGGGGCTAGAGCCATCCGGCCTGCCGTTGATCGGCCGCGTCGCGGCCGGCAGCCCGATCCTGGCCGAGCAGAACATCGAGCGTCATGTCCCGCTCGATCCCGGCCTGTTCCGTCCGCGCCCGGATTACCTGCTCAAGGTGCAGGGACTGAGCATGAAGGACGCCGGCATCCTCGACGGCGACCTGCTGGCGGTGGCGCGCACGTCCGAGGCGCGCCACGGACAGATCGTGGTGGCGCGACTGGACGACGAGGTCACGGTGAAGCGCTTCGAGCGTCGCGGTCGTCGCGTGCGCCTGCTGCCGGCCAACCCGGATTTTTCACCCATCGAAGTCAACCTCGCGCGCCAGCCGCTCAGCATCGAGGGCGTGGCGGTGGGGGTGCTGCGTGCCTTGTAGAAGCAAAATCATTTCAGTCCGCAAAGGACGCAAAGAGCGCGAAGGAAAGAAGGAAAGAAGCTCTTCTTTGCGGCCTTTGCGTCCTTTGCGGACCCCGGCTCTTTGAAGAAACATGCCTCCACCTGCCACCCTCCTCGATCATCCTCACCTGTGGCGCCGCGGCGCGCCGCGAACGGCCGCGCCCGGGCTGGCCACCGGACATGCCGCGCTGGATGCGGCACTGCCCGGCGGCGGGCTGCCGGCACAGGCGCTGACCGAGATCCTGCTGCCCGATCCGGGTCACGGCGAATGGACCCTGCTGCTGCCGCTGTTGGCCCGCGCGCAGAGAGGCATCGCCCTGGTGGCACCGCCGCTGCTGCCCTATCCACCCGCGCTTCTGCGCCATGAGGTCGACGTGGAGAAACTCCTGCTGATCGCCGCCCGCGATACCCGCGAAACCCTGTGGGCCGCCGAGCAGTGCCTGCGCTCGGGCGCCTGCGATGCGGTGCTGCTGTGGCTGGGCGAGTGGACATCCGTTCGTGGTGAAGAGCCATCGAGGCTCACGCAGCGCAATCCGAGTGCCGCTCATGGTGAGGAGC
>CAZGKE010000044.1:0-13203 GCA_964526035.1 uncultured Gammaproteobacteria bacterium | reverse complement strand
GAGGCTCACGCAGCGCAATCCGAGTGCCGCTCATGGTGAGGAGCCATTGAGGCGCGCGCAGCGCGATCGAAATGGCGTCTCGAACCACTCGAACCACTCGAACCACTTGAACCTGCCCCATGCCCTGCGCCGTCTGCAGCTCGCCTGCGAGGCCGGGCGCGCACCGGGCATCGTGTTCCGCGACCCGGCCTGCGCGGCGCAGTCCTCGCCCGCCGCCCTGCGACTGCGCCTGCATGCTGGCGCAGTCGAAGTGATCAAGTGCCGCGGCGTAGCGCCGGGCGCGCGCGTCAGGCTGGATGCCTGAGCATGCCGGCATGTACTGGCTCGCCGTCCATCTGCCGCTATTGCCTCTCGACCTCCTGCGTCGGCGCGGCTTCGATGCACACCAGCCGCTGGCGGTGATCGACGGCGAAGGTCCGCGTCCACGGATCATCATGGCCAACGCCGCGGCCATGCAGCGCGGCGTGCGTCCGGGCCTGTCCCTGCCCGCCGCGCGCGCCTTGGCACCGGAACTGGAGGCCCAGCCTCGCGACCGCAGCCAGGAAACCGCTGCCATGCAGCGCGTGGCCGCCTGCGCCTATGGCTTCAGCAGCATGGTCAGCCTCGACCAGGCCAGCGCATGGCTGGAGATTGGCGCCAGCCTGCGTCTGTTCGGGGGTATTCACGCTTTGCGAAAATACTTCATGAAAGAGCTTCAAGGCATTGATATTACATCCTTGATGGCCAGCGCACCTACGCCTTCAGCGGCTGGACTGCTGGCACGTTGCGGGGTGGATGCGGACGTGGGGAAAAGCGAGCTGCAGCGCATTCTCGGGCGGCTGCCCCTGGAGCGTACGCCGCTGCCCGCCCACACCCTGGATGCCCTGCGCGGCGCCGGGTTGCGCAGCGTCGGCGATCTGGCGCGGCTGCCGCGCGCCGGGCTGGCGCGACGCTACAGCCGCGATGTCACCGACTGGCTGGATCGTCTGTTCGGCCACGTTGCCGAACCGCTGCCGGCGTGGCAGCCACCGGCGCGCTTCGACAGCCGCATCGAATTGCCGTCGGAAGTGGACAACAACGAGGCGCTGCGCTTTCCGCTGCGTCGCCTGACCGGCGAATTGGTCGCCTTCCTGGCCGGGCGCGACGGCGGCGTCGAACGCTTCGACATGATCTTCGAACATCACCACGGCGTCACCCGCGCCCCGATCGGTCTGCTCACGCCGACCCGCGATGCCGCCGCCCTGATCGAGATGGCCGAGGGTCGTCTGCTGCGGACCATGCTGCCGGCAGCGGTGCGCGCCATCGCCCTGGAAGCCACCGATCTGCCGCCTCTGCTGCCCGAGGCGCGCGACCTGTTCAGCGTGCACGGCGCGCCGACCCTGCCGCTGCCGCGACTGATCGAACGCCTCTGCGCCAGGCTCGGCGACGATGCTGTGTACGGCATCGAGGCTCTGGCCGACCATCGGCCGGAGCGTGCATGGCGGGCCACTGAAAACAGCCTGCAGTCCGCAAAGGGCACAAAGAACGGAGCTTCTTCCTTTGCGTCTTTTGTGGACAACTTGTCTTTCTCGGCAGCAAGTCAATCATCACCCGAGCGTCCGCTGTGGCTTCTGGAGCGACCCGAGCCGGTGCGACCCGGCAGCTTCCAGGTGCTGTCCGGACCCGAGCGCATCGAGTCGGGCTGGTGGGATGACGGCGACCTGCGCCGCGACTACTACGTCGCGCGCGACGCCGCCGGCCGACGCTGCTGGCTGTTCCGCGACAGCGGCGGCTGGTTTCTGCAGGGCTTGTTCGGGTGAGGGAAAAGAGCCATGCGTCCGCAAATGACGCGAAGGACGCAATGGGAGAAGCTGTTTCTCTTGCGGCAAGGCACGACGTGGCGCGGCATGTCGATGTCGGCACGGGGGTGCCGACCTACGCCGAGCTGCACTGCCTGTCCAATTTCAGCTTCCAGCGCGGCGCCTCCAGTGCGCGCGAACTGTTCGCACGCGCCCGTGACCTTGGCTACAGCGCGCTCGCCATCACCGACGAATGCACCATGGCCGGCATCGTGCGCGCGCTTGAGGCCGCCGAGGAAACCGGCCTCAAGCTGATCGTCGGCACCGAACTGCAGGTAACCAACGGGCCGAAGCTGATCCTGCTCGCCGCCGATCTCGATGGCTACACCCAGCTGTGTCGACTGATCACCCGCGCCCGGCGGCGTTCGGCCAAGGGCAGCTACCGGGTGGAGATGGATGACCTCGGCGATCTTGGCGAGGGGGTGCTGGCGTTGTGGGTGGCTGGTGGGGGCAGGGAGCAGGGTGCGGGGAGCAGGGAGCGGGGAAAAGAGCGACGCATCCCTGTAGGAGGGGCTTCAGCCCCGACCGAGGCATCGCGTCCAGGGGCATCTGCGGTCGCGCATGAATGCGCTCCTACAGAGCAAAGCCCGTCTTTCCCCTGCTCCCTGCTCCCCGCTCCCTGCTCCCCATCTCTGAAGAGCCTCTTCCCCAACCGCCTGTGGATCGCGGTGGAGCTGCATCGTGAGGCCGATGATGCAGCGAAGCTCGCAGCCCTTGTCGCGCTGTCCCGCGACACCGGCATCCCGCTGGTGGCCGCAGGAAATGTGCACATGCATGTGCGCCGACGGCGCGCACTGCAGGACGTGCTCACCGCGATCCGCCTGAAGACCACGGTGGCCGAAGCCGGACTGGCGCTGTTTGCCAACGGCGAACGTCATCTGCGCCGTCGCCAGGATCTCGCCACGCTGTACCCGCACGAGTTGCTGGCCGAGACCCTGGCGATCGCCCACCGCTGCCGCTTCTCGCTGCGCGATCTGCGCTACCGGTATCCGCATGAGGTGGTGCCGGAAGGTGTCAGCGCCGCCGACCAGCTCGCCCGGCTCGCCTGGCAGGGCGCGACGCAGCGCTGGCCTCAGGGTACGCCGGTCGATGTCGTCGGCCTGATCGAACACGAACTCGCCTTGATCACCGAACTCGGCTACGAGCACTACTTCCTCACCGTGCACGACATCGTCGCCTGGGCGCGCGGCCAAGGCATCCTCTGCCAGGGACGCGGCTCGGCCGCCAACTCGGCGGTGTGCTTCTGCCTGGGCATCACCGAGGTCGACCCGGCGCGCATGAGCCTTCTGTTCGAACGCTTCATCTCGAAGGAGCGCAACGAGCCGCCCGACATCGACGTCGACTTCGAACACGAGCGCCGCGAAGAGGTGATCCAGTACATCTACGGGAAGTACGGCCGCGAGCGTGCCGCGCTGGCCGCCACCGTGATCTGCTACCGCCCCAAGAGCGCCGCCCGCGACGTCGGCAAGGCGCTGGGGCTGTCGCTCGATCAGGTCGACCAGATCGCCAAGTCTCTGGCCTGGTGGGACGGCACCGCCGCCATCGAGGGGCGGCTTGCCGAGCGTGGCTTCGACCCGACCAGTCCGGTACTGCGGAAGTTCCTTCACCTGGTACGCGAACTGATGGATTTCCCGCGACACCTGTCGCAGCACGTCGGTGGTTTCGTGATCGCCGAACAGTCGCTCGCCACCCTGGTGCCGGTGGAAAACGCCGCCATGCCCGAGCGCACCATCATCCAGTGGGACAAGGACGACCTCGACACCATGGGCCTGCTCAAGATCGACTGCCTGGCGCTGGGGATGCTGACCTGTATCCGGAAGTGTTTTGATTTGATTGAAGGGAGGGAGTGCGGAGCAGGGAGCGGGGAGCAGGGAGACGACGGGTCTCGCCCTGTAGGAGCCCACCTGTGGGCGACCGACAACCGCTCTGGATGCCATGCCGCGGTCGGGGCTGAAGCCCCTCCTACAGAGACGCGCAAACCCTGCTCCCTGCTCCCTGCTCCCTGCTCCCCTCCCCTCACCCTAGCCACCCTCCCCGCCGAAGACCCCGCCACCTACGCCATGCTCCAGCGTGGCGATTCGGTGGGGGTGTTCCAGGTGGAGTCGCGGGCGCAGATGGCGATGTTGCCGCGACTCAAGCCGAAGAACTTCTTCGATCTGGTGATCGAGGTAGCCATCGTGCGGCCCGGGCCGATCCAGGGAAAGATGGTGCATCCGTACCTGCGGCGCAGGAACGGCCAGGAGAAGGTGGACTATCCCTCGGAGGATCTGCGCAAGGTCTTCGAGCGCACCCTCGGCGTGCCGATCTTCCAGGAGCAGGTGATGCAGCTCGCCATCGTCGCTGCCGGCTTCACCCCGGGCGAGGCCGATCACCTGCGTCGCTCGATGGCGGCGTGGAAACGCCGCGGCGGCATGGATCATTTCCAGCAGCGCATCGTCTCCGGCATGACCGAGCGCGGCTACGACGAGGCCTTCGCTCTGCAGGTGTTCGAACAGATCCGCGGCTTCGGCAGCTACGGCTTCCCGGAGTCGCACGCCGCCAGCTTCGCCCTGCTGGTCTACGCCTCGGCCTGGCTCAAGTGTCACCACCCCGCCGCCTTCGCCTGCGCCCTGCTCAATTCCCAGCCGCTCGGCTTCTACTCGCCCGACCAGATCCTGCAGGACGCGCGCGCACACGCGGTGCGGGTGCTGCCGGTGGATGTGCGTTGCAGCGGGTGGGATTCGGGGTTGGAAGGTGGGGAGCGGGGAGCAGGGAGCGGGGAGCAGGGTTTGCGCGTCCCTGTGGGAGGGGCCTCAGCCCCGACCGCGGCACGGCTGCGAAGCGAGTGGACGGTCGCGCACGAGTGCGCTCCTACAGGGCGAGACCCGTCTTCTCCCCACTCCCCGCTCCCCACTCCCCGCTCCCTCAGACTCGGCCTCCGCGAAATCCGCGGCATGCGTCGCGAAGCGGCCGATCGCGTCGTCGCCGCACGCGCGGAACGCCCCTTCCGCGACGTGCAGGATCTCGCCGAACGCGCCCAACTCGACCGCCACGACCTCGCCTGCCTGGCCGATGCCGGAGCCCTGCGAGGGCTGGCCGGGCATCGTCATCGCGCGCGCTGGGATGCCGATGCGGTGGAGACACCGCTGCCTCTGTTTGAAGGGCTGAAGGTGGCCGAGGAGCGCGCCGTACTGCGCCCGCCGACAGCCTGGGAGAACGTGGTTGCCGACTACGACCGCATCGGCCATACGCTCGATGCGCATCCGCTGAAGCTGCTTCGACCCAAGCTGAAAGCGCGCCGCTGGAAAACTGCGCGCGAAGTGCAGGCGCTGGCGCACGGCACCCCGGTGCGCGCGGCCGGCCTGGTGCGCCTGCGCCAGCGTCCGGGCACGGCGTCGGGCGTCACTTTTCTCACGCTGGAAGACGAGAGCGGCTGGCTCAACGTGGTGGTATGGCGCACGCTGGCCGACCGCCAGCGTCGCGTGCTGCTGGAGAGCCATCTGCTCGGCATCGACGGCGTGTTCGAACAGGCCGAGGGAGTGAGCCACCTGATTGCCGGACGCCTCACCAACCTCGACGAACTGCTCGGCGGACTGGATGCGCGTTCACGCGATTTCCATTGATCGGCTCCGGGCCGAATCCATGTAGCCCGGATGCAGCGCAGCGGAATCCGGGATGTCCCCTGCACCTCGCCACGCGCTCCCTGGATTCCACTTCGTTCCATCCGGGCTACACGAAGCAATTCGACCAAGCCGCGTATCGAAACTTCGTAGCCCTCCCAGGATTGACGAGGCCCCAAGTCCCGGTGCATCGTCAGGCCATGTGCGGACGCTACTTCCTCAATACCCTGCCGGAGGCGATGGCGGCGCAGTTCGAGCTGACGCGCATTCCCGTCTACCAGGCGCGCTTCAACATCGCGCCGACCCAGCACATCCCGGTGGTCCGCGAAATCGAAGGCGAGCGCCGTGCGGATGCGCTGCGCTGGGGCCTGGTGCCGGGCTGGGCCAAGGAACTCGATATCGGCAGCCGCATGATCAACGCGCGCTCGGAGACGGTGACCGAGAAGCCGGCCTTCCGCAACGCCTGGCGCGCACGCCGACGCTGCATCGTGCCGGCCAGTGGCTTCTACGAATGGCAGGGCGACAAGCCACCGAAACAGCCCTTCGCCATCGTGCCCAGGGACGGCGACTGTTTCGCCTTCGCCGGGCTTTGGGAGCACTGGCAGCGCGAAGGTGCCGAGCCGGTGGAGACCTTCACCATCCTCACCCGCGAGGCCAACGCAGCGATGGCGCCGATGCACGCGCGCATGCCCGTAATGCTGCCGCGGCACCTCTACGGCATGTGGCTCAATGGCCCAGCCGAGGCGGCCGCATCGGTATTGGCGCTGCCCGATGAGGTCGCCATCCACGCCTACGAAGTCGCGCGTTCCGTCAACAACGTGCGCCGCGACGACCCCGGCCTGATCGAACCTCTGCATGGCGCCGACCGCTATCCCGCGTGACGCCGGCAACAGCCTCGATCAGCAATGCTCGCACGCGCGGCCTCAATGCGCGCCGAGCACATGCGGGGATACGGTTGAGGCGCCGAACCACAGGCGTTCCTCGTCCAGGTACACGCTGTCGTCCGGAAACAGCAGCGAACGCCCGTCCCAGCGCCCGCCATCAAGGATGCCGGTGCTGTCGCCTTGGGCGGCATCGCGCGCGACCAGCGGATCCAGTTCGAGGATGTGTTCATTTCCGAGTTCGAAAAGGAACAGACCACTGATCGACCATGGATAGGGCTGTTCTGCGGGCGGAGCGTCGCCTTCATCCAGCCCGTGTAGCGCCATCGGGATGGCGACGCGCAGCAGCTCGCCGTCTTCCCCCTCGATCAGGCTGAACGCCTGCCGGTGGCGCAGCAGCGCCGAACCACTGCCACGCCTGCCAAATTCGAGGCTCTCGAGCGTACGCGGCTGGGACGCATCGGACATGTCGAACAGACTGAGTCTGAGCGTCTCGAATTGACCATGCGACCCAGCTGCGCGGTCACCCCCAAAAGCCAGCAGCCGTCCCTGCGGAAGTGGATGTAGAAAGTGGGCGAAACCGGGAAGTACCGCGGTGCCCGCAACCCGAGGATCGTCGCCATCGGCGAGGTCCAGCAACGTGACCGCCTGGCTTTCATCGGGCGGCACCAGGTACAGACGATCGTGCACAAAGCGCGTCGTGGGTGGATCGCCTGAGGACTCGGCCAGCGGCTGCGGTCGGCTCTGGTTCGGCAAGCTTGAGACATTGCGCAAGGCGGTCGGGTTCGACACAGAGGGTTCCAGCAGATTCAGGCGATACGGCCCCTGCTCGCCCCAGATCCCGTCGCTGGATTCGGTGAATGCCAACACCCGCCCATCGAAGGTGCCCATGCGCTGTCCGGCGCGGTCGGGGTCCCGATGCAGCGAGCCCAGCACGGTTCCCGTAGCGAGGTACTGCCAGCGGTCCCCGATTGCGGCGAACTTGTGCAGGTCGGTCAGATTGAAGGCGCTGCGATACAGACCGGATTCCTGATCTTCAAGCAGGCGATGGCGGTTGCTGGCAACGTACACGGCATCGGTTGAAACATGCACGCCGTCGACACCGCCAAACACGCCGATCGATTCGCGGCTGCCCGGATCGCGCAAGTCGATGCGCGTCAAAAGAATCAAATCGGACCTTTCTTCACGGTCGCCTTCGGGCGGCAGCAGTACACGCTCGGCATCGACCAAGATCTCGCGGTCTTCGCCAGCAACGCGAATTCCCGGCAACAGCGCCGACAGGGAGACGGCATCTACAAGCTGTGCATTGGCATCGCGCCCATGTGCGGTGCCGCTACTGGAGACCAGGCCATCGACGAACGGTACGTAGCGATGCAGCAGCAGCAGGTGGTTGTCTTCGAGCCAGCCGGCTAGCAGGTAGCCGTCGATCAATGCCCGCCAGGCCGGCGTCAGGTTTTGGTCTGCGCCGACTTCGAAAACGTCCACCTGGATGGCGCCCCGCGTCCATTTCCACGGATCTGGCCAGACCGCCTCTGCCGCGTTGCCCAGTGTGACCGCGGAGCCGTGCACCACGACCAGTCGGTCGCCTCCCAAGGCCATCCCTTCGGGACGGGGGAAGCCCGGAGCAAGGTCGAGATCAATGTCGTATGGCACGGCTTCGACAAGGGAAGCGCTGGCGGAGTGCCGGGGTGCGACCAGCAGGCGACCCCTGTCCCGAAACGCGGACACGAGACCGAGCGCATAGACGCTGGTTTCATCCGAGACCAGCAGTGACAGTGCGTCGCGCCACGGTATTTCGCGCGCGGCAATCGATACGGCACCGTCTTGCGCGAACGGTGAGGGCGTCAGAATCAGTGCGAGATTCTCAGACCCGGTGCGTGGCATGTCGGCGATATTGACGAGACCGCGGCGCAGCAGGCCGCCGAGCACCTGATCGTCGGCCAATCTCACCATCATCCGGTCGGCACGGCGAACAGAGTGAGCGGCGGTCAGCAACGAAAGCGTCTGGGCGCCCGATGTGAAGGGCAACTGCGCCGCCGCGGAAGCGCTGGCCGCGACCTCGATCCGATGCTCGTCGAGCAGCGTCACGTCGATGTCGATCACATCCGTTGCAAACGAGGGCTGGTGGTCACAGGACGGGCAGCTGCCGACGAACCTGTGCAGCGCCACGCGGGTTTCACCAATGCTCCTGTGCCCTGCCCTCCAGACCGCCCGACCGCCGGCGTCGAAGTACATCAGTGCGGCCAGCAGGAACGACCCCTGTTCGCTCAGCGTCAGGCCATGACCGGGACGATCGACCTGGAACCATGCGCCGCTGTGATCCACATCGATCGCCGGTCCGTCGACGACGTAGGGTTGCACCATCCACTCGCCCTGGTCCTGGCCCAGAGTCCAGGCGAACTCAATGGTCTCGGGCCGCCGTATGTCCAGGCTCACTTGGCCGGCGACAGAGAAATCCGCATGAATCCCATCGACCGCCCGATGTTCCAGCAGATCGGATTGAAATCGGCCCTGGTGCAGGGCGCCCTGCGCGGTGAACCACACCGGAGATCCATCTTGCCGAAAGGTGTACCAGACCAGGAACACGCCGTCGCTACTGCGATGGATGTCGATGCCGCTTCCCGGACGATCGGGATTCCACCAGAGTCCGTGACGGAATGGCGTGCGCTCGTCCAGCTCCGGAATCACGGCGAACAGTGGCGCGCCGCTGAGCAAAAGGACAATGCCAATCAGTCGACACACGGTCTGTCGCTCCCTGGAGATTGGACAATCCGAAAATGGGCGGCCCTGATGTTTCGACGCAGCAAAGCCGGAAAGCGTCGCGAACCGGTGAGCCTTCAGCGTCTCGCGAGTCCCGACGCTGCGGTCACATGTCGGGACTTACCGCTTGCTATGGGCTTCAGTAAGGCCCGCGAACCGCCGCCGGCGCGTCCCAGTCGGCAAGCCAGAAACGATCCCCATCCAGGTACAGACTGCCGCCCTCGAGCAGCAGCGAGCGGCCTCCGCGCCGGCCGCCATCGCTCCAGCCGGTGACGCCGCCCGAGGCGCTGTCGCGAGTGATCAGCGGATCGAGCGCGCGGATCCGGGTCGCCGCGCCCTCCCCTTCGAACTCGAACCGGAACTGACCGCTGCGGCTCCAGGGATACACGGTGCTGGGCGGATTCGATGGGTTCTGCACAACACCCTCGCCATGCAGCGCCATGGGAATGGCGAAGCGGGTGGGGCGCACGCCGTCGCCGGGCAGGATGCTGAAACCGTGGTGATGCGCCAGCAGCGCAGACTCGCTGCCGCGCTTGCCGAGGGACATTTCCTGGAGCACGCGCGGCGCGCCGGGATCTGAAACATCGAACAGACTGAGTTTGAGTCCCTGGAACCAGGCAAACGGCATGCCGTTCCAGCCGATTTCCTCGATGGCGTCGTGGCCGACGCCGAGCAGAATGCCGTCGGGCAGAGGGTGCAGATAGTCGGAAAATCCCGGCAGTTCCACCTCGCCAGCGATGAAGGGATCCGCGGGGTCCGAAAGGTCGATGACGTAGAGCGGATCGATTGTGAGAAAGGTCACGGCGTAGAGACGATCGCCGACGTAGCGGGTGCCGTAGAGCAACTCGCCGGGCTTGCCGATTGGCTCCGGTCGTCCGCGATTGGGCAGCGTCGAGACGGTGCGCAGCAGGCCGGACGTGACGGTGGATTCTTCCAGCACGCCCAGTCGGTGGCGTCCGAATGCACCCCAGATATCCTCGAAACTCTGGGTGAGCACCCGCAGGCGACCCTCGTGCTCGCTGAGGCGGAAGGCGGCGCGATCCGGATCCCAGTGCAGGAAGCCCTCGACGATGCCCGAGGCCCGATAGTCTAGACGACCGTCCTGCAGTGCGATCTTGTGCAGGTCGGTGGAGGTCTTGCCTGGGCGACTTATGCCCAGTACCTCGTCGATTTCCGGCTGGTAGCGGCTGCTGGCGAGATACACGGCCTCGGTTGAGGCGTAAAAAGCCTCCAGATAGCCGAGCACCGCGATCGACTCGAAGTCCCCGGGGTCAGCCAGGTTGACCCGCGTCAGCAGCATCAGATCCGGGCGCGGGCCGAGATCGGTGGTGGGCGGCAGCAGCACGCTGTCGGCGTCCACCAGCGGCTGCGGATCGGCCCCGTTGATGCGGATCTGCGGCAGCAGGTCGGCGCCGTCGATGTCCTCCAGCAGCGAACTGTTGGCGGCTTGCAGCTGCGGATCACTGCCGGCGAAGACCAGGCCGGGCACATGCGTCGTGTGCCGGTGAATCAGCAGCAGCTGGTCGCCAACGCGGCGCGCTGCGAGCAGATATCCGTCGATCGAGGCGGTCCAGGTCGGAGCGGAAAGGTTGCCTTCGGTTCGCGCGAGGATATCCACCTGGAAGGTACCTTCCGTCCACGGCCACGGATCGATCCACAAGCCGACGCTCAAATGCGCAAGCATCTCCTCGCCATGGATGGCCACCAGGCGCTCGGAGTCCAGCAGCAGGCCTTTGGCCTGCGGCCGCCTCAGCCGCGGATCAAGCGCGATCGGAAACTCATCGACGCTTTCGACCTCGACTTGCGCCGGGTCGATTCGGGCCAGCCGCACCCGCCCGGGCGCAGGGCTTTCGCGCCCCTGCTCCTGGGCGAACACCCAGGCGCCGTCCGAGACCAGCAGCGCTGCTTCGTCGACGCCAAGCTCTTGCAGATTGGTGCCGGAGAACGCTCCCTCGGAAACCGGAGGTGGCGGAGGCGAAGCGGAAAAGTCAATGCCACCGCGGAAGGTATGGTCGACGTGGATGGCAAGCAGGGCGCGGCGCAGCTGGTCGGCGAGCACAGCCTCGCTGCCGGCGCGCACCAGCATGCGGTCAGCGGCCCGCTCCGATCCCGGGGGAGTGAGAATCTCGTAGGTCTGTCCCGTTTGCGCCCACGGCGCATCAGCCGCGGCAGGAACATCAAGATCGACTTCCATGCTGCGGCCGTTGGCAGTACGCAGCGTCATCTGGCCCGCGGGGCTGGCGACAGGTGCCTGCTGGCTGCACCCGGGACAGCTCCCGCTGAAGCGTTGGAGCGCGAACGCGCTGCCTTCGAAAGCGTTGTCACCCACAGCCCAGACCGGTTGGCCATTGCCATCGTAGTAGTACACGGCGCTGAACAGGAACTCGCCCTGCTCGCTCAAGGTCAGCCCGAAACCGGGCCGTTCGGGCTGATACCACGCGCCGCTGTGATCAATCTCGGGAACGCCGGCATCGACGATGAAAGGCTGCAGAGACCATGCGCCCGCGCCTTCGTCCAGAGTCCAGTTCAGCAGCATGCTCTCTGCGGTGGCAATGGTCAGTTCGATGCTGCCGGCTTCGCTGTAGCCGGCGTACGCGCCGTCGGCCCAGCGGTGAACGAGCAGCGCGCTTTGCAGCCTGTCATTCTCGAGCGTGCCCTGCGCGGTGTACCAGACCGGTGATCCGTCGTCGAGAAAGGTGTACCAGATCAGGAAGATGTCCTGGTCGACGCGATGGATGTCGAAGCCGCTGCCTGGCCGCTCCGCGTTCCACCAGAGGCCCGGTCGGAACGGCGAGCGCTCGTCGAGCGCGGGGGTCGATGCAGTAGTTGCACTGCTGCCAGCAAGAAGCAGCAACAAGGCAAGAGCTCTGGACATGGTGTACAACTCCTTGATGATCGTGATCGCCGTGTCCCCCGTCCGGTCGAGTTTACCGCGACCTGAAGGAAGGGACGGCTGGCGCACCGTCGCCGGCGCAATCGTCGCCGGCTATGCTTGTGACGTCATATAGAGGAGATCCCCCCAATGCGTTATCTGGCCCTCGCCCTGCTGGCCCTGGTAGTTGGAGCCGTCCTCGGCGGCATGGCCGCGAACGCCCTGAACAAGCGCAGCGCCCATTCCAAGGCGGTGATGGTCATTCTCCAGTCAAATTCGATGGCGCTCAGGCGCGCCGCGGAGGCCGGGCAATGCGAGGCGGCCAAGGTCATCCCGCACCTGGATCGACTGCGTGCGGTCGGCGGCGAGATCGACGCTGCCTTCCTCGCTGAGGATAGCGATGAGCCGCAGTTCCGGCGACTGAGCCAGGAGTTCCGCGACGTGGTGCAATCGCAGATTTCGCTGGGTCCGAACGATTGCGCCGCCCTTGGCAATGCACGCTCGGCCGTCGGCGAAGCGTGCAAGGCCTGTCACCAGGTTTATCGCAGCTGAGGCATTGCCATGACCGATCCTGTGCGCCGCATCCTGGTCGCCACCGACCTTTCCGAGGCTTCCCGTGTTGCCCTGCAGCGAGCGGGGCAGCTTGCCCGCCAGCATCAGGCCGTAGTGGAGTTGATATACGTGGCGCGGTCGACTGCAGTGCTCCCCGAATGGTTGGCGCAGGCGCAGCCGCGTCTTGCCGACACCGAGGCGCTGAGTGCCGATCTTCGCGGCCGCCTCACTGCGATGGCGGTTGAAGCGGGCCTTGATGGCGGACTCGAGCTTGCTGTCGAGGTCCGTTTCGGGAAGGTCGCGCAGGTGTTGGCGAATCGCGCAGCGGAAACCGGAGCCGAGCTGCTGGTGGTGGGCGCGCATGGCGAGACCGGTTTCATCGAGTCCGTGGTGGGAACCACGGCGCAGAAGATCGTACGGATCGCCGACGTTCCGGTGCTGGTGGTCCGGCGGCCCGCGGATCGCCCCTACCGGAAAGTGCTGGTGAGCACCGATTTCTCAGCCGCGGCGGCAGGCGCAGCAGAGTTCGCGCAAAGACTCGCACCGCATGCGAGTTTCGAGGTTTTCCACGCCTACGATGTGCCCTATTTCACCCTGATGACCCATGCCGGCGTTTCCGATGGCGCCATGGGTGATTACCGCGCGCTGGCGCTGGAAGATGCCCAAGCGGAGATGCGCACCCATCTGGAAGCCCTGGGTTCGCCGTTCGACAAGGCCAAGGT